>CAYPTW010000260.1:0-1511 GCA_964413755.1 uncultured Thioalkalivibrio sp. | reverse complement strand
TTTCCAGACACTGCCTGTCATTAGGAGGGTGCGGCCTCCGCATAATGTGCTCAACCGCAGCATTGCGCCCCGAACTGATCGATCTTCTGCCAGAACTGCGTCCAACGGCCAACGGTATGAGTCAGGGCACGGAGGCTGAGCACGATGCCGGCGCCTTTGGTCTTCCAGCGCATGCCGGAGGCGCACAGGCGTTGCTTGACCAGGGTCTTGCAGGCCGCCTCGGTCACTCCCGAGCCGATCGGTAGATTGTCGGCGAGGAAGCCCGGGTAGTCCATCTGGTGGCGATGGTTGTTGAAATAGGTCCAGGCGCTGTAGGCATCATCGCGCAGGGTCTGCGCGAGGGCGTCGCGACGCGACAGGCGTGCCGCCTCGCCGATCAGCCCGTCGAGGGCCGCGGGATCGTGCTTGAGTTGCTGGCAATGCGCCTGCTGCCACTGTGTCCGCTTGGCCTCGGCCTGGCGGCGCGGATAGGTCGCTTGGGCAAGCTTGCCGACGTACTCGGTGGTATGGAAAAAGTCGATCAGTTGGCGATCCGTGTGTTGTTCGAGGAAGCGCCAATTGCTCGGCGCCCCGTCGGCAATGCCTAAGTAGAGCGCCGCGGGGAAGTGCTGCTTGGCGCGCAGGATCTCGCGTTCCATACGCTGGTAGAACGCCTGTTTGCCATACTCGGGCGCGGCGGCGAGGTAGATCGTGTGCTGGCGCTCGCCGGCAGGGTCATAGAACGAGAGGGTGCCGACCATCGCTTCGCGGTAGCCGTCGCTGTCGGCCATCGGCACCATGGCCCCGTCGAGGCTGACCGCGACCGTGGTGATCGGCGCGTCGAGCGCCGGCAGCGCATACTCCCAGTCCTCTTCCTTGGCGGTGGCGATGGCCCCCACCCAGTCGGTCACGTTCTGAATGTAGGAGGTGGCGACCTTGCGGCCATGGTTCTGCTCGAGGTCGCTCTGTACCGCGCGCACGTTGAGCTGCGCATACTTGTGGCTGAGCTGGCTGGCGAAGCGCGGCGTGGCCCCGCGGATGATCCGCGCCTGCTGCTCCAACGGGCAATAGATGCGCCCGCCGCGCGCGCTCTGGTAGACATGGCGCTCGATCTGCACCGCGCCGTAAGGGGTCTGGTATTCCTTCGGATCCCGCCCGCGCGCGGTCAGCTTGATCTCCCCGACGCGGATCGCACTGCCGTCGGTGTCAAACCGCCTCAGTGCCTCCTCGGTCGCGCAACGCCCCACGGCGTTGGTCGCCTCCAGGATCGCCCCTTCCATCTCCAGCAGACTGCCGCTGAGTCGGACCGTCACCGCCACCGTGACCTCCTCGCCCACGCGCTCGACCACCTTCGCCACGACTGTACCCCCTTCTCTCAGCTTCTCAGAAGGTTACAGCCTACTCCTCAACGACACATCATGTCGAGGCCGCACCCTGAGCCACCCTTAGCAGACACCAGGGCCTGGGGCGTGCGAACCACGGCGTAGCTGAGGCGCAGCAGGGTAACTGAGGCCAGAGAGCCGGATGAAGCC
>CAYPTW010000259.1:0-1527 GCA_964413755.1 uncultured Thioalkalivibrio sp. | reverse complement strand
AAATAGCGCGCCATCATAGCAGAAGAACCTTTGCAGGCGCGGGCGGCCGCCCGGGTGCGATCGAAACTGATGTGGCCGCCAGTTCTGTCAAGCGGCTTGCTTGTCGAGGCCTTGCCAATAGTCAGCCCACTGGTCGTTGGCGCGCACGAGGCGTAGCGCAAGCATCGCCTCTGCGTTCTCTGGGGTCCACCAAGCGCCGGGGCGCTTGAGTCGTTGCTGGACCACATAGCGATGTGCGCTTTCGATCTCACCCGATCCGATGGGCAAGCCGGCGGCACGCGCGCCGGCGTAGTCGAGTTGGGCGCGGCGCTTGTGCAGGTAGCGGTGGCAGAGCCGAACGGGTGCCTCCTCATCGGGCAGCGAGGGCGACTCGATGGCGCCGAGCAGATCGCCGAGGACAGCCGCGCTGCGGTTGGCTTTCAGTCGCGCCTTCTGGCGCTCGAGCCAGGCGTTCGGGTCCTCAGGAGCGCAGACCTTGGCGGCCGGGGCGAGATAGTCACAGACATGAAAGAAGTCCACCAGATAATGCCCCTGCGTACCGAATTGCTGCGCCACCTGATCGGCGATCCAAGGCGCCCCGTCGCCGACGGCATGGACCTGCGTGCGCTGGCCGAGACCGGCGGCAATGGCGCATGCGCGCACTTCTCGCCCGGCCTCATCCACGCCGCCGAGCAGCGTGCCGCCATAGACCGGGGTGGCGCTACCGTGCGCATGCGCCAAACAGAGCTTGGCCTCTTTCCAAAGCAACCGCTTGCCCTTGCGCCGGTCGTCCTGCTGCACATCGCTGTGCACGATCGGCACCATGCCGCCGTCGATCTCGGCGATGAGCGCGGGCGTGCCGTCCTCGCTCGGCCACGCCGGCTCGCCCTGGCGAAAGCGCCCACACCCCTGCGCATGGGTCTCGGTGATCGCGCGGATCGTGCTCGTCGAGAGGCTCACCCCGTAGTGCTCGTGCAGCTTCTCACGGGCCTGCGCAAACGGCACGTCGGCGGCGAAATCAACCAGCGCACGCTGCAGGGGTTGCGAACAGCCGCGGTGAGTCACCGCGGCACGCTCACTCAGCGGTCGTCGCCGTCGGGTCCCTTCGCGGTACTGCGGCTCCTCGACTTCGATGTCCCCAAACAGGCTGTGCCAGCGGAGTTTTTTTTACCCTCGCGCCACACTCCCGCGGTGCGATCCAGGACCTCGCAGCCGGCCTCCACTTGTCCCGTCGCCCAGTCCTCAAGGACCTCGTGGCCCAAGGCGCGCAGTTCCCCGATCACCCGCCGCTCGGCGTCATCGGCGTGCTGTAGGTCGCCAGCAACGTCTTCGCACAGGTCCAGCAACTGCTCGACTCGGGCCCGTAGCTGGGGGTGCTTCTCCAACCTCGCGGACAGCTCGTTGGCTTCACTCGGCAGGGATGTCTTCATCGGCGGCTCCACATTCCAACAATGCATTACCGCCACATATTAATGTAAAATATCAGTTTTGTTCGCACCCCCGCCCTCGCGTCTCGCCTCCCCCGATGGCTTCGCGCGTGCGGCGCCG
>CAYPTW010000258.1:0-1563 GCA_964413755.1 uncultured Thioalkalivibrio sp. | reverse complement strand
AGGTAGAGGTCTTTGAGCGGCTCCAGGTCGTCCACCCGCACGTGCTCGTCGATCTTGTGGATGCTGGCGTTGATCGGTCCGAGTTCGACCACGGCCGCGCCGGTGGGTGCGATGAAGCGCCCGTCGGAGGTGCCGCCGCCGGTGGAGAGTTCGGGGTCGACGCCGGCGACGGCGCGCACGGTGTCGCGCACGGCCTCGAGGAAGGCGCCTGGCGGCGTCAGGAAGGGACGGCCGGCGTCGCGCCAGTTGATGCTGTAGTCGAGCCCGTGGCGGTCCAGTACCTCGTGGATGCGCGCCTGCAGGCCCTCGAAGGTCTGCTCGGTGGAATAGCGGATGTTGAACTTGAGCTCGGCGGAGCCGGGGATCACGTTGCGGAAGCCGGTGCCGGACTGCAGGTTGGTGAGCTGGAAACTGGTGGGCGGGAAAGCCTCGTTGCCGGCGTCCCACTCCAGCGCGACCAGCTCGGCGAGCACGGGGGCGAGCTTGTGCAGCGGGTTCAACGCGGTCTCGGGGTAGGCGACGTGGCCCTGCACGCCGTTCACGTGCAGGTCCCCGGAAAGCGAGCCGCGCCGGCCGATGCGCAGCATGTCGCCCAGTTGTGTCTTGCTGGACGGTTCTCCCACCAGGCACCAGTCGATCTTCTCGCCGCGTGCTTCCAGCGTCTCGATGACGGCCTTGGTGCCGTCCTGGGCCGGGCCCTCTTCGTCGCTGGTGATGAGGAAGGCGATTGAGCCGGCGTGGTCGGGATGCGTCGCAATGAACTCCTCGCAGGCGACGACCATTGCCGCGAGGCTGGCTTTCATGTCGGCCGTGCCGCGGCCCCACAGCTGGCCGTCAACGATGTCGGCGGCATAGGGGTCGTGCGTCCAGGCCTCCAACGGTCCGGTGGGCACGACATCGGTGTGGCCGGCGAAGCACAGGACCGGTCCGGCGTTGCCGCGGCGGGCCCAGAAATTGTCCACCTCGCCAAAGCGCAGGTGCTCGACATGAAAGCCGATACGCTCGAGACGCTCCGCCATGAGCGCCTGGCAGCCCGCATCCTCGGGCGTCACCGAGGGCCGGCGTACCAGCTCGCGGGCCAGCTCGAGGACCTGTCCTATACTCATGCCGGCACCACTGCGGGGCTGTCTGAAATATTACACATTGCGCGAGATTGCCTTTGTAAGTCCATGTAATCTATTTAGTTAGGTGGTTTTGAGCGGTGTCGCGCAAGGTTGCTGCCTCCGGCTCGTTGCAACAAAGCTGTAACACATCATCGGTATAACTTGCGCCAGTCAAACCAACCCAACCCGAGGGGACACCTGTGATCAAGAAGACCCTGACGACGGCTTCGGTCGCTGCCGCGCTGCTCATTGCCGGCTCCGCCCACGCCCAGTCTGCCCGTGATTCTATCTTCATTGTCGGTTCGTCGACCGTCTACCCGTTCACCACCGTGGTCGCCGAGAACTTCGGCCGTTCGACCACCTTCAAGACCCCGAAGGTCGAGTCCACCGGCTCGGGCGGCGGCCTGAAGCTGTTCTGCGCCGGCGTCGGCGTCGAGCACCCGGACATCACCAACTCCTC
>CAYPTW010000257.1:0-1565 GCA_964413755.1 uncultured Thioalkalivibrio sp. | reverse complement strand
CGCCGCCGGCGCGCTCGCGGCCGAAGCGCTGGTCCCACTCCTCCGCCGAGCGGTAAGTGATCATGCCCAGCTTGCGGGCGAGCCGCATACCGCGCAGCGGCGGCTTGTCGGGCGGGTAATTCCCGTCCATCCAGTCGGGGTCGGAGCGGATCATCTCGCGCTGCAGTGAGCGCAACGCGATGGCGAAGGCCGTGGCGCGGGCCGCGGAGGAAATTGCCACCAGCCCGCGGCTCATCTCCGGATAGAGCACGCAAAATGCCAGCGCGGACATGCCGCCCAGCGAAGGACCCACGACGGTGTGCAGTTGTCGGATGCCGAGATGCCGCACCACCTCCCGGCCCGCCACCGCGACGTCCTCGATGGTGAGCACCGGGAAGCGCAGGCGGTACGGCTCTCCGCTGCGCGGGTCGATGGACGCCGGGCCGGTGCTGCCGAAACAGCTGCCGAGGGAATTGACGCAGATGACGAAATAATTGCGCGTGTCGATCGGACGGCCCAGCCCTACCATGTCCTCCCACCAGCCGGGCGAAGTGTCCTCCGGCGAGGATGCGGCGTGCGCCGACGGCGACAGCCCGGTAAAGAGCAACACCGCATTGGACCGGTCCTCGTTGAGCTCGCCCCAGGTCTCGTAGGCGATGTCCACGCGCGGCAACACGCCGCCGCGATGCATGCGGAACGGTTGCTCGAGCCGCACGAAACGCCGCGCGCCGGACGCCGCACGCGCTTCGGTCGGCGTGAACGCCGGCGGCTTTATGATCTTGCTCCCTGGTTCCATGGCGGGCTCCTCTGCGCGCTCAGCGACGCTTCTTCACGTGTCGCATGAGACGCTCGCGCTTTCTTTGCTGCCGCGGCGTGAGCGGGTTGCGCCGGCCGGCGTAAGGGTTGTCGCCCGAGCGCAACTCGATACGCACCGGCGTGCCCTGCAAGCGAAAAACCTTGCGGTACACGTTGGCAAGATAGCGGCGGTAGCTGTCCGGCAGCAACTCCGCCTGGGTGCCGTGCACCACGATGACGGGCGGGTTGCGGCCGCCCTGGTGGGCGTAACGCAGCTTGATGCGGCGGCCGCGCGAGATCGGCGGCTGGTGCGCCATCACCGCATCCTGCAGCACGCGCGTAAGCTCGGGCGTCGGCAGGTCGCGATGCGCAGCCTCGTGGCTGGCGTCGACCAGCGCAAACAGGTCACCCACGCCCGTGCCGTGCAGCGCCGAGATGTATTGCACCGGCGCATAGTCGAGGAACGGCAGCTTGAGCTCCAGCTGGCGGCGCACGGCGTCCCGCTGGTCGGGCGGCAACCCGTCCCACTTGTTGACTGCGATCACCATGGCCCGACCGCGCTCGGCGGCCAGCCCCAGCAGGCTGGCGTCCTGGTCGGTGACCCCTTCGCGGGCGTCCAGCACCGCGATCACCACCGACGCGGCATCGATGGCGCCGAGGGTCTTGATCACGCTGAACTTCTCCACCGCCTCGGAGACGCGCGAGCGGCGCCGCACCCCGGCCGTGTCCACCAGCAGGTAGCGCCGGCCATCCCGCACGAACGGCACTTCCACCGCGTCGCGCGTGGTGCC
>CAYPTW010000256.1:0-1567 GCA_964413755.1 uncultured Thioalkalivibrio sp. | reverse complement strand
CGGCGCGGATGACCGCCAGCGGGGTGCGCAGCTCGTGCGCCACGTCGGCCATCATGCGGCGGCGCATCTCTTCGTTCCGCTGCAGGGTGCGGGCCAGCAGGTTGAAGTCGTCGGCCAGGCGGCCGAATTCGTCCGCGGTGCGCACCTCCGCGCGGGCGTCGAAGTCGCCGGCAGCGAGCCGGTGCGAGGCGGCGCCGATGGCTCGCGCCGGGGCCAGGAAGGCGCGCGACAACAGTGCCGCGGCCAGCGCCGCCAGCAGCACCGCCGCCAGGCTGGCCACGCCGAGGTTGCGCAGCTGCGCGCGCTGGAAGCGCAGGTCCGTGGCCTCGGTCGGGCGTCGCGCCGGCGTCCGCACCACCCAGCCGACGGTTTGCCCGTCCACCACCACGGGGTGCCGGATGATCTCGCCTTCCAGCGGCACCGCGCGACCCGCCACCAGCCTGTCGTTCGCGTCGTACAGCGCGGCGCGCGGCAAGCCGTGGCGGTGGCGGTGCAGCGCTTCGGGCGCCTCGTTGCCGGCGGGGCGCGGCTGGCCCCGGAGCACCGCGCGCCAGCGCCGTTCCTCTCCGGCCAGGGCCGACCAGTCGCCGCTGCGGGCATAGATATCCGCCAGGGTTTCAACTACGGCGTCGGCGCGGCGCGCCTCGGCCGCCTCGATGTAGCGGCGGAAGTCGCGCTGGAAGCCCCACTGCCCGGCTGCGGCCATGACCGCGGCCACCAGCACGCTGGTGGCGAGCACGCCGAGGAACAGCTTGGTGGTGATGGTCAGTCGCATACCACCCCCGAGGATAAGCCCAAATTGTGGAGGACCGGCGCAGGCGCGCCTCGCGCCGGCAGTCAGCGGCGCTTGCGGGCCTGGCGCGGCTTGGCCGGCGTATCGTCCTCGACGCTCCACTGCTCGCGGTGGGCGCGCGCCGCCTCGCTGTTCACGCCGGCGTGGCGGTTCGACAGCAGCAGCGAGCCGGGATCGCACACCCGCGCGCGGATCAGGCCGAGATCGCGCGCGGCATCGAACAGGCTGGGATACCAGGACTCCCAGTTCGGCAGCAGTTGTTCCACCTGTTCACGCAGCGACGCCATGGCGCGACGTTAGCCGAGCCGGCGTGACCGGCGCAATCGCGACAAGTGCCGCAAGCGCGGCGATTTCGCTGCCTGCGCCAAACCCGCATCGGCAAACACGCGGGCCGGGGCTATGCTGCGAGGATGGAAAAAGAGGTCGTATTCCGCGCCCGCAAGCTGCGCAAGGTCTACCCCATGGGGGAGGTCGAGGTGGTGGCCCTGCGCGAGGTGGACCTGGACCTGTATCGCGGCGAGTTCGTGGTCTTGCTGGGGCCTTCGGGCAGCGGCAAGTCGACGCTGCTGAACATCCTCGGCGGGCTCGACAGCGCCACCTCGGGCGAGGTGTGGTACAGCGGGCATGACCTTACTGCCGCGAACGAGCGCGAACTTACAGAATTTCGTCGCGATCATGTCGGCTTCGTGTTCCAGTTCTACAACCTCATCCCGAGCCTGACGGCGCGCGAGAACGTCGCCGCGGTGACCGAGATCGCCAGCGAGCCGATGAAGC
>CAYPTW010000255.1:0-1600 GCA_964413755.1 uncultured Thioalkalivibrio sp. | reverse complement strand
TACCGCTCGGCGGAGGAGTGGGACCAGCGCTTCGGCCGCGAGCGCGCCGGCGGCGAGCACGATGCCGGCGACCAGTTCGGCGTGGATTTCGAGGTCGAGTCCTACCTCGAGCATCACGCCAACAAGTTCATCGGCCAGTTCGATCCCAACTGCTACCTCTACCTGTCGCGCGCCATGGACCTCTTCGATGTTGCCGAGCACAGCGGTTGCGTCGCCACGGAGCTGGCGAAGCCGGGTATCGAGCGCGCGCTGGTGGTCGGCGTCGAGACCGACTTCCTGTTCCCGTTGCACGAGCAGGAACAGCTGGCGGAATGCCTGGAGCGCGAAGGTCGGGAGGTCGAGTTTGTGGCCTTACCGTCGCTGCAGGGGCACGACTCCTTCCTGGTCGACATGGACGGCTTCCGGCCGGTGATCGCGCGCTACTTCGACCGCACCTGATCCGCCGCGGCAGCGGCCGGCAGTGCCTAGGAGGTTTCCGGGGTCGGGTCGTCGCGAGTAGCGGTGACTTCGGCTTCGACTCGGCCGCGCGCCAGCCGCAGTTCGAGCCGGTCGCCAACCGCGAGCTGCCCTGCGTCGCGCAGGATGGCGCCGTCGCGTGGATCGGTGGCGATAGCGTAGCCGCGCTGCAGCGTGGCGAGCGGGCTCACGGTGTGCAGCGCGTGTCCCGCGGTCTCGACGCGTGCGCGCAAGGTCTGCAACTGGTGACGCGTCGTCGTGTGCAGCCGCCGCTGCAGGCCGTCGACGCGCGCCTGAGCTGCCTGTACGCGGCGGGCGGGTGACTGCGCGGCAAGCACCGCGCCGGCATGTGCCAGGCGACGTTGCCGTATGGCGATGGCGCTCTCGGCAGCGCGCCTGAGCCGGCCATCGAGTTCCTCCAGCCTCTGCTGATGCTGCCGCAGGCGATTGCCCGGATGCGTCGCAGCGAGGCGGCGGCGTTGCCAGTCGAGTTTCTGCGCCAGGGCGCCGAGTTGCCGCTGCATGGCGTTGCGCAGCCGTCCGGAATCCTTGTTCAGGCGGCGCAGCCACTCCAGCGCGTCGGGCACTACCATCTCGGCAGCGCCGGAGGGGGTGGGTGCGCGCAGGTCCGCGGCGAAGTCCGCGATGGTGAAGTCCACTTCGTGGCCGACGCCGGACACCACGGGGATTTCGCTGGCGCGGATCGCCCGTGCCACGACTTCCTCGTTGAAGCTCCACAGGTCTTCCAGCGAGCCGCCGCCGCGGGCCAGGATCAGCACATCGCACTCGGCCCGGCGTGATGCCGTGGCCAGCGCGGCCGCGATCTTTGCCGCGGCGCCGTCGCCCTGTACGGGCGTGGGGTAGATGATCACCGGCACCGCCGGGAAGCGGCGCTTGAGGATGTGCAGGATGTCGCGCACCGCGGCGCCGCTCGGCGAGGTGACGACACCGATGCGCCGCGGCAAGCGCGGCAGCGGGCGCTTCGCCGCCTCGGCGAACAGCCCCTCGTCGCGCAGCTTAGCCTTCAGGGCCTCGAAGCGGCGGCGCAGCGCACCTTCCCCGGCCTCCTCGGCGTATTCGACCACCAGCTGGTACTCGCCGCGGGGCTCGTAGACGCTGAGGCGCGCGCGCAGCAGCAGCTGCA
>CAYPTW010000254.1:0-1614 GCA_964413755.1 uncultured Thioalkalivibrio sp. | reverse complement strand
TAGTGATCGTGCGCCACCAGGTTGAACACGTCCTCCTCGAGGTTGGCGCCGGTGCAGGTGATGGCCTGCACCTTGTCCTGGCGGATCATCTCCGCCAGCGACAGGCCGAGCTCGGCGGTGCTCATCGCCCCCGCCAGCGTGACCATCATGCCGCCGCCGTCAGCCAGGTGGGCGCTGTAGGCGTCCGCGGCATCCACCAGCGTGGCGCCGTTGAAGTGACGGAAGTGGTGGCGGACGAAAGCGGAAACGGGAGCGTCGCTCATGCGGAGCCCTCCTGCCTATGGGGGTGCGGAACAGGGGCGCAAGGTTAGGGCAGCCCGCCCGTCGCAGCAAGCCGCAGGCTCAGCCTGCGGCCGGCACCTGCTGCGTCAGGCAATGGAAGGCCCCGAGGCCGATGACCAGCTCGTTGGCGCGGATCGGAATGACACGCCGCCCCGGCAGGCTGCGGGCGAGGATGCGCGCCGCGAGCTCATCGCGCGGCTGGTCAAATGCCGGCATGAGGACCACCTCGTTGCCGATGTAGAAGTTGCCGTAGCTCGCCGGCAGGCGCGCGCCATCCAGCTCCACCGGCTCCGGCATGGGCAGTTCTATGATCCTGAGCGGCCGGCCGTCGGCCAGCCGCATGCTGCGCAGGCGCTCCAGGTTGTCCGCCAGCGGCGCGTGGTTGGGGTCAGCCGGGTCGGGCTCCACCACGGTGACTACCCGGTCGTGTCCGACGAAGCGCGTGATGTCGTCGACGTGGCCGTCGGTGTCGTCGCCGATGATGCCGTCGCCCAGCCACAGCACCTGCTGCACGCCGAACAGCAGCTGCAGGCGCTCCTCGATCTCGGCGCGCGACAGGCCGGGGTTGCGGTTGGGATTCAGCAGGCACTGTTCGGTGGTGAGCAGCGCGCCGGCGCCGTTCACGTCGATGGATCCGCCCTCGAGGATCATGCCGCCTGAGAAGCGCGGCAGGCCGAGGATCTCGGCCATGCGCGCAGCCACGGCGTCGTCACGATCCCACGGCGGGTACTTGCCGCCCCAGGCATTGAAGCCGCAATCCACCGCCGCAAGCTGGCCTGCAGCATCGCGCACGAAGATGGCGCCGTGGTCCCGGCACCAGGCGTCATTGGTGGGAATGAGGTGGAACACCACGGCGGGGCTGTCCGCAACCGGGCCCAGCAGGCCGCGCACGTGGGCCTCGTGGTCGGGGTCGAGGACGTTGATGCGCACGGTCTCGCTGGTGGCCAGCACGCTCACCGCCGCCACCATGGCAGCCTCGGCCTCGGGCAGGCTGCCGGGCCAGGTTTCGGGATTGTGCGGCCACGAAATCCAGGTGGCCTGGTGCGGCGCCCACTCAGCGGGCATGGCATAGCCCAACTCAGCTGGCGCCGGGCGGGTCATCGTCATGGGTCTACTCCTGCAAGCAGTCTGTACGCTGGTGCAATTGCAAAAACGGGCGCTGTCGCCACCGGGGAGGCCGGCCCTGGCGCCTGTCCCGGCGCGCAATCTTAGACCATCGATGGGTGGCAAGTTGAGCGCCTGAAGTCCATATTTACCCGTCGAACGGGAAAAAGAACGGGGAGAGAGTCATGACGGGACGCGTAGCGGTGGTCACCGGCGGCACACGCGGCA
>CAYPTW010000253.1:0-1637 GCA_964413755.1 uncultured Thioalkalivibrio sp. | reverse complement strand
CCAATCGTCCCCACATTCACATGCGGCTTAGTACGCTCGAATTTCGCCTTGGACACAGCGTCTACCTCGTTCTTGAAAGTCTCTGTTCTTCCCGTCCGTCGCGGATCAGGAAGCCTTCTTGATCACGGCCTCGGCCACGGTGTTGGGGGCCTCGTTGTAATGACCGAACTCCATGGAGTAGGTCGCGCGGCCCTGGCTCATGGAGCGCAGGTCGGTGGCATAGCCGAACATCTCGGCCAGCGGCACCTCGGCGCGGATGATGCGGCCCGAAGGCGCCTCTTCCATGCCCTGCACCAGGCCGCGACGGCGGTTCAGGTCGCCCATGACGTCGCCCATGTAGTCCTCGGGGGTCACGACTTCGACCTTCATGATCGGCTCGAGCAGCACGGGCTTGGCCTTGCTGCAGCCTTCCTTGAAGGCCATCGAGCCGGCGATCTTGAACGCCATTTCGCTCGAGTCGACATCATGGTACGAGCCGTCGAACAGCGTCACCTTGATGTCCACCACCGGGTAGCCGGCGAGCACGCCGTTGCCGAGCTGCTCCTGGACGCCCTTGTCGACGGCCGGGATGTATTCCTTCGGCACCACGCCGCCCACGATCTTGTTCTCGAAGGCGTAGCCGGCGCCCGGCTCCTGCGGCTCGATCTTCAGCCACACGTGACCGAACTGGCCGCGGCCGCCGGACTGGCGCACGAAGCGGCCTTCCTGCTCGACCGACTGGCGGATGGTCTCGCGGTAGGCCACCTGGGGCTTGCCCACGTTGGCCTCGACCTTGAACTCGCGCTTCATGCGGTCGACGATGATGTCGAGGTGCAGCTCGCCCATGCCGGAGATGATGGTCTGGCCGGACTCCTCGTCGGTGCGCACGCGGAAGGACGGATCCTCCTGCGCCAGCTTGGAGAGGGCGAGGCCCATCTTTTCCTGGTCGCTCTTGGTCTTGGGCTCCACGGCCACCGCGATCACGGGCTCCGGGAACTCCATGCGCTCGAGGGTGATGATGTCCTTCGGGTCGCACAGCGTGTCGCCCGTGGTGACGTCCTTCAGGCCCACGGCGGCAGCGATGTCGCCGGCGCACACTTCCTTCAGCTCCTTGCGCTCATTGGCGTGCATCTGCAGGATGCGGCCGATGCGCTCCTTCTTGCCCTTCACCGGGTTGTACACCGTGTCGCCCGAGGCGAGCACGCCCGAGTAGACGCGGAAGAAGGTCAGGTTGCCGACGAAGGGGTCGGTGGCGATCTTGAACGCCAGCGCGGCAAAGGGCTCGTTGTCGCCCGAGGGGCGCTTGCCTTCCTCGCCGTCCTCGAGTTCGCCGCGGATGGCCGGCACCTCGGTCGGCGAAGGCATGTATTCGATGATGGCGTCCAGCATGGCCTGCACGCCCTTGTTCTTGAACGCCGAACCGCACAGCACCGGCACGACCTCGTTACGCAGGGTGCGCAGGCGCAGGCCCAGCTTGATCTCCTCGTCGGAGAGCTCGAGGGTCTCGAGGTACTTGTTGGTCAGCTCTTCGCTGCCCTCGGCGGCCGCCTCGACCAGGTGCTCGTGCCATTCCTGGCACAGGTCAGCCATGTCCGCCGGGATATCGTGCAGCTCGAAGGTCGTGCCCTGGGTGCTGTCGTCCCAGATGATGGCCTTCA
>CAYPTW010000252.1:0-1648 GCA_964413755.1 uncultured Thioalkalivibrio sp. | reverse complement strand
CCGTCGGAGACCATGCTGGGCCCGTCGGCGGGCGAGAATTCCAGGACGTCGCCATCGAATGTCTGGGCCATGGCGGCCTGGATGCAGAACACGGCGGAAATCGCCGTGAGTAGCGATAACGTTACACGTTTCATGGTTTTGCCCCCTGTTTGCGTCCTGCCGCCGACCGACCGGCCGGCATTTCCAGGACTCGTGAACAGAGGCTAGGCAGGAGGGTGAGAGGACGGCGCCAAGAAACTGACGGCCGTCAGTCGGAACCGTCGAAATCGCGAAAAAGCGTGACCGGCGTCACAGTTTTTCGGGATCGAACACCAGGTGCGCGGCCGTTTCCTTGAGCAGGCCGGCCCGCTTGAGGTCTGCGATCACCCGGGCCACGTTCTCGGGGGCCACATCCAGCAAGGCCCCCATGTCGAGTCGCCGGATGCGCGGGCAGGGTTCGGGGGCAGCCCATTCCGCCAGGTAGCGCAGCAGGCTGGTGACGCGCTGGCGCGCGGGGCCGACCACGACTTCGAGCAGCAGGTGGTCGGTCTGGGCGAGCTGCGCATGCCAGCGGCGCTCGATGTCCCGATGGATCTCCGGCCGTTCCTGTTCGATACGCTCCAGCAATGCGCGCGGGATCATGCACAGCTGCGCGGGTGCCACGGCGGTTGCAGTAAGGCCATAGGTCGGCCGCACGAGTGTCTCCAGGCCGGCCATGTCGCCCGGGCCGAGGAGCCGCACGATGCGGTAGCGCCCGGCGCAATCCTCGCGCCACAGCTTCAGAAACCCCTGTCGTATGGAAAATACGCTGGCCGCCGGGTCACCGGCATGGAACAGCGTCGCGCCGGCCGGGAGCGAGTAGGATTCGGCTTCGAGCAGCGCCCGACTGGCGAGGAACCTGCGCACGGGCTGCAACGGCATGACCGCGGGCGCCTGGCAGGCGTCGCAGTTGACCCGCCCGCTCCAGTAGCCGGACAGGCAGGGGCGGGAAAGAGACCGTTCCATGGTCAAGCGCCTCGGTACTTGTTGAGCTCAAGCTTACCAGCGCCAGCGTTGCGCGGTTATCGACCCCGTTCACGATTCCGCAAATCGACGCGAGTGTGCCCGCGAGCACGCACGGATATGGAATTTTCGTGGATTAAGCCGGTCTGGATCCGATTGGAGCGTGCTGGCGATTACAATGCCGTACTTTCCGCCCGGCGGATCACCCTATACCAGGCAAGAACAAGATGATCGGCAAGTTGCTCAAGTGGATGCTTCCCCTCGCGGTCCTGTTGGCCGCGCTGGCCGGCGGGCGCTACATCATTTCCCAGCGTCCCGAGGCGCCGCAGTTCAATCCGCCCGTGGTGCCGGTAGCGATCGACGCCATCAGCGTCCAGCCCCGCGACTACCGCGTGCTGGTCCGCAGCGAGGGCACAGTGGAGCCGCGCACCGAGAGCACCCTCATTCCCCAGGTTTCCGGCAAGGTGGTCGAAATCTCGCCCTCTTTCCGCGAGGGCGGCTTCTTTGCCGCCGGGGACGTGCTGGTGCGGCTCGACCCGCGCGACTACCAGCTGGCGATCGCCAGCGCCGAGGCGCAGGTGGCACAGGCCGAATCGGCGCTGGAGCAGGAGATCGCGCAGGCCAAGGTGGTCGAGAACGACTGGCGCATGCTCGGCAAGGAAGCGCC
>CAYPTW010000251.1:0-1684 GCA_964413755.1 uncultured Thioalkalivibrio sp. | reverse complement strand
CCGCCGGTGAGGTTGTGGTAGCGGCAGTCCTCGAAGCCCTGCGCCGCCATCATGTCGCGCAGCGTGTCCTGGTCGGGGTGCATGCGGATGGACTCGGCCAGGTAGCGGTAGCTGTCCTCGTCGCCGGCGACGAGCTTGCCGATGGCCGGCAGCACGCGGAAGGAGTACAGGTCGTAGGCGGGCGCGAGCGCCGGCACGGGGCGCGAGAACTCGAGCACCAGCAACTGGCCGCCGGGCTTGAGCACGCGGAACATCTCGCCCAGGGCGCTTTCCTTGTGCGTCACGTTGCGCAGGCCGAAGGCAATGGTGACGACGTCGAAGCGCTCGCCCTCGAACGGCAGCCGCTCGGCGTCGGCCAGGCAGTACTCCACCTGGTCGCCGGCCAGGCCGCGATCCAGCATGCGCTCGCGGCCGCGCGAGAGCATCGCCTCGTTGATGTCGGACAGCACCACCTTGCCGCCCGGCGCGACGCGCGGCGCCATCAGGGCGGTGAGGTCGCCGGTGCCGCCGGCCAGGTCGAGCACTTCCATGCCCGGCCGCAGCGCCGCCTTTTCCACGGTGAAGCGCTTCCAGGCGCGGTGAATGCCGAGCGACATCAGGTCGTTCATGATGTCGTAGCGCGAGGCCACCGAGTCGAACACGCCGCGCACCTTGCGCGCCTTTTCCGCGACCGGCACTTCGGAAAAGCCGAAGTGGGTGGTGTCCTTGTCGGCGCTCATCCGGCCGGGACGTCCTTGCGCTTGTAGCCGACTTCCGCACAGCGCTGCAGGTAGGTCTCCCAGTTCTCGTCGTAGTTGGCCCCGAGCCAGTGCAGGTAGGACCAGGAGAACAGTCCCGAATCGTGCTTGTCGTCGAAAATCAGCTTCACGGCGTAGTTGCCCACCGGCTCGATGGCCGCGATGTTGACCTTCTCCTTGCCGACCAGGGTCACGGCCTGGCCCGGGCCGTGGCCCTGCACTTCGGCCGAGGGCGAGAACACCCGCAGGTACTCGCAGGGCAGGTTGAAAGAGGTGCCGTCCTCCCAGTCGACCTGGAGCACGCGCGACTTGCGGTGCATGCGGATGGCGGACGGGGTCGGGGTCTCAGCGCTCATGGCGTCACCGTGCTGGGGCGGAAAAAGACCGTCATTTTAACTGAAGGCGCGCCGCTAAAGTCCCCGCGGCCCGCTACAGGATGTAGCGCGAGAGGTCCTCGTCGGCAGCGAGCTCGCCCAGCGCCTGCTCCACATAGGCCGCGTCGATCAGCACTTCGGTGCCCTCGCGATCCGCGGCCTCGTAGGAGACGGCGTCCAGCAGCCGTTCCAGCACCGTGTGCAGGCGCCGCGCGCCGATGTTCTCGGAGCGCTCGTTCACCTGGTCGGCGATCTCCGCGATGCGCCGCAGGCCGTCGGCCGCGAAGCCGAGGGTGACGCCCTCGGTCGCCATCAGGGCCTGGTACTGCACGGTCAGCGAGTGGTCGGGCTCGGTGAGGATGCGCACGAAGTCGTCCGCCCTGAGCGCGTCCAGTTCCACGCGGATGGGCAGCCGGCCCTGCAGCTCGGGGATCAGGTCGGAGGGCTTGGCGAGGTGGAAGGCGCCGGAGGCGATGAACAGGATGTGGTCGGTGCGCACCATGCCGTAGCGGGTGCTGACGGTGCAGCCCTCGACCAGCGGCAGCAGGTCGCGCTGCACGCCCTCGCGCGACA
>CAYPTW010000250.1:0-1727 GCA_964413755.1 uncultured Thioalkalivibrio sp. | reverse complement strand
AAACGACGGAGCCAGAGAAGATAAACAGAGGCTTAGCGAGGTCGTCGCGGGGAAATATTGATGACGGGGCCTCGTTTACGGTAGGAAACTTAAGGCGCGAATCTTTTGCAACCTACCCAAGGAGACCCCGTCGATGACATCTTATGCGATCACGGCCGGTGCGATCGAGCACTACGCGGATGCGCTGGCGCAATTTGAACACCTGCTGGGCAGGCTCACCGACGAGGAGAACCAGCGGCTCAGCCACGGTGCGTTGGAGGCCATGGTGCAAGCCGAAGGGAGCGAGTTGTTGCGTCGGCTGCTGCAAGGACATCTCGACCAGCGCAGTGTTGAGGAGCCAATCCACGCGCGCGTGGTGGGCGGGGATGGGGTTGCGCGGACGCATCGACGCGACGGCTGCAAGCGGCGCCTGGAGAGTCGCTTTGGGGAGGTGATCGTCATCCGCCGTGGCTATGGGGGGCGGGGTCTGGACAGTGTCTTTCCGCTGGATGCGCAGCTGAACCTGCCGCCGGACAAGTATTCGCACGGACTGCGCGAGGTGCTGGTGGAAGAGGTCGTTGACGGCTCGTTCGATGAGGCGGTGGCGCACCTGGTGCGCGCCGGCGGCGGACAGATGGCGAAGCGCCAGGCCGAGGAGGTGGCGGTGCACCTGAGCCAGGATTTCGATGCCTTTTACGATCGGCCACAGGCCGCGCATCAAGCCGAGCGCGATGCGGGCAAGCTGTTGGTGATCAGCGCTGATGGTAAGGGCATCGTGATGCACCCCAACAGTCTGCGCGAGGCCACGCGCCGGGCGCTGGAACGAACCGCGCACAAGCAGCAGACGCGGCTCAGTCCGGGGGAGAAGAAAAACCGCAAACGCATGGCCACGGTGATCTCGGTCTACGAGGTCGATCCCTACCCGCGCACCCCCGAGCAGATCCTTGATCCCGAGCAACCGCCCGCGGCGAAGCGCCCGCGACCGCAGCACAAACGCACCTGGGCGCGGGTCGAGGCCAGGCAGGGGGCGGTCATTGAGCAAGCCTTTCTGGAAGCGCTGCGCCGTGATCCGCACCAGCAGATGCGCTGGGTGGTGCTCACCGATGGGCAGGAAGACCTGCTGCGCCAAGTCGCCGCTGCCGCCACGCGCTACAAGGTCGACATCGTCGTGGTCCAGGATTTCGTGCATGTCTTGGAGTACCTGTGGCAGGCCGCTTATGCCCTCCACCCGCAGGACGCCGAGACCCGCGAGGCCTGGGTGATGGATCGGGCAAGCGCCGTGCTCCAAGGCAAGGCCAAGGACGTGGCGGTAGGTCTGCGTCGCGCCGCCACCCGTCAGCAGCTCAGCCAACGCGCGCGCCAGCCCGTCGACAAAGCGGCCGATTACCTCGACAACAACCGGCAACGGCTCCAGTACGATGACGCGCTGGCGAACGGACTGCCGATCGCCACCGGCGTCATCGAAGGGGCCTGTCGGCATCTGGTCAAGGACCGCATGGATATCACCGGTGCGCGTTGGGGCTTGGCGCGGGCCGAAGCCATCCTCAAGCTGCGCTCACTGAAGATCAGCGGCGATCTGCCGGCGTACTTGGCGTTTCACTTTGAACAGGAGCACACGCGCAATTATCCGCAGCCGGCGATTCCTTTGGCCGTGCCTGAGGCCGCCTGAAATGGACCGCGCGGCAAGCCCACAAGAGGCCCACGAAGCTGCTCCTAACCCTACGATTCTCGGCCTAGGAGCGTCGTTA
>CAYPTW010000249.1:0-1730 GCA_964413755.1 uncultured Thioalkalivibrio sp. | reverse complement strand
GCGCCGGTCATCTCGCGCGCCAGGCGCTTGCCCAGCTCCACGCCCGGCTGGTCGAAGGCATTCACGCCCCAGATGACGCTTTCCACGAACACCTTGTGCTCGTACAGCGCCACCAGCTTGCCCAGCGTCTCCGGGTCCAGCTTCTGGAACAGCAGCGTGGTGCTCGGCCGGTTGCCCGGCGAGTGTCCCCGCTCGGCCGGCGTGTCCCCGTCCGCATCGCCGTCCGACAGCGCGCGCGCCTGCGCCAGCATGTTGGCCAGGGCCAGGTCGTGCTGGCCCTGCGACGGGCCGGAGCCCTGCACCGGGGCGAGGAAATCGATCGCGACCTCGCGCGTGCCCTGGTGCAGCAGCTGGAAGAAGCTGTGCTGGGCGTTGGAGCCGGGTTCGCCCCACAACACCGGGGCGGTCTCGACGCTGACCTTGGTGCCGTCGCGGCGGCGGCCCTTGCCGTTGGACTCCATGTGCAGCTGCTGCAGGTAGGCCGGGAAACGGGCCAGGCGGCTGTCGTAAGGCAGCACGGCCAGGCTCTCGGCGCCGAGAAAATTGGTGCTCCACACCGACAGCAGGCCCATCAGCACCGGCAGGTTCTCGTCCAGCGGCGCATCGCGGAAGTGCCGGTCGATGGCTCGCCCGCCGGCCAGCAGGGCGCGGAAGTTGTCCATGCCGATGCCCAGCGCGATGGCCAGCCCGACCGCCGACCACATGGAGAACCGGCCGCCGACGAAGTCCCAGAAGCCGAAGCGGTTGGCGGGCGAGATGCCGAACTCGTCCATGGCCTCGTGGTTGGTGGAAACGCCCACGAAGTGGGTGCGCACCGCCTCGGCGCCGAAGCGCTCGACGAACCATTCCCGCGCGGCGTTGGCGTTGGTGAGCGTCTCGAGGGTGGTGAAGGTCTTGGAGCAGACCACGAACAGGGTGGTGGCGGGATCGATCCGCGCCAGTGTGTCCGCGAGACCGACGCCGTCGATGTTGGACACGCAGTGCACCCGCAGACCGGGGACGGCATAGTTGGCCAGCGCGCCGGTCGCCATCTCGATGCCCAGGTCGGAGCCGCCGATGCCGATGTTGACCACGTCGGTGAAGTGACGCCCGGTACCGTGCCCGGCGTACTGGCCGGAGTGCACGGCGCGCACGAAGGCGTCCATGCGGTCCAGCACCTCGTGCACTGCGGCCGTGGCGTCGAGCTCGCCGTCGAAGTAGGGATCGTCGCGGTCCGCGCGCAGCGCCGCATGCAGCACGGCGCGATCCTCGCTGACATTGATGTGCTCGCCGGCGAACATGGCCTCGCGCATCGCCTCGATGCCGGTCTCGCGCGCCAGGCGGTTGAGCAGCTTCATGGTCTTGCGCGTGACCCGGTGGCGCGAGTAATCGAGCAGCAGGCCCTCGGCCTCGACCGAGAAGCGCGTGAAGCGCTCGGGATCGCGGCGGAACATGTCGCGCAGGTGCCGCTTGCGGACATCCTCGCGCCAGTGGTCCTTGAGCGCACCCCAGGACTTCAGCCCCTTGGGCCAGTTCACCGCTTTCTTGCCGCCCATGCCTTGACCTCCACCGTCTCGAAACCCATAGCCGGCCAGCCCGGGATCATCCCCGGTGCTCGTTACGGTAATAAGACAGGTACCACTCGACGAAGCGCGCCACGCCCTCCTCCACCGGCGTCGCCGGCTTGTAGCCGACGTCCTGCGACAGGGCCTCCACGTCGGCCCAGGTATCCGGCACGTCGCCCGGCTGCA
>CAYPTW010000248.1:0-1765 GCA_964413755.1 uncultured Thioalkalivibrio sp. | reverse complement strand
GCCGGCACGGTGCCCGACATGCTCCAGGTGCCGATCATGGCGCCGATGGCGAACAGGATCAGCAGGGCGCCCATGGCGGTCGAGATGCCGTTGACGATCGCTTCAAGGATCTCCTTCCAGCGCTCGCCGTTGAAGATCGCGATGAGCGCGGCCACCGCCGCAGAGAAGGTCAGCGCCACCTGGTTGGCGCCCTGCGAGGAGTCTTCGCCGAACAGGATGATCGACAGTGTGAGCAGTGCCACGAGGACCGCGATCGGCGTCAGCGACTGGAGCATGCTGGGCAGCCGCACGGCCGCGCTGGAGTGGGCCCTGTGTTCCGTCAAGCCGGGTTCCCCGTCGTGTCTGGCGAAGGCGCAGTATAGACGAGCCGGCGCGGCGACATCCCGTGCCGGCCCGGCTGCGCGCTCAGATCTTTTCCAGCAGGTACTCGCGCATGGCGATGCGCGCCTTGAGCCGCTGGCATAGCAGGAAGCTGCCGCCGAGCTTGCGGTGCAGGACCGCGGTTTCCGCCGGCGGGTTACGGTACTCGCGTGAGCGGAACACGATGTCCAGGCCCGATGCGGCGGCGCGCGAGGGCAGGTTGGATGTGCCGAAGTCGTAGGCGCCCTCGTGCGTCAGCGGCTCGCACACCATCATGATGAGGTCCACGACGAGCTGCTTGTGGCGCTCCGAGTCGCTCTCGCGCAGGTAGCCGATCTCCGCTGCATGCCGCTCCACGCCGGCGCGATCGCCGTCCAGGATGGCACGCGTGATGCGGCGATAGCGTTCCACGAAGCGGGGCGGGAACTCGACCGCGGCGCCGAGGTCCAGCAGCACGATGCGCCCGTCTTCGTGCCGGTAAAGGTAGTTGGCGAAGTTCGGGTCCGTCTGCATGAAACGGAACACGTAGAGTTCCTTGAAGGTCAGGTCCTGGATCGCCTCGGCGATGTTGTTGCGGACCTCTTGCGGCACCACTTCGTGCACCAGCTGGTCGAGCGACTCGCCCTCGATCCAGTCCATGGCGAGAATGCGCTGCGTGCTCAGCTCACGGTGCACGCGCGGAATGACGAAGCGGTCGTCGTCGGCCAGCAGCTTGCGATAGCGCTCCAGGTTCGCCGCCTCCGTCAGGTAATCGGCCTCCTGGCGCAACTGCTTCTTCGCTTCCTCGACGATATCGGACACGTCCAGTTCCCGCGGCAACAGGCGCGCCATGTTGAGGAACATGGCGAGGTTGTCCACGTCGCTGTCGATGCTCTTGGCGACGCCGGGGTACTGGATCTTGAGCGCGATGTCCTGGCCTTGCGCCGTCCTCGCGCGGTGTACCTGGCCGATGGAGGCCGACGCTGCCGGCTCGAACTCGAAATGCTCGAAGCGCGCCTCCCAGCCCTTGCCGTACTCCCTGCCCAGCAGACGCTTCACCTGGGTCTGCGGCATGACATCGGCAGAGGCCCTGAGCACCGACAGCGCCTCGGCAAACTCCGGCGGCAGCACGTGGCTGCTTTCCATGGACAGCAGCTGGCCGAGCTTCATCGCCGCGCCGCGCATGTGCGCCAGGCGCTTCGCCAGCCGGGTCGCGTTCGCGCCGGACAGCAGCGCCGAGGCCGCCTTGTCCGAGGCACCGCCGGTGGCGCGGCGCAGCCCTTCGGCCAGGCCGCCGACCGCCATGGTGCCGGCCGTCAGGCCCATGCGGAACAGGCGTCCGGTGCGCGTCACGGGGACGCGTGACTCGCGCCGGCGCGGCGGGGGTTTGGGCTTGTCACTCACGGGCCGCAGATTACCATGCGGC
>CAYPTW010000247.1:0-1803 GCA_964413755.1 uncultured Thioalkalivibrio sp. | reverse complement strand
TCATCTCGTGGTAGAAGTCGTTGCCCTCGCGGGTGCGCTCGCCGACGCCGGCGAACACGGAGTAGCCGGAGTGCTCGATGGCGATGTTGCGGATCAGCTCCATCAGCGTCACGGTCTTGCCCACGCCGGCGCCGCCGAACAGGCCGATCTTGCCGCCCTTGGCGATCGGCATGATGAGGTCGATGACCTTGATGCCGGTCTCGAGGATCTCCACCGAGGCCGCCTGGTCCTCGTAGGACGGCGGGTCGCGGTGGATCGGCATGTAGGCGTCGGCCTCGACCGGGCCGGCCTCGTCGATCGGCGTGCCGAGCACGTCCATGATGCGACCCAGCGTGGCCTTGCCCACGGGCACCTTGATCGGCTCGCCGGTGCCCTTCACCGCGAGGCCGCGCTTCAGGCCCTCGGAGGCGCCCATGGCGATGCAGCGCACGATGCCGTCGCCGAGCTGCTGCTGCACCTCGAGGGTGATGTCGTTCTCTTCGATCTTCAGGGCGTCGTAGATCTTGGGCAGGTGCTCACGCGGGAACTCCACGTCCACCACGGCGCCAATGACCTGAACGATGTTGCCAGTGCTCATGGATCAGTTTCCTCTGTCTCGTATCCGCTGGGGCGCCGTCAGACGGCCGCCGCGCCGCCGACGATCTCGGCGAGTTCCTGGGTGATCGCGGCCTGGCGCGCCTTGTTGTAGGCGAGCTGCAGCCCGTCGATCAGTTTGCCGGCATTGTCGGTGGCGCTCTTCATGGCCACCATGCGCGCCGCCATCTCGCAGGCGACGTTCTCCACCGCGCCGCGATAGACCTGCGACTCGATGTAACGGGTCAGCACCTGCTCGACCAGCTCGCTGGAGCTGGGCTCGTAGATGTAGTCCCAGTGGGTCTGTAATTCCTCGGCGTCCTGCGTCTGGGCCGGCAGCAGCGTCAGCGTGACCGGCTTCTGGCTCATGGTGTTGACGAACTCGTTGTGCACCATGAACAGCCGGTCCAGCGAGCCTTCGCTGTACTCGTTCAGCATCACCTGGATGGCGCCGATGAGGTCCTGCACGCGCGGGACGTCGCCGAGGTCCTGCAGGCTGGCGACGATGTTCACGTCCAGCCGGCGGAAGAACTGCGCCGCCTTGCGCCCGACCAGGCACAGCTCCACCTCGATGCCCTTGTCGCGCCACTCGCGCAGTTCCCGCAGGGTCTTGCGGAACAGGTTGGCGTTCAGGCCGCCGCACAGGCCGCGGTCCGTCGACACGATGATGTAGCCGACGCGCTTCGCCTCCCGCTCCACCATGAAGGGGTGGCGGTAGTCCGGGCGCGCCTGCATCAGGTGCCCGATCACCGTGCGGATGCGCTCCGCGTAGGGCCGGGATGCTTCCATCCGGTCCTGCGCCTTGCGCATCTTCGCCGCAGCGACCATCTCCATGGCCTTGGTGATCTTGGCCGTGTTGCGGATGCTCTTGATCTGCGTGCGGATTTCTTTGGCGTTGGCCATGCGGCTCTCCGCTGCTTACCAGGTGCCGGTGGCGACGAAGTCGGCCACGCCCTTCTTCATCTCGCCCGAGATCTCGTCGTTCCAGTCGCCGGTCTCGTTCAGCTTCTTCATCAGCTCCGGGTGCGCCGAGTCCATGTGGCCGTGCAGCGCATGCTCGAAGTCGCCGATCTTGTCCAGCGGGACCTTGTCGATGAAGCCCTCGTTCACGGCGAACAGCGACACCGCCATCTGCGCCACGGAGAGCGGTGAGTACTGCTTCTGCTTCATCAGCTCGGTGACGCGCTGGCCGCGGTCGAGCTGCTTGCGGGTGGCCTCGTCCAGGTCGGA
>CAYPTW010000246.1:0-1811 GCA_964413755.1 uncultured Thioalkalivibrio sp. | reverse complement strand
CATCAAGATCGAAGTGCTCGGGCCGCCCCCGACCTCCGGTACGCGCGACGCTTTCGTCGAGCTGGCCATGGAGAGCGGCTGCCAGTCCTTCCCCTGGATCAAGGACCTGAAGAAGTCGGACGGCGACAAGTTCAAGACGGTCTGCCACACCATCCGTGAGGACGGCGGCTACGTCGAGGCCGGCGAGAACGACAACCTGATCGTGCAGAAGCTGCAGGCCAATCCGGATGCGCTGGGCATCTTCGGTTTCAGCTTCCTCGACCAGAACAGCGACGCGCTGAAGGGCAAGGCCATCGACGGCGTGGCGCCGACCTTCGAGGCCATTGCCGACGGCAGCTACCCGATCTCCCGTCCGCTGTTCTTCTACGCCAAGAAGGCGCACGTGGGCGTGATCCCGGGCATGCGCGAGTTCCTTGCGGAGTTCACCAGCGAGAAGGCCTGGGGGCCCGAGGGTTACCTCATCGACCGCGGTCTGATTCCCCTGCCCGACGCCCAGCGCAAGGCGGTGGCCGAGCGGGTTAAGAACCTCGAGACGATGTAATCGCGGGGTGTGAGCCCCCACCTCTCATCGGAGGTATCGTCGGGGGCGGCGGCCGGGCTGGCCGTCGCCCCCGCAACTCACTAGACTGTGAGCCGGCCTGAGCCGGATACGAGTTCCGCATGCCACTTTCCACGGTCATCCTCGTATTGCTCGTCATGAGCGCAGCCGCCTTCGTGCTGGGGAAGCGACGCTCCCTGGCCCTGGCGGACGCGGTCGGCGGCATCAAGGCGCTGCACTCCCTGCCGTCGCACTACGGCACCTGGGCCGCGGTGCTGGTCGGCGTCCCCGCCATTCTTTTGCTGTTCGGCTGGCGCATCGCCGAGCCGGTGGTGTTCGAGCGGCTGGTGATCGCCGACCTTCCTGCCGAGATCCAGGCTTCGGGCGAAGCGCGGGTCGGCCTGTTCATGAACGACGTGCGCAACAGCGTCGTCGGCAATATCGTCACCGGGCAGCAGTCGGAGGCGGTGCAGGCGGCTGCAGCGCAGTACAAGGCCCTGGAGGCGCGCAGCGCCACGCTGCGCACCGTGCTGGTGCTGGCTCTCGCCATCGGCGGGCTGGCCTTCGGCTACCGCAGCATTTCGACCACGCTGCGCGCCCGCAACCGGGTCGAGAACCTCGCCCTGGTATTTCTCATCGTCTCCTCGACGATCGCCATTTTCACCACGCTCGGCATCGTATTGTCGGTGCTGTTCGAGTCCATCCGCTTTTTCCAGCGCGTGCCCATCACGGAGTTCCTGTTCGGCCTGAACTGGAGCCCGCAGACGGCGCTGCGCATCGACCAGGTCGGCGCCTCGGGCGCCTTCGGCGCCGTGCCGCTGTTCGCCGGGACGCTGCTGATCTCATTCATCGCCATGCTGGTGGCCGGCCCGATCGGGCTGATGGTGGCCATTTATCTCGCCGAGTACGCGCCGCGCAAGATGCGCACCGTGGCCAAGCCGCTGCTGGAGATCCTGGCCGGCGTGCCGACCGTGGTGTACGGCTTCTTCGCCGCCCTGGTGGTGGCGCCGCAGGTGCGCGCCATGGGCGTGACCCTGGGCCTGGACGTGGCTTCCGAGAGCGCGCTCGCGGCCGGCCTGGTGATGGGCATCATGATCATTCCTTTCGTGTCGTCACTGTCCGACGACGTCATCAACGCCGTGCCGCAGGCCATGCGCGACGGCGCTTATGCACTCGGCGCCACCAAGGCCGAGACCATCAAGCAGGTGATCATCCCGGCGGCGCTGCCGGGCATCGTCGGCGGTTTCCTGCTGGCGGTGTCGCGCGCCATCGG
>CAYPTW010000245.1:0-1814 GCA_964413755.1 uncultured Thioalkalivibrio sp. | reverse complement strand
GCATTGGCAGGTTATGTCATCCATGACATAAAGACAACGCCACGATAGCCGGGATCGGCCGGCGCTTGAAGCCAGGAAATCGCTAAGGAATCGCCAGATTTTGGTGCTCGGACTGCTCTCCTAGCCCAGCATCCCCGCATTCTCGCGCCACAACCAGAAGTTCAGCGCGCCGGCGAAGCTGACCCAGCACAGGTAGGGCACGAGCAGCAGCGCGGCAACACGGCTGAAGCGCCAGAAGCTCGCAATGACGGCGGCGATCAGCACCCACAGCAGCAGCAGCTCGACGAAGGCCCAGAAGCCGAGGTTCCAGGCGAAGAACAGCCAACTCCACAGCGCGTTGACGGCGAGGTGGACGATGAACAGCACGAGCGTGCCGCGGGTTGCTTCGAGCGGCGCCGCGCGCCACACCAGCCACGCGGCGATGCCCATCATGGTGAACAGCGTGGTCCACACCGGGCCGAACAACCATGCCGGCGGCGCCCAGGTGGGCTGGATGAGCTGGCCATAAAACTCCGGCGCGTTGATCGAGGCGATGGCGCCGATGGCAGCGGTGATGTAGGCGAGCACCAGCCAGAAGACGAGGCCGAGGGCCTGGATGGCGGGGCTGCGGGACGGGGTCGGGTTCACGTGGGCATCCTTGGTCGTGAAAGCTGTGCCAAGTCTATCGCGGGTTGAGGCGTCGCATCCTGGCGCCTTGCGCCTTGGCCGCAAGAAGCAGCTCGTCCCAGCTATCCGGCGGATCTCCGCTGTGCAGCATCTTGCGAAATACCCGGTACGCATCGTCGGCGCTACCGTAGGCGCGCCGCGTGCCTTCGTCATTAACCCACGCGTACACGATCACCCTCGCTTTCGCCTGGTAGCGGAAGAAAAGCCGGTACTGCTGGTAGAACTTGGCGCGAAACCAGTGCTTGTGCTCGGATCCCAGGGCATGGCCCTGGCGGTATTCGGGCCGCGCGGGATCTTGCGGGATGATCTCGAATGCGAGCCGATGGATCGCTGCGAGGCGCTTGGCTGCGTTCTTGCGCAGGTAGCCAGCTGGATCCTGGCGCTTGAGCGACTCAACTTCCCGTGTGATTGCGTCCAGCTGGTCAAGGAACAGCGGATGCCCGAACAGCGTCCAGCCGTTCACGACGACGCCGGGCGTGCGTCGTTTGCTCACTCATCCTCTTCCGGCAGCTCCGCATCGAGATCGACTTCGACCCCACGAACCAGCGACTCGATGCGACTAACGAGGCCCGCATCCAGCGCGGTAACCCGCTCGGGATGTTCAGCCAGGTCGCGGGCCAGGAAATCGAGAAATTGCCCCAGCACGGGATCATCGTCATCCGCCGAAGACGCCCGGCTCAAGACCACCTCGCCACCCGGTCGGACCGTGTAGTGAATCTTGTCGCGCTTGCCGAGCTTCAACGCGCGGCGAACGACTTCCGGCACCGTCGTCTGGTAGCGGTCCGTCAGCGTGGACTCTGCTTCGAGCTGTGTCGCCATGGTCGGCTCCCGGCAAGCTGGATCACAGGACGAGACGGTAATGCAATTGCATTACCTCGTCAACGATGTCTCGGCTACTTATAAATCGGAACCATGGATCAGCCGAGACTGCATATCTGGCCAACTCGACCGGAAAAGCGCCCGCCGCAACGTCTCCGCGGAGACGTCAACCAGCGCGAGACAACTCCGCGATCACCTGCAGCCTCACACGTCCATGATCCACTGGATCAGCAGCTTCACCGCGAAGCCGAGCATGCCGAGCGCAAGGACGAGGAACAGCACGAAGGTGCCGAACAGCCCGGCCTTCGACTCGTAGGCGATCTGGCCGA
>CAYPTW010000244.1:0-1844 GCA_964413755.1 uncultured Thioalkalivibrio sp. | reverse complement strand
CGGTGGCCGCGCGCGAAGCGATCGAGGCGCGCTGGGACCTGCTGCTCGCCGGCGTGGACAGTTTCGGCGCGCTGTAGCGCCTCAGGCCTCCGGGTCGAGCGGCTGGTAGGGCGTCTCGAAGTAGCGGTGGAAGGGCGTCGGCAGCGCATGGTAGTCGAGTGCCAGCGCTGCGGCGGGCAGGGGCTGCCCGTTGTAGGTGTTCCAGAACAGCGCCTGCTGTCCTGCCAGCCGGCCCGCGCGCAGGTCGGCGAGCAGTGCAGCGAAGGCCTTGCCGGTATAGGTGCCCTCCAGGCCGATGTCGAAGGCCGCGCGCGCCTCGCGCAGGGCGGCCATGCCCGCCGTGGTGAACCGCGCGTAGCCCGGCCCGATGAAGTCGTGACGGACTTCGATCCGCGCGCGCTCCAGGGGCAGCAGCGGGAAGCGCGGGTCGGCCCGATGCAACAGGCGCGCAGCGCCTTGGTAGAGGGCGCGGAAGCGCTGCGGGCTGGCGATGTCCTCGCGCACCACGCGCACCAGCACCAGGCGTGTCTGCAGCCCGGCCGCAGCGAGGCCGAGCGCGAGGCCGGCTGCCGTGCCCATGGTGCCGAGCGCAAGATAGATCTTGTCCGGCGCCGGCATCACCCCGGCGCGCACCTGCGCCGCGAGTTCCAGCCCGGCGTTGACGAAGCCGACGGCGCCGAGCGCGGACGAGCCGCCGCCGGGCACGCGGTAGTACGCGCCGTGCGGCCCGCCGCGCAGCGCCAGCGCGCGCGCGGCGTTGCGCGCCGCCGCTTCGCTCGGGCAGTGCACGTGCTGCGCGCCCGCCCAGCGCCCCATGCGCAGGTTGCGTCCCACGAACGACGAGTTGCTCTGCGGGGTGAGCAGCAGCCGCGCCTCGAGCCCGAGGGCTGCGGCGTAGACCGCCGTGGCCAGTGCGTGATTCGAGCCGGCCACGCCGAAGGTGAATACGCCGCGGCAACCCCGCTCGAGAGCATCGGCGAGCAGGAACTCGAGCTTGCGCACCTTGTTGCCGCCGTAGGGTTCGGCGCAGCGATCGTCGCGCTTCAGCCATAGCCCGGCGCAGGCGTCGCCGGTGAAGCCGGGTGCGGCCTGTTGTACCGGTGTCGGCCAGGCGCCGAGGGGATGCCACGGCAAGGTGTCGGCGAGCCGCGGGTAGCGTTCGAACAGCGCCAGCGGACTCATGGCTTGAAGCCTTCCGGGTCGGCATCGCGCAGGCGCCTTGCTTCGGCCAGCAGGAATGCCTCGTCCAGGGGCGACAGGTCGAAACGGCGGCAGGCCTCTTGCACCGCTGTGGCGTCGTGCCGGCCCTCGGCCGACAGCCAGCGCAGGGCTTCGCGTAGCGCCTGTCCGGCCGGTTTGCTGCCTCGCCTTTCCATGTGTCGCCATGTCCCCGCTGTTGCTGCCCGGATGGAGTTGCGGTCGCTTCGGCTATTATCATCGCAGGATTCGCGCGACAGTCGCAGGAGCAGGAGCCACATGAGCGGGACGGACCACCTCGATGCGTTGCGACGGGACGCGGGCAGTGCGCCGGTCGTGCTGTTCGTTTCGCGCCTCACCGATGTGCGCGAGCTCGAGCGTCGCCTGGACGAAACCGGTGTCGAGTACCGTGTCGTGACGATGTCCATGGCCGACGGCGCCGCGCGCGATCGCTTCCACGTGCTGGAAGAGTGGACCGGCCATCGCACGCTGCCGCAGGTCTTTCTCGACGGGCGATTCATCGGCGGCCCCACGGAGCTGCTTGCGCATCCGCGCCTCGCCGGCGGCGTGCCGCAGGCAGGGCAGTGGCTCGGCTACGCGGGGTTGATCCCCTTTCTTGCAGCGCTCGCCGGGTTCATGCTCAGCGA
>CAYPTW010000243.1:0-1876 GCA_964413755.1 uncultured Thioalkalivibrio sp. | reverse complement strand
AAATCAGGGCGCAAAAAGGAAGCGAAGAAATGAATCTCAGCCTGGAAGGAAAGCGTGCCGTCGTATGCGGCGCCAGCCGCGGCATCGGCAAGGCCATCGCCGGCGTGCTGGCAGACATGGGTGCAGAACTTGTTCTCATCGCACGTGACGCAGACGCGCTGGCCGCTGTGGCGGAGGGCCTCGCCGGCGGCTCCGTACGGCACCGGGTGGTGACGCTCGACCTGCAGGACACCGCGGCCGTGAAGCGCACGTTCACCGAGATAGCTGCTGCGGGGCCGGTCCATGTGCTGATCAACAACACCGGTGGCCCGGCGGCCGGCACGGCCTACGATGCCAAGCCCGAGGACTACGAGCGGGCCTTCCGCCAGCATCTCGTCGCCGCCCAGATCGCCGCGCAGGCGCTGGTGCCCGGCATGCGCAAGGCCGGTTACGGACGCATCATCAACATCACCTCGACCTCGGTGAAAGAGCCGATTCCGGGCCTTGGCGTGTCCAACACCATCCGCGCCGCGGTGGCGAGTTGGGCCAAGACCCTGTCGCGCGAACTGGCCTCGCAGGGCATCACCGTGAACAATATCCTGCCCGGCTTTACCGGCACCGAGCGCCTCGACTACCTGTTCAACCAGCGCGCGCAGCACGCCGGAACTACGGTGGAAGAAATCGAGCGCGCCGCCATCGCGCAGGTGCCGGCCGGGCGGTTCGCCCGGCCGGAAGAGATCGCCTGGGCCGTCGGTTTCCTGGCCTCGCCGCAGGCCGCCTACATCAGCGGCATCAACGTGCCGGTGGACGGCGGCCGCATGGCCAGCCTCTGAGGTTCCGACATGTCACGCGCACAGGCTGCCGAACTCGACCGCCAGGACCCGCTCGCCGGGTTCCGGGAGCGCTACCACCTGCCGTTGCACGACGGCCGCGAGTGCGCCTATTTCCTCGGCAACTCCCTCGGGCTGCAGCCGAAAAAAGCCGCTGAATACGTCGAGGAAGAGCTGGCGACCTGGCGCACGCATGCGATCGGGGGCCACTTTATCGGCCCGCGTCCCTGGAAGGACTATGCCGTCAACTTCATCCCGCCGCTGGCCGCGCTGGTCGGCGCCGAGGAAGACGAAGTGGTGTGCATGAACGCGCTGACGGTGAACCTCCACCTGATGATGGTCAGCTTCTACCGGCCCACGGCGCAGCGCTTCAAGATCCTGATGGAGCGCCCGGCCTTCCCGTCCGATCGCTATGCCATCGTGTCCCAGTTGCAGCATCACGGCCTCGACCCGGCCGAGGCGCTGATCGAGGTCGGCCCGCCCGAGGGCGAGTACCTGCTGCGGCGCGAGGACCTGGTGACGGCGATGCACGAAGCCGGCGACTCGCTGGCGCTGGTGCTGCTGCCCGGCGTGCAGTACCTCTCCGGCGAAGTGCTGGACATCGAGGGGCTGACCGCCGAGGCGCATGCCGTCGGCGCGATCGCCGGCTGGGACCTGGCGCATGCGGCCGGCAACATCCCGCTGAGGCTGCACGACTGGGATGTCGATTTCGCCGCCTGGTGCAGCTACAAGTACCTCAACGGCGGCCCCGGCGCGACCGCCGGCGCCTTCGTGCATCGGCGGCACGGGCACGATCCGTCCGTACCCCGTTTTGCCGGCTGGTGGGGGCAGGACAAGCCGACGCGCTTTCTCATGGAGCCCGATTTCAAGCCAGTGCCCGGGGCGGAGGGCTGGCATATCTCCAACTCGCCGGTGCTCAGCACCTGCACGCTGCGTGCCTCGCTGCAGGACTTCATGAATGCCGGCTTCGACCGGCTGCGGGAGAAGTCCGTCGCCCTGACGGGTTACCTGGAGCGCCGGCTGGAGGAGACGGTCGCCGACCGCATCGAGATCGTCACGCCACGCGA
>CAYPTW010000242.1:0-1902 GCA_964413755.1 uncultured Thioalkalivibrio sp. | reverse complement strand
CCGTGCCGGTCATGCCGGACAGCTTCTCGTAGAGGCGGAAGTAGTTCTGGAAGGTCGTGGAGGCCAGCGTCTGGCTCTCGGCCTGGATGGCGACGCCCTCCTTGGCCTCGATGGCCTGGTGCAGGCCCTCGGAGAGGCGCCGGCCGGGCATGGTGCGCCCGGTGTGCTCGTCGATGAGCACCACCTGGCCGCCCTGCACGATGTACTCCACGTCGCGGTGGTAGAGCACGTGGGCGCGCAGCCCGGAGTGCACGTGGTGCAGCAGCTGCAGGTTGGTCGCCGCGTACAGGCTGTCGCCCTCCTCGAGCAGCCCCGCCTCGGTGAGCAGGCCCTCGACGAACTCGTGGCCCTCCTCGGTGAGCTCGACCTGCCGCGCCTTCTCGTCGACGCTGTAGTGGCCCGCGTCCTCCTCGGTCGCCGCCCGCAGCCGGGGAACGAGCGTGTTGATGCGCTTGTACAGCTCGGAGCTGTCCTCGGAGGCGCCGGAGATGATCAGCGGCGTGCGCGCCTCGTCGATGAGGATCGAGTCCACCTCGTCGACGATGGCGAAGGCCAGCTCGCCCTGCAGCTTGTCCTCCAGGGTGAAGGCCATGTTGTCGCGCAGGTAGTCGAAGCCGAACTCGTTGTTGGTGCCGTAGATGACATCGCAGCGGTAGGCCGCGCGCTTCTGCTCGGGGAGCTGGCCGGAGCGGATGACCCCCACCTTGAGGCCGAGGAACTCGTACAGCGGCCCCATCCAGCCGGCGTCCCGGCCGGCGAGGTAATCGTTCACGGTGACCAGGTGCACGGGGCTGCCGGTGAGGGAGTTCAGGTAGGCCGGCAGCGTGGCGACGAGGGTCTTGCCCTCGCCGGTGCGCATCTCGGCGATCTTGCCCTCGTGCAGGGCCATGCCGCCGATGAGCTGCACGTCGAAGTGGCGCATGCCGAGCACCCGGCGGCTGGCCTCGCGGCAGACGGCGAAGGCGTCCGGGAGGACGGCGTCGACGCTCTCGCCGCCGGCGAGGCGTTCGCGGAACTCGTCGCTCTTGGCGGCCAGGGCCGCGTCGTCGAGGGCCTGCAGCGGCTCCTCGAGGGCGTTGATCTTGCGCACGATCTTGCGCAGGCGCTTCAGCTCCCGCTCGTTGCGGGTGCCGAAGACTTTCTTCAGGGCCTTGTTAATCATCGTCTAAGCAGTTTCCGTAGCGAAGGCGACGCGCTGCGCCTGCGCCTGGTGCATCGCGCGGCGGGACGCCGGGACGAAATCATCGGGATGCAAGGGTACAGCCGGCCGCTGTGGCCGGGAGCACCGGCTCAGGCCGGGCGCGGCGACCGATGGCGCCGCGATAAAGCCCGGGAGTGTCGCATATCGTCCCCGCTTTTGCCATCGCGGTGGCCGGAAAAGACCGGCAGGAAGACACCCCGGGCGCCGCTGTGCAACCGGCGCCCGGGGCCTGGCCTGGCGGGGTCAGGTCGGGTCAGTCGGCCTGGCGGCGCAGGAAGGTCGGGATGTCGAAGTACTCGCCGCCGACGGCCTCCGCGGTGGCCGCGGCCGCACCGCCGGCAGCCGCGCGACGACGCGCCGGGGGCGTGTCGTAGTCGCGGTAATCCGGCTGCGCGGGTTCGGCCGGGGCCTCCTTCGCCTCGGCACCGGAAGCGGCCTGCTGCGGCTGCGGCGCCGCGCTGCGCCGGGGCGCAGACTCTACCACCTGCAGCGGTACCCGCGCCGCCTCGGCGCCGAGGCCCGTGGCCACCACGGTCACCCGCAGCTCGTCGCCGAGCTCGGGATCGATCACCGTACCGACCACCACCGTGGCCTCCTCGGAGGCGAACTCCTCGATCGTGTCACCCACCTCGGAGAACTCGCCCAGGGACAGGTCGAGGCCGGCGGTGATGTTGACCAGGATGCCGCGGGCACCCTCGAGG
>CAYPTW010000241.1:0-1907 GCA_964413755.1 uncultured Thioalkalivibrio sp. | reverse complement strand
AGCAGCTCGACAGCGCCGTGCGCGCCGCCGCGATCGAGCTCGACCGCGAGACGCTCGAGGAGCTGGACGCGATTTTCCCCGGGCCGGGCGGGGAGGCGCCTGTCGCTTATGCCTGGTAGCGGAGGTGTCAGAGCCCTATTTGCCCCAGTCCTTCCGGCTGGCCTTCACCAGGGCGTTCCAGTCGTCTGGTGGGTTACCGCGCCCCAGCATCTTCTCGAAGACCGCGTAAGGATCGGACTTGCTGCCTGATGATCGCAGGGTCTGCGCGTCATTCACCCAGGCAAACACAATCACCTTCGCGCTTGAGTCGTAGCGGAAGAACAGCCGGAACCTGCGGCCGACCTTCGCGCGGCGCCAATGACGGTGGTTCGGTCCGAGCGTGTTGCCCTGGCGATATTCCCGCCGGGCCGGGTCCGACGGCACAACGTCCAGCATCAGCTGGCTCAGGGCGCGAAAAAGCCTGACGTTCGCGTTCGAGGTAAAACCGGCCGGGTCATTCTGCTGCGCGCGTTGGGCCGCCTCTTGGAGCTTCTGCAACTGCCCGATCACGCAGTCATGGAACAGAAGCGTCCAGCCATGACGCTGCATCAAATCACCACGTCGCCATCGATTTCCTCATCCAGGGTGGCGGCGGACTCGAGCTGCTCTAGCATGGCGCGCGCCAGGTCCTCCGGCAGGCCGCGGACGTTGCGCCCCGCCTGTATGTCCTGCGCCAGCAAGCCGAGAAAAGCCTGGATCGCGGGGTCGTCGTGCCCGGCGCCGGCTCGGGTGACGGTGACCCGGCCATCCTCGCCCAGATCGAACGCAACCTTGCTGCCGGCCTCCACGCCCAGCGCCTGCCGAATCGGCTTAGGCAGGGTGATCTGCCCCTTCGAGGTCAGGGTGGCGACTTCATGGATGTCCGGCATGGTGAAACTCCCAGGAAAGAAGGGAGGACGGTAAGGAATATTCCTTACAATGTCAATGGAGCTACGCCAGGAACGGCGCGCGTTGCGTCCACACCCGGGTGATTCAGCGAGCGAACGCCTCCACCCACGCCGCCGGCGAAATCACCTGGCTCGCCGCCGGCGGCTTCTCCTGCAGCAGCCGATCCCCGCTCACGAGGATGCTGTTTTCATGCGCGGCCAGCAGCGCCCACAGGTGATCGTCGCCCCGGTCGGGCGCAGGCGCTGACGGCGGCGGCTCGCGCCAGATGGCGTTCGCGGCCAGTTCCACCAGCACGTCATCTACTTCGGCCTCGGCCAGGCCATGGCGCTGCGCGATCTTCGGCCGCAGCAGCACCATCCGGTACTCCTGCAGCAGCGCCGGCGACACCAGGTAGAACAGCCGCCCCGACAGCATCGCATCCAGGATCGCCGCAACGGGGCTCTCGACTTCAGCCGTGACCAGCCCGGCGACGACGACGTTCGTGTCGACGACGAATACCGGCGGGCTCATTGCTTGCGCGCGGCGCGGGTCTCTTTCACCGCCAGTTCCATGGCTTCGTCCGCGCCAAGCCGGGCGCGCTCCCTGGCCCGGGCGACCAGCGCGCGGGCGTCGGCCTGGGGCCGGATGCCGCGCAGGCGCAGGCTCTCCTCGATGATCGAGGTGATGGAGCGACCCTGCCGCGCCGCGGTTTCCTTCAGGGCGCGGTGCAGTGCGTCGTCGAGCGTGATAGTGAGACGACTCATGGCATCAGTCCTGGCGTTTCGAAGACAGTGAAGCTGACACTAGCACAAAAGCATCAACACACCAAAACACCGAGCATTGTTGCTGTCAGGCCTCACGATACATAAAATCTGAGACACTCTGATTTCAGGGCGAGCACATGCGAAAAATCACCGCAACCGAGCTGGCGCGTAACCTCCGGGCGGTGCTCGACCGGGTGCGCGAGTCGGGCGAGTCTTACGTCGTGGAGCGGGGCGGGC
>CAYPTW010000240.1:0-1915 GCA_964413755.1 uncultured Thioalkalivibrio sp. | reverse complement strand
TCCATCAGCAGCTTGTCGAGGTCGCGCAGCAGCGCGCCGCCGCCGGTGAGCACGATGCCGCGGTCGGCGACGTCGGCGCCCAGTTCGGGCGGCGTCTGCTCCAGCGCGGCCTTGACCGCGCCGACGATGCCCTGCAGCGGTTCCTGCAGCGCTTCCAGGATCTCGTTGGAATTCAGGGTGAAGCTGCGCGGCACGCCTTCGGACAGGTTGCGGCCGCGCACCGAGATTTCGCGCACTTCCTGGCCGGGGTAGGCCGCGCCGATCTCGTGCTTGATGCGTTCGGCGGTCGCTTCGCCGATGAGGATGCCGTAGTTGCGGCGCACGTAGCTCATGATGGCCTCGTCGAAACGGTCGCCGCCGATGCGCACCGAGGCCGCGTAGACGATGCCGTTGAGCGAGATCACCGCCACTTCGGAGGTGCCGCCGCCGATGTCCAGCACCATCGAGCCGCGCGCCTCCTGCACTGGCATGCCGGCACCGATCGCTGCGGCCATGGGCTCTTCCACCAGGTACACCTTGCGCGCCCCGGCGCCCTCGGCCGACTCGCGGATGGCGCGGCGCTCGACCTGGGTGGAGCCGTAGGGCACGCACACCAGCACCCGCGGGCTGGGCCGGAAATAGCGGCTGCCGTGGGCCTTCTTGATGAAATGCTGGAGCATTTTTTCCGTCACCGTGAAGTCGGCGATGACGCCGTCCTTCAGCGGGCGGATGGCGGTGATGTTGCCGGGCGTGCGGCCGAGCATCATCTTCGCTTCCGCACCCACGGCCTGCACCGTCCGTCCGCCGCCCCGCGCGGACTCCTCGCGGATGGCCACGACCGAGGGCTCGTCCAGCACGATGCCCCGGCCACGCACGTAGATCAGCGTGTTGGCCGTGCCCAGGTCGATGGACAGGTCGTTGGAGAAATATCCGCGGAGATTCTTGAACATAGGTTGACCGAGCAGGGACCAGCAGGATGCGATGGGGCGGCGCGCGGCGTCCGGACCAGGCCGGGACGCACAAGCACCTAAATCTAGCAACGGGGGCGACTTCGGGCAAGCGCAACGGTATCATCGTCGCCTTGCCAGCACACCCACGCAGAGCTTTCAGGAGACCCGAATGAAGTTGAGCCGCGACGAGGTCGCGTCCATCGCGCATCTCGCCAGGCTGGGCATCTCGAGCGAGGAAGTGCCCGCCTACGCCGACAACCTGTCCCGGATCATCGATTTCGTACAGCAGCTGGAGCGCGCCGACACCGAGGGCGTGACCCCCATGGCGCACCCGCTCCACATGACGCAGCCCCTGCGCCCGGACGCCGTGACCGAAAGCGACCAGCGCGACCTCTACCAGCAGAATGCCCAGGCCGTGGAGGCCGGGTTGTACCTGGTCCCCAAGGTCATCGAGTAAGCAGGGAGCACGGACATATGCATGCCATGACCCTGGCGCAGATGGCGCGCGGTCTCGCCGCCGGAAAGTTCAGCAGCGAGGAGCTGGTGCGCCACCTGCTGGCGCGTATCGGCCAGCTCGACGGCGAGCTCAATGCCTTCGTCACCGTGACCGGCGACGCCGCCGTGGCAGCCGCCCGGTCCGCTGATGCGGCGCGCGCCTCCGGTGAGGCCGGCCCTCTTGCCGGGCTGCCGATCGCCCACAAGGACATCTTTTGCACGGCCGGCGTGAAGACCAGCTGCGGCTCGCGCATGCTGGACAACTTCGTCGCGCCCTACGACGCCACGGTGGTCGAGCGCCTGCGCGACGCCGGCGTCGTCATGCTGGGCAAGACCAACATGGACGAGTTCGCCATGGGCTCGTCGAACGAGACCAGCTGGTACGGCCCGGTGCGCAACCCCTGGGACCCGGCGCGCGTGCCCGGCGGCTCGTCGGGCGGCTCTGCGGCCGCAGTGGCGGCGCGCCTGGTGCCGGCGGCGACGGGCACCGA
>CAYPTW010000239.1:0-1932 GCA_964413755.1 uncultured Thioalkalivibrio sp. | reverse complement strand
CGCATGTCGCGCTTGGAAGAGCTCTTCCGATTCTGTTGTACAGCCATGGTGGCGATGCTCCGTCTGTCAGTTCTTGCGCTTCAGTTCAGCGAGCACCGCAAAGGGGCTCGATACGCTATGCCCGTCGCTCTCGGGCTCGAGTTGCGCCAGCTTCCTCGCCAGCGCGCCGCATTCTTCAGTTTGCTCGTGCGCCGGGAACGCCGGCATTTCGAGCAGCAATTCATCTTCCAGCAGTTGCCTCATCGTCGTGCCGGGCTCCAGCTCGCACGGCTCGAATCCGGCGCCGGCGATGCTGGCATCCAGCTGTGCCTGCGACCCGAAAAAGAGTCGCGGCTCGGCGTGCAGGACCAGCTCCATCTTTTCCAGGCAGCGCTGGCAAGTCGCCCGCATGCGCCACGCCAGTTCCGCCTCCAACAAGGCCACGCCGTGCTCGTCTTCCCGCCACGACAAATCAACCGCGACGTCGTGACCCGTCTCCGCGCCGGCAACGTCCACAGCCGCCAGTCGCGGCCACTGCGCCAGCGGGGTCTTCCCCGCCCAGTGCCAGCCCTTCGCGGCCAGCCCGGCGGGCTCAAGCAGACGGTCCAGCTCGGCAGACATAAGCCGGCTAGAATATCTTGCACCCAGTTTCCTGTCAAAGCGCTGAATGCAGGGAGGTTTTGCGGCGCAAGCCCCGGCGCTATAGTCTGGCTGACATGAGCGCCTCCACTACCCGCCCGCAACCCGAACTCGTTCTCGCCTCCGCCTCGCCCTACCGGCGGGCCCTGCTCGAGCGTCTCGGGCTGCCCTTCCGGCAGCGCAGCGCCGACATCGACGAGACGCCGCGGCGCGGCGAGTCGCCTGCGGACCTGGTGATGCGCCTGGCACGGGCCAAGGCTGCAACCATCGCCAGGATGGAACCGCAGGCCATCGTCATCGGCTCCGACCAGGTCGCAGTGCGCGGCGAGGAGGTCCTCGGCAAGCCGGCCGACGCCGGGCAGGCCATGGCCCAGCTGGCCCATTCCGCCGGGCGCCACGTCGAATTCCTCACCGGCGTGTGCGTGCTCGCGCCCGGTCACATGGAAGACCCCGAGGAACACATGGACATCACGCGGGTGGTCTTCCGCCCTCTCGACGCCGGGGAGATCCGGCGCTACGTGGAGCGCGAGCAACCGCTGGATTGCGCCGGCAGCTTCCGCGCCGAGGGACTCGGCATCGCCCTGTTCGAGCGCATCGACAGCCAGGACCCGACCGGGCTGATCGGCCTGCCGTTGATCTGGCTGGCGCAGGCATTGCGCCGGCTCGGCGTCGAGGTGGTCTGAGCGCTCAGGGCAACAGGCCCGGCAACTGCTCTATGCGCTCGATACACGCCAGCGGCGCATAGCGCTGCAGCCGTTCCGGCGCATGGGCCCCGTAGGCTGCCGCCACCGCCGGCACGCCGGCGCGGCGCGCCATCTCCAGGTCCCATTCCGTATCGCCCACCATCAGCGTGCTCTCGGGCGTCGCCCCGAGTGCCTGCATGAGTTCCAGCAGCATGGCGGGGTCCGGCTTGGAGCGTGTCTCGTCCGCCGTGCGGGACCCGGCCATGAAGCGGCCCAGCCCGGTGGCGTGCAGGTCGCGGTCCAGCCCGCGCCGGCTCTTGCCGGTGGCCACTGCCAGCACCAGCCCCCGTCCGGCGAGCTCCTCCACCACCTCCGCGGCACGCTCGAACAGGCGCGCCGTCTGGTAGGCCGGCGACAGGAAGCGCTCCCGGTACGCGTCGACGAAGGCTGCGAAGCCCTCGGCATCCAGCTCCGGGAACAACCTGTGCCAACCCTCGCGCAAGCCGAGGCCGATGATGTCGCGCACTGCCTCGGGCGGCCGCTCCGGCAGCCCGAGGTCGCGGATGGTCACCATCGCCGCGGCCACGATCTGGCCGGTGGAGTCCATCAGCGTGCCGTCCCAGTCGAATAC
>CAYPTW010000238.1:0-1950 GCA_964413755.1 uncultured Thioalkalivibrio sp. | reverse complement strand
CGCTGGAAGAGGCGGGCGTGACCACGGTGCGTTCGCCGGCGGAGCTGGGCAGCGCGATATTGGAGCGGCTTTCCTAAAAATCAGGCCTGTCGCAGCCGCGAGGATTCTTCCAATCTGCCTGCGTGAATCGGAGGTATCATCGAACACTTTGGCAGGTTAGAGCTCTCATTCTCAAGTACCGCATGGAATCAGGCGATGATTAGGCGTTACGACATTGTTATCTCGTGGAGCGACGACGACGATTGCTTTGTCGCCGAGGTGCCTGACTTGGCCGGCTGCATGGCTGATGGTCGCAGTTACCAGGAAGCTGCAGCCAATGCTGAGGTGGCGATCAGGGAATGGATCGAACTAGCGGTCGAACTGGGGCGGACGATCCCGGAGCCTCGGCACCGGCCTCACTACGCCTGATACCCTGCCCATGCGCATCGCCATCGCCCAGTTCAACCCGGTCGTCGGCGACGTCGAGGCGAACGTCACGCACATGCTGGAGATGTGCCGCCGCGCGCACGACGCGCTGCGCGCCGACCTGGTGGTGTTCCCGGAATTGGCCTTGTGCGGCTATCCGCCCGAGGACCTGCTGTTCCACCGCGGCTTCGCGCGCGACGTGGCCGAGGCGCTGCAGCGGCTGAAGCAGAGTCTCAACGGCATGTCGGTGCTGGTGGGCTACCCGGAGTACGCCGGCGAGACCATCCACAACAGCGCCATCCTGCTGCGGCCCGACGACGACCCGGTGATCTACCGCAAGCAGCAGCTGCCCAACTACGGCGTGTTCGACGAGAAGCGTTACTTTTCGCCGGGCACGGCATGCTGCGTGGTCGAGATGCACGGCGTGAAGCTCGGCATCACCGTGTGCGAGGACCTGTGGAGCCCGGAAGTGGCGCGGGCCACGGCGGACGCCGGGGCGGAAGTGCTGATCTCCATCAACGGCTCGCCCTACGACACCGGCAAGCTGGCGCGGCGCGAGGCGGTGATGCGCGAGCGCATCGCGGAGACGGGCCTGCCGGTGATCTATGCCAACCTCGTCGGCGGCCAGGACGAGCTGGTGTTCGACGGCGGCTCCATGGCCTTCGACGCCGCGGGCGAGCTGGTCTACCGCGCGCCGTTCTACCTCGAGGCGCTGGAGCTGGTGGAGGTGGCGCCGGGCGGGCACATTGAGCCGGCGCACGTGACGCCGGCGCCGGAGTTCGTCGACGGCGTGTACCGCGCGCTGGAGCTGGGCGTGGCGGACTACGTCAACAAGCACCGTTTCCCGGGCGTGGTGCTCGGGCTGTCCGGCGGCGTGGACTCGGCGCTCACCCTGGCCATCGCGGTCGATGCCCTGGGACCGGAGCGCGTGCGCGCGGTGATGATGCCCTCGCGCTACACCACCGACATGAGCCGGGAGGACGCGGCGGCCCAGGCGCGCGCACTGGGCGTGCAGTACGACGTCGTCTCCATCGAGCCGATTTTCGACGGCGCGCGCGAAGCCCTGCAGGAGGTCTTCGCCGGCATGCCGGAAGACGTCACCGAGGAGAACATCCAGGCGCGCTGCCGCGGCATGATCCTCATGGCGATGTCGAACAAGTTCGGCTGCATGCTGCTGACCACCGGCAACAAGAGCGAGATGGCGGTGGGCTACGCCACGCTGTACGGCGACATGGCGGGCGGCTTCGCCCCACTGAAGGACTGCAGCAAGACACTCGTCTATCGCCTGGCACGGCACCGCAACGCGCGCAGCGAGGTGATTCCGCCGCGGGTTCTCGAGCGCGCGCCTTCCGCCGAGCTCAGGCCGGACCAGAAGGACACGGACTCGCTGCCGCCTTACGAGGTGCTCGACCCGATCCTCGAGGCCTTCATCGAGGAAGACGCTTCCGTGGACCAGATCGTGGCGCGCGGTTACGAGCGCGCCGTGGTGGGGCGCATCCTCGGCATGGTGAAGCGCAACGAGTACAAGCGCCGCCAGGCGCCGCC
>CAYPTW010000237.1:0-1957 GCA_964413755.1 uncultured Thioalkalivibrio sp. | reverse complement strand
GGCAGATGCGGCTGTTCAAGGACCGCGAGGCCCTGATGGACCAGGTGGAGTTCTTCGTCGACGCGATTTCCGCCTACAAGGCCGACTTCATCCTCTTCCCGGAATTCTTCAACGCGCCGCTGATGGCGGAGTACAACAACCTCGACGAGCCCAAGGCCATCCGCGAGGTCTCCCGGCACACCGACTGGATCCGCCAGCGCTTCCTCGAGCTGGCCGTGTCCTACAACATCAACATCATCGCCGGCAGCATGCCGCTGGTGGAGCACGAGCGGCTCTACAACGTCAGCTTCCTGCTGCGCCGCGACGGCACCTGGGACCAGTCACGCAAGATCCACCCGACGCCCGACGAGATCTCCATCTGGGGCATGTCCGGCTGGGACCGCGTGCCGGTGTTCGACACCGACTGCGGGCGCATCGGCATCCTCATCTGCTACGACTCGGAGTTCCCCGAGCTGGCGCGCATCTGCGCCGAACAGAACATGCACATCCTGTTCGTACCCTTCCTGACGGATACGCAGAGCGCCTACATGCGGGTGCGCCTGTGCTCGCAGGCGCGCGCGGTGGAGAACGAGTGCTACGTGGCCATCGCCGGCTCGGTCGGCAACCTGCCGCAGGTCCACAACATGGACGTGCAGTATGGCCAGTCGGCGATCTTCACGCCCGCCGACTTCGCCTTCCCCACCAACTCCATCAAGGCCGAGGCCACGCCGAACACGGAGATGACCATCATCGCCGACCTCGACATGGACCTGCTCAAGGAGCTGCACGAGATCGGCAGCGTCACCAACCTCAAGGACCGGCGCAAGGACCTGTACGAGATCGTGGTCAAGGCGCCGCTGGCGGACAGCGACCTGGAGGCCGAGCGGCGTCGCGAGGAACTGGCGCAGATCGTGTCCGACCAGGACGAGGCCGACGAGCAGGCGGCGGTGGATGCTGCCGAAGCCCTCAAGGCCGCCGCGCACGAGGACTGAGGGACGGTGCTCGAGACCTGCGCTATCGACTGCCCTTACTGCGGGGAGGCGATCGAGATCCTGGTCGACTGCTCGGTAGCGGAACAGTCCTACGTCGAGGACTGCGCGGTGTGTTGCCAGCCCATCCTGCTGCATGTCTGCGTGTCGCCCGGCGGCGAGCCCAGCGTCACGGCGCAGCCGGAGAACGGCTAGGAACGGCTAGCGCGGACGCGGGGCGGCGCCCGGAGACGCGTCCAGGGCGGCCAGCACGCTGCCGTCGCGCGCATAGATGTCGCTGGCGAAATGGATCCGGCCGTCTTCCGGCACCGCCGTGCCGTACAGCGTCAGCACGGGGATCGGCCGCGGCAGGCGGATCGTGACCGTCTCCCCGCTGCGCAGCGCCGCGTCCATCCGCGCCAGTTCCGCCGCGCTGCCTTCCAGCAGCAGCTGCGCCAGTTCCAGCGGACGCTGGATGCGAATGCAGCCCGAGCTGAAACTGCGCTCCGCGCGCGAGAACAGCTCGCGCTCCGGCGTGTCGTGCATGTAGACCTGGTGCGGGTTCGGATACATGAACTTGATCCGTCCGAGCGGGTTGTAGGGCCCGGGCGCCTGGCGGATGAAGTACGGCGGGCGGTTGCCGGACACCCGCTGCCAGTCCACGGTCCAGGGGTCGATCTCCTGCCCGGACCACTCGAACAGCTGCATGCGCCGGCGTTCGAGCACACCCGGGTCCCGCCGGATCTGCGGCAGCAGGTCTTCCCGGAAGATGGTCGGCGGCACGGTCCAGCTGGGGTTGAGCTCCAGGTGGGTCATCGTGGCGCGAAATACCGGTGTCTGGCGGTAAGGACGGCCGACCACCGCACGCGTGCTCCAGCGCACTTCGCTGCCGTCGCGCAGCAGCACGCGGAAGCGGGCGATATTCACCAGCAGGAAGCGCGGCTCGAGGTCGCGGAACACCCAGCGCGCGCGCTCCAGGTTGACCCGCAGCTGGTCGATGCGCGTCTCCA
>CAYPTW010000236.1:0-1968 GCA_964413755.1 uncultured Thioalkalivibrio sp. | reverse complement strand
CGGCGATCTCGTCGAAACCCTCGTCGCGGGCGGTCTTGGCCATGCCCGGGTACATATCGGTGTACTCGTGGGTCTCACCGGCGATCGCGGCCTTCAGGTTGTCGGAGGTGCCGCCGATCGGCAGGCCCGTGGCGGGATCACCCACCGCCTCGAGGTACTCGAGGTGGCCATGCGCATGACCGGTCTCACCCTCGGCGGTCGAACGGAACACGGTGGCGACGTCGTTGTAGCCCTCGACATCGGCCTTCGATGCGAAGTACAGGTAGCGACGGTTGGCCTGCGACTCGCCCGAAAAAGCCTCCTTGAGGTTGTTCTCGGTCTTGCTGCCCTTCAGATTTGACATGGATCGTATCCTCCTGAGGTGATTCCCATCCCGGCCGACGGCCGGGCCAAACTCTCTGCACTTCCAGGTGGCGCGGCTGCGAGTGCAGCGCACCACCAATGCGACTTGGACTCAATTTAGACTTAGTCTAAATCACCGTTGAAAGGTTAGTCCCGGCGCTGCCTGCTGTCAACACGACGCCTCGCCCGGCGTGGTTCCTGCGGATTGATTACCGGCCGAAAGGGCCGGTATCGTAGGCGTTCACCTCATTTACGGGTAAGCACCCGATGCCCAGGAAAAAAACGACGCCCGCGCCGGCCGCGGCCGAGGCGGACAGCCTCGATTTCGAGCAGGCACTCGCCGCTCTCGAACAGCTCGTGGAAGAGCTCGAATCCGGCGACCAGCCGCTCGAGCAGTCGCTGGCGTCGTTCGAGCGCGGCGTCGCGCTGACGCGGCGTTGCCAGGCCGCGTTGCGCGCGGCGGAACAGAAAGTCGAGATCCTGACGCGGGATTCGGCCGATGACGGCCTGGAGCCCTTCGAGCCCGAGCAATGACGGACGCCGACCGGCTCGCGACTTGCGCGGCCCGCGTCGAGCAGGTGCTGGAGCGCTGGCTGCCGGACGCCGCGACGGCGCCGGCGCGCCTGCACCAGGCCATGCGCTATTCGGTCCTCGGCGGCGGCAAACGGGTGCGGCCCGGGCTGGTGTATTTCACCGGCGCCGCCCTCGGCATCCCGATGGAGCGCCTCGACGGGCCCGCCGCGGCGGTCGAGCTGATTCATGCCTACTCGCTGGTGCATGACGACCTCCCGGCGATGGACGACGACGATTTGCGGCGCGGCCGCCCGACCTGTCACCGCGCCTACGACGAGGCGACGGCGATCCTCGTCGGGGATGCGCTGCAGGTGCTGGCCTTCCAGATCCTCGCCGAAGACCCGGCGATGGTCGCCGATCCGGCCCGCCGGCTGGAAGCGATCGGCCTGCTGGCGCGCGCCTCCGGCACGGCCGGCATGGCAGGCGGCCAGGCCGTCGACCTCGAGGCGGCGGGTCATGAACTCTCCGTAGCGCAGCTGGAACAGATGCACCGGCTCAAGACCGGCGCACTGATCCACGCCAGCGTCATGATGGCCGCGGCGGGTGCGGAAGCTCTGCCGACGGCGACGCGAGATGCGCTCGACCGCTACGGCCATGCCATCGGGCTGGCCTTCCAGGTGCAGGACGACATTCTCGACGTCGAGGGCGAAACCGAGGTGCTGGGCAAGCGCGCCCAGGCGGACGCCGCCCTGCACAAGCCCAACTACCCGGCCGTGGCCGGCCTGGAAGTCGCCAAGGCCCGGCTGCGTGAGCTCCACGACGAAGCGATCACGGCGCTGGCCCCGCTGGGCGCAGCGGCGGAACCGCTGCGCTGGCTGTCGGGCTGGCTCACCGAGCGGCGCCACTGAGCGGACCGCCGCCGCGACTTGGACAGCGCCTCCCGTCTGGCGGATAATCCGGGCTTCATTTCCACCTCGAACGGTACGCTGGCGCCGATATGGGTCTCGAGGACAAGTTCCCCCTGCTATTCAGCATCCAGGATCCGGCCGACCTCAGGGCCCTGCCCGAGGAGGCGCTGGAGGCTGTCACGCACGAGCTGCGCAGCTACCTGGT
>CAYPTW010000235.1:0-1976 GCA_964413755.1 uncultured Thioalkalivibrio sp. | reverse complement strand
GGGGCCACTAGAATTCCGCGCCTTGCACGGGCGATTAGCTCAGCGGGAGAGCGCTCCCTTCACACGGGAGAGGTCACTGGTTCAATCCCAGTATCGCCCACCAGACGAAAAAAAACGGCAGCCCCCGGGCTGCCGTTTTTCGTTCCGAGACAGTGCCAGGCAGCGCTCAGTAGTGCACGGCCCGCGGCAGCTCCTTGGCCTGCGCGACCCACTTGGTCACGGTAGCCTCGGTCGGCAGGGCGCGCACCAGCTTCTTCGCCGTGTTGACCTCGACCATCTTCTTGTAGAGATTGTCGGGGCGACGCTGCGCCAGTTCCTTCACGGTGTCGACACCGGCATGCTCCAGCAGGTCGGCGTACTCCTCGCCGACGCCCTTGATGCGCGCGAGGTCGGCGCGGTTCACCCAGCCGAGGATCTGCTTGGCGCTGAGGCCGCACTTCTCCGCCAGTTCCTTGCGGCCCTTGGGGGTCGCGCCGGCAGTCAGCAGCTTCGCCTGGTTCTTGATACCGGCGCCTTCGAGCTTGGCGGCACAGACCGGGCCGATACCTTCGATTTCCCTGAGATTGGCCATGTTTTCGACTCCGTTGTTCGGGTTGATATGTCGGATGGTGGAAAACCCGCGCCAATACTAGCCAAATTCAGGCCATTTCGCTCGATTTGCTAGACTCTGGACGCGTTCATGCAGGAAACATCCAACATTCTCGGCACGCTGTGGGACAGCACGCGCCCCTGGGCCGAAGGCCTGGCCGTACTCGGCGTCGGCGCCGCCGCCGGCCTGCTTGCCGTATTCATCGCGCGCCTGCTGCTGAAACTGTTCCTGGCGCGGCAGCATCCGGCGCTGGCCGAGTCCGTGCGGCAGCGCTGGATGGGCGTGCTGGCCTGGTTCCTGCCGCTGCTCGGCGTGTACCTCGCCCTGCCGATGGCCGACCGCGCCGCGGAGCTGCCCTGGCTGCGCTCCACGCTGGTCAGCCTGCTGATTTTCGGTGTCGGCCTGCTGGTGGTGCGGCTGGCGCGGGTGCTGGAGGATGCACTCGGGCAGCGCCTGCAGATGAACGTGGCCGACAACCTGCGCGCGCGCAAATTCCACACCCAGTTCCGCATCCTGCGCCAGGTCCTGACGCTCATCATCTGGCTGCTCACCGCCAGCGCCATCCTGCTGCAGTTCGACGGCTTCCGGCAGTTCGGCCAGGGCCTGCTCGCCTCCGCCGGTATCGCCAGCCTGGTGATCGGCTTCGCCGCGCAGAAGACCCTGGGCAACCTGATCGCCGGTTTCCAGATCGCCATCACCCAGCCGATCAGGCTGGACGACGTGGTGGTGGTGGAGAACGAGTGGGGGCGGATCGAGGAAATCACCCTCACTTACGTGGTGGTGAAGATCTGGGACGAGCGGCGCCTGGTGCTGCCGATCAGCTATTTCCTCGAGAAGCCGTTCACCAACTGGACGCGGCGCAGCGCCGAGATCCTGGGCACGGTGTTCCTGCACGTCGATTACACGGTGCCGATCGACGGGCTGCGCCAGGAGCTGCAGCGCCTGGTCAAGCACCACGAGGACTGGGACGGCCGCGTCGCCGAGATCGTCGCCTTCGAGGCGCGGCCGACCACGCTGGAGCTCCGCGCCCTGGTCAGTGCCCGCGACTCCGGCGCCGCGTGGCGGCTGCGCTGCCACGTGCGTGAAGGCCTGGTGACGTTCCTCCAGCAGAATCATCCGGCCTCCCTGCCGCGGTTTCGCGCTGAGGTGTCGGGGGACGCCTGAACCCGCCACGCGGTAGCGGGGGCGGACCCTGCGGTAGTTCCGTATTCAGTCCTGCTGCGCTGCGGTCATACTAGTCAGTGGCGTCTACCCACACCCGCAAGGAAAGGGGGACCGGGCATGTCTGAACGCACCCGCCCGAGCAGTTCCGACGCCGCCGCCGCGATCGACGAGGTTCTTCTCGCGGAGTCGGCAGCACGGCAAGCCATGGAGGCCTGCCGCCAGG
>CAYPTW010000234.1:0-1987 GCA_964413755.1 uncultured Thioalkalivibrio sp. | reverse complement strand
AAGATCGACAAGACGAAGACGCCTCCTGCGAGGGTGACCTACCATGGCTAGGCCTTTCCCCATGCTCCTCGTGGCGCTGCTGCTCGCGGTGGCGCCGGGTTTCGCCACCGCTGCCGGCCCCGGCTTCCCGCTCGAGAGCTCGGGCGTAGACGTGAGCAACCAGGCGTCGCTGCAGCGCGGCGCGCGGCTGTTCATGAACAACTGCCTGGGCTGCCATTCCCTGCAGTACGTGCGCTACAACACCCTGGCAGAAGGCCTCGGCCTCACCGACGAGCAGGTGGCGGAGAACCTCCGCTTCACCGGCGAGACCCCGCACGACACCATCACCATCGCCATGCCGCAGGACGCCGCGGCGGGCTGGTTCGGCCAGGCGCCACCCGACCTTTCGCTCATGGCGCGCGCGCGCGGCACGGACTACATCTACACTTTCCTGAAGTCCTTCTACGTCGATCCGGGCTCGCGGGTGACCGGCGTGAACAACAAGGTACTGCCCGGCACCTCCATGCCCCACGTGTTGTGGGAGCTGCAGGGCGTGCAGGAAGCCGTGTACCGCCAGGAACCGGGCGCCGACGGTGAGCCGCACAAGGTTTTCGACGGTTTCGAGCTGGTCCGCTCCGGCAGCATGACGCCCGAGGAATACAGCCAGGCGGCGCGCGACATCACGGCCTTCCTGAGCTGGGCGGCGGAGCCGATGCAGCTGGAGCGCCAGCGGCTCGGCATCAAGGTGCTGCTGTTCCTGTTGGTGCTGCTCGCGTTCTCGTGGCTGTACTACAAGGAGCTTTGGAAGGACGTGAAGTGATATCCCTTCACGCGGCTTGCGTCGCAGGCGAGGCAACATGACTCTTTTCTCCAATCCCACCTGTCCGCACAGCCATCGCGTCCGCATCGTACTCGCGGAGAAGGGCATCAGCCTGGACGTGGTGGATGTGGAGACCTCGAGTCTCCCCGAGGACCTGATCGAGCTGAACCCCTACAACAGCGTGCCCACGCTGGTGGACCGGGATCTCGTGCTCTACGACTCGCGCATCATCGCCGAGTACCTGGACGAGCGCTTCCCGCATCCGCCGTTGATGCCGGTCGATCCCGTCAGCCGCGCGCGCTTCCGGCTCGCGCTCTACCACGTCGAGCGTGACTGGTACTCGCTCGTGGACGACCTCGAGCGCGGTGACAAGCGCACTGCCAACAAGGCCCGCAAGACCCTGCGCGAGAGCCTGCTCGCCAGCGCGGAGCTGTTCGGACTGAAGCCGTTCTTCATGAGCGACGAGTTCTCCCTGGTCGACTGCAGCATTGCGCCGATCCTGTGGCGGCTGCCGCGCTGGGAGGTCGACCTGCCGCCGAGCCACGGACGTCACATCATCAAGTACGCCGAGACGCTGTTTGCCCGGCCCTGCTTCCGCGCCAGTCTCACCGAGCTCGAACGGGAGATGCGCCCCTGAGCGGCAGCAGCCAGGGGCGCAAGCCGCGGCGGCCCTACCTCCTCAGGGCGATGGTCGACTGGATCTCTGACAACGGCGAAACGCCCCATATCGTCGTCGACACCAGCGTCGACGGCGTGCGCGTGCCGCCGCAGTACGTCACGGAAGGCAAGCTGGTGCTCAACATCGGCGCCAGCGCGACGCAGGGACTGCACCTCGGGGACGACACGGTGGAGTTCAGCGCCCGCTTCGGCGGCGTGCCCTTCCCGGTCATCCTGCCGGTGCGTGCGGTGCTGGGTATCTACGCGCGGGAGTCGGGAGAGGGCATGATCTTCACCGACTCGGAAGGCGAGCCCCCGCCCGGCAACGACGGACCCGACGGCGGCTCGGACGGCGACAAGCCGAAGGGGCCGCCGAAGCTCTCCGTCGTCAAGTAGCGCGGACCGACCCCGACCCCGATCTCGTGCTCGCCGCAGCCTCGCACCTGTCCGCGCTCGCGGACTGTCATCGCCTCCCCTCGCTCGGGAAGTCTTATCTCGCTCGGTGAGGCGATGACATCCCGCGGCGCTGCG
>CAYPTW010000233.1:0-2025 GCA_964413755.1 uncultured Thioalkalivibrio sp. | reverse complement strand
CCCGCTGGTGCACCCGGTGCTGGTGGCGATGCTGGTGCTGATCAGCCTGCTGCTCCTGACCGGCACCTCCTACGACACCTACTTCGAAGGCGCGCAGTTCATTCACTTCCTGCTCGGCCCGGCCACCGTCGCACTGGCCATCCCGCTGTACGACAACCTGCGCCAGGTGCGTGAGCTGCTGTGGCCGCTGCTGCTGGCCTGCGTGACCGGCGTGACCGTCGCAGTGGGCAGCGCGGTCGGCGTCGCCTGGCTGCTTGGCGCGCGCGGCGAGACCCTGTTGTCGCTGGCGCCCAAGTCGGTCACCACGCCGATCGCCATGGGTATCGCCGAGCAGATCGGCGGGTTGCCTTCGCTCGCGGCCGGCATCGTGCTGGTCACGGGGGCCGTCGGCGCGGTGGCCGCAGGGCCGCTGTTCCGCCTCGCCGGGATCCACGACCAGCGCGCGCAGGGCTTTGCCCTCGGCATCGCTGCGCATGGTTTCGGCACCGCGCATGCGCTGACCATCGGGCTGCGCGCCGGGGCATTCGCGGGGCTCGGTCTGGGCCTGGCCGGGTTGCTCACGGCCTTCGCGCTGCCACTTATCGTGGCGCTGTTGGGGGTGTAGGACACATGTCGAGCACGACCCAAGGGCGGAAGCATCCGGAGCGGGTTTACTCACTGCTGCTTTTCGCCAGCGCCTTCGTCGCCGTGTCCATGGCCGTCGCAATGCACGGCTGGCTGCCCCCAGGACACGGGCCGGGCACGGCGGTGTTTTTCGTCGCCTTCGCGCTGTTCACCATTTCCATGGGCTTCAACCATCCGCGCGTCGGCTACGTGTCCTTCGACCGCGTCGCCCAGGTGGCAGCGATCCTCATCGTCGGCCCGGTCGCGGCGGCCTGGCTGAACGGGCTCGCCTCGCTGCTGTATCCCTGGCACCGCCTGCGCCACGGGCGGCCCGTGCAGGAGGTGTTGACGGCGTCATTGCACAACAGCGGGCTGATGAGCCTGATGGTGCTGGGCATCGGCCTCGCCTACCAGCAGCTCGGCGGCCCGGTGCCGCTGTCATCGCTGGGCGTGGCTGACCTGGCCCTGCTGCTGCTGATGCTGGTGGCGATGCAGGCCGTGAACGAACTCGCCATGCGCGTGTTCATCGGCCTGCGCGACGGCGGCTGGCCGCGCGACTTCGACGTGTTCGCCTTTATCGTCGAGTCGGGCGCAGGCCTGGGCGGCATCCTGGTGGCGATCATCTTCAACCGCATGGAGCTGGCGGTCGTCGCCCTGCTGCTCGCGGTGCTGAGCCTGGGCATGCTGACCCTCACCCAGCTGGCGCGCCTCCGCGCCGGGCTGGAGTCGATCGTCGCCGAACGCACCCGCAGCCTGCGCGAGACGACCCTGGAACTCGAGCGCCTCGCCACGCACGATCCGCTGACCGGACTGAGAAATCGCCGCTCCGCCGACGAATACCTCCTCGAGCGTATCGCTGAGTTCGAGCGCTACGGTGGCGAGTTCGCCGTGGCCCTGGTCGATCTTGATCACTTCAAGCGCATCAACGACGACTTTTCGCACGTCGACGGGGATCGCGTGCTCGAGGCGGTGGCTGCGCGCATGGCCGCCTCCGCGCGCGGCACGGACCTGGTGGCGCGCTACGGCGGCGAGGAGTTCCTGCTGTGTTTCCCCGCTACGGACGCCGCCGCCGCTGCGGAAGCCTGCGAGAAGATCCGGCTCGACGTCGCCGCCATGAGCTGGGCCGGCATGCCGCCGAGCCTGCGGGTCACCATGAGCGCCGGCGTGGCGGCGATGCGCCCCGGCCTGGGCCGACGCGGCTTGCTCAGCGAGGCCGACCAGGCGCTGCGCGAGGCCAAGGTGGGCGGACGGAACCGGGTGGTGGCGGCGAAGACGAGGCACCGCAAGGACCTCGCAACCTAGCGGTAGCCGCGCGCCTGCAGCGAGAACAGTTTCGCGTACAGGCCGTCCAGCGCCATCAGCTCGGGGTGGCTGCCGCGCTCGATGATGCGCCCGCCGTCGATGACCACGATCTGGTCGGCC
>CAYPTW010000232.1:0-2103 GCA_964413755.1 uncultured Thioalkalivibrio sp. | reverse complement strand
CAGGCGCGCTACGGCATCACCTGGGGCGCCATCGGCGCCGCCCAGGCCTGCCTGCGCGAATCCATCGACTACGCCAACGACCGCGAGCTGTTCAACCGCCCGGTGTCGCATACCCAGACGGTGCAGCGCCGCCTCGCGGACATGGCACGGCGTATCACCACCGCCCAGCTGCTGTCGCTGCAGCTCGGCCGGCTCAAGGACGCGGGTGCCATGAAGCCCGCGCAGGTGTCGCTGGCGAAATGGAACAACGTGCGCATGGCGCTGGATATTGCGCGCGATGCACGCGACATCCTCGGCGGCGCCGGCATCAGCGCCGAGTACTGTCCCATTCGCCACATGCTGAACCTGGAAAGCGTGATCACCTACGAGGGCACGGAAACCATTCACGAGCTCGTGGTCGGGCGGGAGCTGACGGGTGTCAACGCCTTCTGAGGCGGCGCTGGCGAAGCGCGCTGCGCGCGGCCTCAACCGCGCTGCCGTAATCGACGCCAACTTCAGCGCCCTGGTGCGCTCCCTGGCCGCGTCCGGAGGCACGCCGCCGGCGCCGCACGAACCCGTCGCGCCGGGCAGTCGCCTTAGCGCAGCCGGGTTCCGCGAGCTGTTCGCCTACCAGCTGCAGTCGCGCCACCTCGACCTGCAGGCGCGTGAGATGCGCGCGCGCAACGAAGGCTTCTACACCATCGGCAGCTCGGGACACGAGGCCAATGCCGTGCTCGGCATGCTGACGCGTGCAACCGACCCGGCCTTCCTGCACTACCGCTCCGGCGGCTTCATGATGGCGCGCCTGGCAAAGGACCCGGACAGGGACCCGGTATACGAGACCTGCCTGGCGCTCGCGGCCAGCAGCGAGGAGCCGGTGTCCGGTGGCCGGCACAAGGTCTGGGGCAGCGACCGCAAGCTGTGGGTGCTGCCGCAGACCTCGACCATCGCCAGCCACCTGCCCAAGGCCCTCGGCACGGCCATCGGCCTGGAGCAGGCGAAACGGCTGCAGCGGCCCCTGCCGGTGCCCGCCGACAGCATCGTGCTGTGCAGCTTCGGCGATGCCTCCGCCAACCACGCCACTGCCCTGGCGGGCCTGAATGCTGCGCAATGGGCCGCCTACCAGCGCCTGCCTGTGCCGCTGCTGTTCGTGTGCGAGGACAACGGCATCGGCATCTCGGTGCGCACGCCCGCGGGCTGGATCGAGGCCAGCTTCGCGCAGCGCGAGGGCCTGGACTACTTTGCCGCCGACGGCACGGCACCGGGCGAGGCCTTCGAGATGGCGGCGCGCGCGGTCGAGCATTGCCGCCGTCGGCGCCGGCCGACCTTCCTGCATCTCAAGGTGCCGCGCCTCCTCGGCCATGCCGGCACCGACTGGGAGGGCGACTACATGGAGCTGGCGGCCATCGAGGCGAACGAGGCCCGCGACCCGCTGCTCGCGGCGGCTCGTCTCGCGGTCGAGAGCGGCTGCATGCATCCGGAGGAAATCCTGGCGCTGTACGAGGAAACGCGCGCGCGTGTCGCCGAGGCTGCGGCCCGCGCCGCACAGCGACCGCGCCTGGAAACTGCCGCCGCAGTGGTCGCGCCGCTGGCGCCGCTGCAGGCCGACGCGGTGCATGCGGAAGCCGCGCGCAGTGCCGATGCGGCGACCCGCGCCGCGGTGTTCGGCGGCGACGGCAAGTTGCCGGAGGCCGGCCCGCCGCGCCACCTGTCGCTGCAGATCAACCGCGCCCTGCGCGAGCTCATGGCCAAGTACCCCGAGATGACCTTGTTCGGCGAAGACGTGGCGCGCAAGGGCGGCGTGTACACCGTCACCGCCGGCCTGGCAGCCACCTTCCGCGGCAGCCGCGTGTTCAACACCCTGCTGGACGAGACGACCATTCTCGGCATGGCACAGGGCGCGGCCTACATGGGACTGCTGCCCTTCCCCGAGATCCAGTACCTCGCCTACTTTCACAACGCCTGCGACCAGGTCCGCGGCGAAGCCTGTTCGCTGCAGTTCTTCTCGCGCGGCCAGTGGGCCAACCCCATGGTCATCCGCGTCGCGGGCCTGGCCTACCAGAAAGGCTTCGGCGGCCACTTCCACAACGACAACTCCTTCGCCGCGCTGCGCGACATCCCGGG
>CAYPTW010000231.1:0-2124 GCA_964413755.1 uncultured Thioalkalivibrio sp. | reverse complement strand
TCGTGGCCTGGCCGTGCCTGCTGCTGGTGCCGATGCTGGTGCTGGCGTGGCGCTATCCGCTCGGACGGCGGGCGCATGCGATCCTGTCGCGGCGGATCCTGGGGCGGGGAAAGTCTGCCTGATGCGGGGCGAAGGCAGCGCGGCGAGTGATTTCGCGGCGTGCGCTTCGCCCCCTCCTCTTGCCGTCCTCAGGCGCGACGGGCGTGCGCCTGGCGGCGCCGACGCCGGGACCGGCGACCCAGCCGGGCGTCCTGTTCGCTGGCGGACGACCTGGTCCGGGCAGCGGTCTTGCGGGTTTCCATGGCAGCCTCCTTGGCTCTGAATCAAGCTTAACCGGCCAGAATAATATCCATCGGCCCAGGGTCGGAACATGACCTGGATCAAGCGCGTAGACGATTGTTTTAAGTACTTTTCCTGATCGTGACGGACGTCACACTGCAGGTTTTTCCGGCTCGGTTGCGACAACTCCGGGTGCCGTTGACGGGACCCCCGGAGACGGCTCAGCTCTCCGGCCAGCCGCCGCCGAGCGCGCGGTAGAGCGTGATCATGTTGACCTGCTGCGACTGGCGCGCCGCAATCGCCGCCAGCTCGGCCGCGAACAGCTCATTGTCCGCATACAGCACGTCGATGTAACTGGCGGCTCCCGCATCGAAGCGCATGCGCGCCAGCCGCGCAAAGTCGCGCAGGGCGTCGGCACGCCGCTCCAGCGCCGCGTAATTCCGCGCTGTGGCATCCACGCCGGCGAGCGCGTCATTGACCTCGCGCAGCGCCTCCAGCACCGCCGCCTCGTATCCCAGCAGCGCCTCTTCGCGCGCCGCTTCTGCGACCGCCACCTGGCCGCTCACTGCACCGCCGGTGAACAGCGGCCCGGCGATCGCGGCGCCCGCGCTCCAACTGCGCGCGGCGCTGTCGGTGAGATCGCCCAGCGCTGCACTCACCTGGCCCAGCGCCCCGGTCAGCGAGATATCGGGGAAATACAGGGCTTTCGCCGCGCCCACGTCGGCATTCGCCGCGACCAGGTTCTGCTCGGCCTGCAGCACGTCCGGGCGGCGCGCGAGCAGCTCGGACGGCAGCGACGCGGGCACCGCGGGCACCGCGAGCTCCGCCAGCGTCAGCCCGCGCGGCACCGGGGCCGGGGGCGTGCCGAGCAGGATGGACAACAGGTTCTCCTGTGCCGCCACCTGCCCCTCGAGCAGCGGGATCGTCGCCGCGGCCTGCTCGTACTGGGACTCGGCCTGCGCCACCTCGAGGCGGGAAACGACACCCTGCTGGTGCTGCAGGCGGAAAATGCGCAGCGTGTCCTCGTGGTTTGCCGCCGTCGCACGTGAGATTTCCAGCTGGCGGTCGAGCGCGCGCAAGCTGACATAGGCGGCAGCGACGCTCGCGGTGAGCGACAGCATCACGCCCTGCTGCCCTTGCTGGCTGGCATACACCCGCGCCTGCGCGGCCTCCGACTCGCGCCGCACGCGGCCGAACAGGTCCAGCTGCCAGCTGGCGCTGAGCGCGGCCTGGTACTGCGTGCTGTAAGGATCGGCACCCGAGGGCAACAACAGCTCGCTGGCGCGACTGCGCTCGGCGCCGACGCCGTAGCCCAGCTGCGGCATGAGGGCGGAGCGCGTGACCTGCAGCGCGGCGCTGAAGCGCTCGACGCGGGCCGCGGCGATGCGCACGTCCAGGTTCCCGGACAGTGCGGTGGCGATGAGCTCGTCGAGCACCGGGTCGCCGAGCTGGGTCCACCATTCGGCATTCGCCAGCGCGACCGCTTCGTCCGGCATGACGCGCCAGTCCTCCGGCATGTCGAGCGCCGGGCGCTCGTAATCCGGCCCGACGGCGCAGGCGCCCAGCGCCAGCGCCAGGCCAGCGGTGATCGCGGCTCGCGCCATGCGCGCCATCAGTGCGCCTCTCCGTCGTGCGTCGCGGTTTCCGTCGCCGCCGCCGGCGCGGGGTGCTTGCGCCGCGCCTCCAGCAGCACGAAGAACAGCGGCACGAAGAAAGAGGCAATCAGCGTCGAGGCCAGCATGCCGCCGATGACGCCGGTGCCGATGGCGTGCAGGCTGTTGGCGCCGGGACCGGTGGCGATGGCCATGGGCACGCAGCCGAGGATGAAAGCCAGCGACGTCATGA
>CAYPTW010000230.1:0-2130 GCA_964413755.1 uncultured Thioalkalivibrio sp. | reverse complement strand
TCGGCAGCGGGCCGTTATACCCATCGCACGCCAGTTTTCGGTTTGTCGCGCGAAGAACCTGCGGATCTGTCTTGTCTTTCTCGAACCTCGCCCCTCGATACTCGCTCCTGTCCGCTATACGGACACGGTCCGAGGCTAGGTAGTTCAATTTGCGCCAAAACCGCCCTCAGTCGTTCATGCAGAATAGGTGGTTAGCAGATGAAGCCAAGGATGGGCTTGAAGAGACAAGCAGAACGCACGAAAATCCTTGGATCTAGTCGTCCATGGCTCCGCCTCGCGTGGTGGGCCGCTGATCTGAGGTGCGACGCGCATGAACGATCTGAAGACCCCCGTCGCGCGGCTGGCGCGCGTGTTTCGCGACGCCCGCGACCGCTGGAAAGCCAAGGCGCTCGAACGCCAGCAGCGCTTGCGCGCGGCGCAGGTGCGCATCCGCGACTTGGAGCACAGCCGTGCCTACTGGAAAGCACGCGCCTTGGCGGCTGAGGAGGGCCAAGCACCGGGGAGCGACGCATCCGGCGGTGACACCGAGGAGGACGGTGGCGAGGAGCCGCCCCCGGCGCTGGTGCCGACGCGCGTCACCAACCACCATCATTGCCTGGAGGTGATGGAGCTCAGTCTGCAACTGTATCTGCACGCCAGCTTCGGGTGTCGCGGCGTCAGTTGGGTGTTGCGCCTGTTGGCGGGGTACCTGCCGTTGGGCGTGCCCGCCTCGACCACCGTGCTGAATTGGTGCTACCGGCTGGGCTTGGCCGTGTTGCAGCGTCCGCTGCCGCGGCGCGACGATTGGATTTTCGTCGTCGATCTCACGGTGGCCCTCGGCGAGCTGAAATGCCTGGTGGTGCTCGGCATTCCCGTCGCTCGGCTGGCCGAAACCGGGTATTCGCCCTGTCATCGCGACATGACGGTGCTGGCCGTAGCGGTGACGGCCAGCAGCACCGGTGTTTGGGTGGCGGCGATACTGGAACAGGTGCGCGCGCGCACGGGTGTGCCGGTGCAGATCGTCGCCGATCATGGCAGCGACGTGCGCAAAGGCATCGCGCTGTTTCGCCAACAGGCGTCGCGCTGTGTGGAGACCTACGACATCTCCCACGCCATCGCCACACAACTGAAGGCGCACTGGCGCGATGATGGGCACTGGCAGGGCTTTTTGCAGCAGGCCGGTGCGACCTTGAGCCACTTCCAGCAGACCGACCTGGCGCTTCTGCTCCCGCCGCGCCAGCGCAGCAAAGCGCGCTACATGGCGATCGACGCCCATATCGACTGGGCGCAGCGCCTGATCGCCTACCATGATCGCGGTGATTTCAGCGCCATCGGGCGGCCGTGCGTGTTTAGCGCCGATGCCTGGGCGCGGCTGCGCGCGACGCAGGGCCAACGCCGTGTCGACCCCTTGCGCGCGCTGATCGGACAGCGCTATGAGACGCGCGCGGCGTTGTCCGAGGCACTGCATGCTGCCGGCGCCACGGCGTCGCACGACCTCGATGACACCTTCTGGCGCTTGGCCGATCGGGGCTATGCGCGTTTTCTCGAGGCCTTTGACTGGGTGTTGTCGTATCGGGCGGTCTTGCCGGAGTGGACGCAGACCATCGCCGTGTCCAAGACCATCCAGACGGTCCTGAAAACCCAGGGGCTGTCGCGTGCAACACCGGCCGCGGTGCGGGCAGCGTTGGCCGCGCAAGGACCGCTCGCCGCCCCGGTGGCCGACTTCCAGAGGCGCCTCCTCCAGCACGTCGAGCACGAAGCGGCTAAGCTTCCCGAAGACGCCACCTGGCTGGCCTCCTCCGATGTCATCGAATCGGTCTTTGGTCATTACAAAGCCTTCACCACCCGCGGCCCGCTCAAGGAGGTCGGCAGGCTGGTGCTGCTGATTCCGGCCTTCCTCTCGGAGCTCACCGCCCCGCTCATCCGCGAGGCGATGGCCTCGGTGCGCACCATCGACGTGCAGCAGTGGGTCGACACGCATCTCGGACCTTCTATGCTTGCACGCCGCCGCAGAGCCCTGAGACCCGACATGAAAACTGCATGAACGTTCTGCGGCTTTCCGATGGGAAATTGAACAGCCTAGGCTCGGCGCATGCCTCGGCGTAAAGCAGATCGGAAAGCCGCGTACGGGAGATGCGTAGGCACGGTTTG
>CAYPTW010000229.1:0-2169 GCA_964413755.1 uncultured Thioalkalivibrio sp. | reverse complement strand
TCCAGGCTGATGGGGTCGGCCTTGTCGCTGCGCGTGCCCAGCACCACCAGCCAGTACAGCACCAGCGCCAGCGTGCCGAGCAGCAGCAGGCCCTCGATGCGTCCGAGGCGCAGGTTGATGAAGATCATGGTCAGGACCAGGGTCACGGCCAGCAGGGCCGGGAGCTCGCGCCGCAGGGTGGTGGAACGCACCGCGATGGGCGTGATCAGCGCGGTCGCGCCCAGCACCAGGCCGATATTGGCGATGTTCGAGCCGATGGCGTTGCCCGCTGCCAGTTCCGGGTCGCCGGCCAGCGAGGCCATGATGGAGACGAAGATTTCCGGGCCGCTGGTGGCCATGCCGACCAGCGTCAGGCCGATCAGCAGCGGCGGTACGCCGAGATTGCGCGCCGTGCCCGCAGCGCCGACGACGAAGCGGTCGGCGCCCCACATGAGCAGGACAAATCCGGCGAGAGTGGCAACGCTGTAGGTGAGCATGGCGGGTCGCGGTCTCCGTGGGCAGCCCGGGCAGCAGACATCGGCCGGCCATGATACACGCAGGCGGGGTGTAAACGGCTTGTCGCGGCCGCAGCGGGCAATGTCCCCTGCCGCCGGCATCCGTTAAACTCCGGGCCTTTCCAGCCGGGCTGCGCCCGGCGCCTTGCCGGGAATACAGATGAACAGAGAACAAGTAGCCGCCATGATCCAGGCCGGCCTGCCGGACGCGCAGGTCGACGTCCAGTCCGAGGACGACGTGCACTTCAGCGCCGTCGTGGTGTCGGGCGAATTCGAAGGCTTGCGCCCGCTGCAGCGACACCAGCTGGTCTACCGCACGCTGGGCGACAAGATGGGCGGCGAGATCCACGCCCTCGCCATCCGCGCGCTGACCCCGGGCGAGCTGGCAGCTGCCGGCTGACGCCGGGCCCATGGACAAGTTGCTGGTCGGGGGCGGTTGCCGGCTCGAGGGCGAAATCCGCATCTCGGGTGCCAAGAACGCCGCGCTGCCCATCCTCGCCGGCACCCTGCTGGCGGACGCGCCCGTGCGCGTTGCCAACGTCCCGCACCTGCAGGACGTCACCACCACCATCGGGCTCCTTGGCCGCATGGGCGTCGGCGTCACCATCGACGAACGCATGCGCGTGGAAGTCGACCCGCGCAGCATTTCCGCGCTGGTCGCGCCCTATGACCTGGTGCGCACCATGCGCGCGTCCATCCTCGTGCTGGGGCCGCTGCTGGCGCGCCACGGCGAGGCCGACGTCTCACTGCCCGGCGGTTGCGCCATCGGCGCGCGCCCGGTCGACCTGCACATTGCCGGCCTGCGGGCCATGGGCGCCAGCGTCGAGATCGAGGACGGCTACATCCGTGCGCGCGCCGGACGGCTGCGGGGTGCGCGCATCGTGCTCGACACCGTCACGGTGACTGGTACCGAGAACCTCCTCATGGCCGCCACGCTGGCAGCAGGGGAGACGGTGATCGAGAACGCCGCGCGCGAGCCCGAGGTGGTGGACCTGGCCGAGTTCCTGCAGGCCATGGGTGCGCAGATCAGCGGTGCCGGTACCGACACCATTCGCATCCAGGGCGTGGAGCGCCTCGGCGGCGCCGACTACACGGTGTTGCCGGACCGCATCGAGACCGGGACCTATCTCGTCGCCGCCGCCATGACCGGGGGGCGGGTCAGGCTGCGCCAGGCGCGCCCCGGCCATCTCGACGCCGTGCTGGCCAAGCTGCAGGAGGCGGGCGCCGAGATCAGCACCGGGCCGGACTGGATCGAGCTGGACATGCAGGGGCGCCGGCCGCGGGCCGTGAACCTGCGTACCGCGCCATACCCGGCCTTTCCGACCGACATGCAGGCGCAGTTCGTCGCGCTGAACGCCATCGCGCAAGGGACCGGCGCCATCGTCGAGACGGTGTTCGAAAACCGCTTCATGCACGTGCAGGAGATGCAGCGCATGGGCGCCGACATCCGCCTCGAGGGCAACACGGCGATCGTGCGCGGCGTGGAGCGGCTGCGCGCTGCGCCGGTCATGGCGACCGACCTGCGCGCCTCGGCCAGCCTGGTGCTGGCTGCGCTGGCCGCGGAGGGCGAGACGCTCATCGACCGCATCTATCACATCGACCGCGGTTACGAGTGCATCGAGGAGAAGCTGTCGCAGCTCGGTGCCACCATCCGGCGCGTGCATTCGCCGCGCGG
>CAYPTW010000228.1:0-2187 GCA_964413755.1 uncultured Thioalkalivibrio sp. | reverse complement strand
TCCTGCGACAGGGCCTCCACGTCGGCCCAGGTATCCGGCACGTCGCCCGGCTGCAACGGCAGCATGTTCTTTTCAGCGGTCTTGCCGAGCTTCTCCTCGACGATCTCTATGTAGCGCATCAGCTCGATCGGACCCTGGTTGCCGATGTTGTAGAGCCTGTAGGGGGCGAAGCTGGTGCCCGGGTCCGGGGCGTCGCTGTCCCAGTCCGGGTTCGGCGTTGCCACCTTGTCCATGCAACGGATGACACCCTCGACGATATCGTCGACGTAGGTGAAGTCCCGCTTGTGGTGGCCGTAGTTGAAGACGTCGATCGGCTGGCCTTCGAGGATCGCCTTGGTGAACTTGAACAGCGCCATGTCCGGCCGGCCCCACGGCCCGTAGACGGTAAAGAAGCGCAGCCCCGTGGTCGGCAGCTCATACAGTGCCGAGTAGGTGTGGCACATGAGCTCGTTGGCCTTCTTCGTGGCGGCGTAGAAGGACAAGGGGTGGTCCACGTTCTGGTGCACCGAAAACGGCATTTTCGTGTTGGCGCCGTAGACCGAGCTGGTCGAGGCGTAGACCAGGTGTTCCACCCCGTTGTGCCGGCAACCTTCCAGCAGGTTGGTATGCCCGACCAGGTTGCTCTCCACGTAGGCCATGGGGTTCTCGATCGAATAGCGCACGCCGGCCTGGGCGGCGAGATGCACCACGCGGTCGAACTTCTCGGTCTTGAACAGCTCCTGCATGCCGCTGCGGTCGCACAGGTCGAGCTTGCGGAAACGCCAGTTGGCGAAGTTCTGCAGCCGGCTGAGGCGCGCGCGCTTCAGCGTCGGGTCGTAGTACTCGTTCAGGTTGTCCAGGCCGACAACCTCGTCGCCACGCTCCAGCAGCCGCTTGGCGGTGTGGTTGCCGATGAACCCGGCGGCGCCGGTGACCAGTACCTTCATTACAGTCTCCCGTCCACGGCGTCGGCCGGCAGCAGGTGCTTGATGTCGTACAGCACGCCGTCCGCCTTGAGGAACCCGCGCACGCCGGCGGCGCCGAGGGCCTTGAACTCATTGTGCGCCACTGCCAGCACGACCGCATCGTAGGCCCCGGCCCGCGGCTCGGAAACGGGCTCGACACCATACTCGTGGCGCGCCTCGGCCGGGTCCACCCAGGGGTCGTGCACGTCCACATGGGCGCCCAGGTCCGCCAGCTCGCGCACCATGTCCACCACCTTGGTGTTGCGGATGTCGGGGCAGTTTTCCTTGAAGGTCAGCCCGAGCACCAGCACGCGGCTGCCCTTCACCGCCAGCCCTTTCTGGATCATGAGACGCACGATGCGGTTGGCGACGTACAGCGCCATGTTGTCGTTGATGCGCCGGCCCGCCAGGATCATGGCCGGGTGATAGCCGACGGCCTGGCTCTTGTGGGTGAGGTAATAGGGGTCCACACCGATGCAATGCCCGCCCACCAGTCCGGGGCGGAACGGCAGGAAGTTCCACTTGGTGCCGGCGGCCTCGAGCACCTCGAGGGTGTCGATGCCGAGGCGGTTGAAGATCATGGCCAGCTCGTTGATGAGCGCGATATTCACGTCGCGCTGGGTGTTCTCGATGACCTTGGCTGCCTCGGCCACGCGGATGGAAGAGGCAAGGTAGGTCCCGGCGGTGATGATGCTGGCGTAAAGAGCGTCGACGAAGTCCGCCACCTCGGGCGTGGAGCCGGAGGTCACCTTGAGGATGTTCTCGACGCGGTGCTCCTTGTCGCCCGGGTTGATGCGCTCCGGGCTGTAGCCGGCGTAGAAGTCCTGGTTGTACCCCAGGGTGCGGCTGGCGCGCTTGAGGGGCGTCAGGTCGGGTATGCGGGCGTCGTCTATGGGCGTCGGCACCGTCACGATGTAAACGTTGCAGGCGGCCAGGCCGGCCGGCTCGCTGGTGAAGCCCAGGTGAGTCGCCGCCGCCAGCTCTTCCGGGCTGGTCTCGAGCGTCGAGTCCCGGCCTGCCTCCAGCTCGGCAATACGCTCGGGCTTGAGATCGAAACCCACGGTCGGGTAGCGGCGGCCGAAAGCCACCGCCAGCGGCAGGCCGACATAGCCCAGGCCGATGATCCCGATCTTTACCTCGTCCATGGCTGGCAAGCTCATCAATCGCTCCTGTTCGGCCGGGTCTGCGCGCCGGGATATCACTGGCGCGGGAGAAAAGCCGCTGAAAAATAATCCGAAGTATA
>CAYPTW010000227.1:0-2187 GCA_964413755.1 uncultured Thioalkalivibrio sp. | reverse complement strand
TCGTGCTCGAGAGCAAGGGCGAGCACAAGGAAACACTGGAGATCAAGGCCGCCGGTCTGCTGCCCCTCACCGACATGGTGCGCATGCTCGCGCTGCAGGGTGGTGTCACGGTCCCGGGCACCCAGGACCGTATTGCCCAGCTCGTCGCGGCGGGCAAGATGAGCCGGCGCGACGGCGACCGTCTCGCCGGTGCGCATCGCCTGCTGTCCGGCCTGCGCGTGCGCATCCACGCCGAGCAGATCCGCAAGGGCGAGGAGCCGCACAACCACCTCAACGTGCGTTCCATCAGCCACGCCGAACGTGCGGCACTCAAGGACGCTTTCCTGGTCATCCGCGAGGCGCAGAAAGGGCTGGCGCTGGACTTCCCGGGATGACTCCCTGGCAACGCCTGCGACTCACCCTGGCGAAGCGCAAGTGCGCCTACGCGCCACAGCTGCAAATGCTCGAACAGCCCCTCCCGGGCGGCCGACAACGCCTGGCGGAGCTCGAGCTCCTGGCCATGGACTTCGAGACCACCGGTCTCGATCCGGCGCGCGATCACATCATCGCCGTCGGCTGGGTGTTGCTGCGTGGCGACCGCATCGTCATGGCCAGCGCCCGCGAAGTCCGCGTGCGCAACCAGGCGGCGGACGGTGTCGGCCAGAGCGCGGTCATCCACGGCATCACGGACAGCGACCTGGACGATGCCGACAGCGTCGACGGGATGCTCGCGCACCTCTTGCCGGAGCTTGCCGGACGACCCGTGGTGGCGCACGCGGCGAGTATCGAGCGGGGCTTCCTGAATGCCTTGCTACGCCGGCTCGGCGGCGTGCCCCTGCCGAATCCTTTCATCGACACCATGACCTTGGAGCGCCGGCTGATCGAAGGCAAGGGGGGTAGCGTACGGGAACTGCATGGTGACCTGACGCTGGACGCCTGTCGCGACCGCCGCCATCTGCCCGAGCACCAGCGCCACTCGGCCGGGGCGGATGCGATTGCCTGTGCCGAGCTGTTGCTGGCGCAGCTGGACGAGCTCGGCGGCGCCCGCAGCACGCGGTTGAAAGAGCTGCTCTAGAACAGGTCGTAGCGCCAGGCGAGCAGGATCGACAGCGTCCACCACATGATCTGCTGCAACGGCAGGCCGACGCGGAAGAAATCGCTGAAGCGGTAGCCGCCGGCCGAGAGCACCATCAGGTTGGTCTGGTAGCCGATCGGCGTCAGGTAACTCATGTTGGCGCCGAACAGCACGGCGAGCACGAAGGGCTCGGGTGGCACGCCGAGGCGCTGCGCCACGAACATGGCCACCGGCGTACCCAGCACCGCGGCGGCGTTGTTGGTGACCACCTCGGTCAGCAACGCGATCACCAGCAGCAGGCCGGCGAGCGCCACGAAGGTCGGCCAGGGCTCGGCGACCATGACGTACAGGCCGGCGACGTAATCCATGCCGCCGGTCACGGTGAGCGCCCGGCCGAGCGCCAGGCTGGCAACGATGACGATGATGAGGCGCCGGTCCAGGGCGCCCAGGGCAGCGCGCCAGTTGAGGCAGTTGCTGGTCACCATGGCGAGCACGCCCAGCAGCGCCGCCACGGTGATGGACAGCATGCCGGTCGCCGCCAGCAGCACGACGCCCACCATGATGGCGCCGGCCAGCGGGGCCTTGCTGGTGTGCGGCAGGTCCATGGAGCCGTCCACCACCAGCACGTTGCCGAGGCGCTTGATGCCGTCCAGCGCCTCGGCCGAACCCTGCACCAGGACGATGTCGCCGGCGCGCAGGAACACCTCGCCGATGTCCGTGACCTCGGCCCCGGGGGAGCGCGAGCGGTGCACTGCCACCGGCAGCAGGCCGTGGTGGGCGAAGAACGGCACGGTCTTCAGCGTGCGGCGGTGCAGCGGCGAGCCGCGCGTCACCACGATCTCGGCCATGCGCTGGTCACCCGCCTTCGGCGCCTCGCCGGACGCCAGCGCGTGACCTGGATCCAGCGCATCGAACAGGGCCACGTCGAGCTGCTTCTCGAAACGCTTCAGGCGGTCCGGCGTGTCGCGTACATGCAGGCGGTCGCCGGCGCGGATCGTGACCGACGGCAGCCTGGCCACGAACAGCCCCGGCCCGCGCTCGATGGCGCTGAGCTTCATCGCACCCTCGGTACGCGCGATGAGCTCCGCGATCGTGGCACCGGTCACGGCACTCTGCTCGCCCACGTGCAGCAC
>CAYPTW010000226.1:0-2207 GCA_964413755.1 uncultured Thioalkalivibrio sp. | reverse complement strand
CTGGACGCCTACGGCCCGATCACCGACAACGCCGGCGGCATCGCCGAGATGGCCGAGCTGCCCAGCGAGATCCGCGACATCACCGACCCGCTGGATGCCGTGGGCAACACCACCAAGGCCGTGACCAAGGGCTACGCCATCGGCTCCGCCGGCCTGGCGGCGCTGGTGCTGTTCGCCGACTACACCCACAAGCTCGAGGCCTATGGCAAGGGTGGGGAGTTCCTGCTTGATAACCACATGGTGATCATCGGCCTGTTCATCGGCGGCCTGATCCCCTTCCTGTTCGCCGCCATGGCGATGGAGGCCGTCGGCCGCGCCGCCGGTTCCGTGGTCAACGAGGTGCGGCGCCAGTTCCGCGAGATCCCGGGCATCATGGAAGGCACGGCCAAGCCCGACTACTCGCGCGCGGTGGACCTGCTGACCAAGGCGGCCATCAAGGAGATGGTGCTGCCGTCCCTGCTGCCGGTGGCGGCGCCGATCCTGGTCGGCTTCGTCCTCGGCAAGGAAGCGCTCGGCGGCCTCCTCATCGGCACCATCGTCACCGGCATCTTCGTCGCGGTGTCGATGACCACCGGCGGCGGCGCCTGGGACAACGCCAAGAAGTACATCGAGGACGGGAATCACGGCGGCAAGGGCTCGGAGGCCCACAAGGCGTCCGTGACCGGCGACACCGTCGGCGACCCCTACAAGGACACCGCCGGTCCCGCCATCAACCCGCTCATCAAGATCATCAACATCGTCGCGCTGCTCCTCGTCCCGATCCTCTAGCAGCGCGCCGCGGGGCGCGGACACGAAAGTTGCGGGACAGCGCCTGCCTCCCTCTTGGCTCAGATGCCGGCGAGTGAGACAGGCGCTGCCCCGCAACCCCGCCGCAGCGCGCGGGGACACGTGACGGCCACTCGAGGGCATCTCATTAACCGAGAGGGGCCGTCACGTGGTCATGCGCGCGGACGGGTCGTCTCGTGGCGCGCCGCTCAGCCTCCCTGCCAGGGCGGCAGCTTCTTTGGCGCCAGCTGGTTCTTCAGCTTCACGTACTGCGGCAGGCCGTTCTTGTAGGGCGGGTAGTCCTCGCCGTTGATCAGCGGCGCGAGGTAGCGGCGGCAGGCCGCCGTGATGTGGAAGCCGTCGGCGGTGATGTACTTCTTCGGTACCTTCTTTTCCACGTTGGCCACCTTGGCGAGATCCGCCTGGCCGACCTTCCAGCGATAAGGCTGGTCGGAAGTGCGCACGATCACCGGCAGCTTGCCGTGCACGCCGGCGAGCGCCATCTCCACCGCGGCCTTGCCCATGGCATAGGCCTGCTCGACATCCACCTTGGAGGCGATGTGGCGCGCGGAGCGCTGCAGGTAGTCGGCCACGCCCCAGTGGAACTTGTAGCCCAGCTTGCCGCGTACCAGCTCCGCCAGCTGCGGCGCCACGCCGCCGAGCTGGGCGTGGCCGAAGGCGTCCTTGGTGCCCGACTCGGCGACGAAGCGCCCGTCCGGCCGACGGATGCCTTCGGAGGCCACGATCACGCAGCTGTCATAGCGCTCCACGCTCTCGCGCACCTTGTCGATGAAGCGGTCCTCGTCGAAGGGCACTTCGGGGAACAGGATGATGTGCGGCGGTTCGCTGCGGTCCTTGCCGGCGAGGCCGCCGGCGGCGGCAATCCAGCCGGCGTGGCGGCCCATGACCTCGAGGATGAAGACCTTGGTGGCCGGCATCGAGGCGATGTCGATCCCGGCCTCGAGCGTCGAGACCGCCACGTATTTCGCTACCGAGCCGAAGCCGGGGCAGGTGTCCGTGACCGGCAGGTCGTTGTCCACGGTCTTGGGCACGCCCACGCAGGTGATGTCGTAGTCCATCGACTTTGCCACCTGGGCCACCTTGTTGGCGGTGTCCATCGAATCGCCGCCGCCGTTGTAGATGAAGTAGCCGATGTCGTGGGCGCGGAATACCTCGATAAGGCGCTGGTACTCGGCCGCGCTCTCCTCGATGCTGCGGAGCTTGTAGCGCACCGAGCCGAACGCTCCGCCCGGAGTGTGGCGCAAGGCCGCAATGTCCCGGGCCGACTCCTTGCCGGTGTCCACCAGTTCCTCCCGCAGGGCGCCGACGATGCCCATGCGGCCGGCGTAGACTTTGCCGACGCGGTCGCGCTGCTTGCGGGCGGTCTCGATGACGCCGCAGGCCGTGGCGTTGATGACGGCGGTGACGCCGCCGGACTGGGC
>CAYPTW010000225.1:0-2240 GCA_964413755.1 uncultured Thioalkalivibrio sp. | reverse complement strand
GCCATCTCCAGCCCGCTGCTGGAGGACATCAACCTCGAGGGCGCGAACGGCATCCTGGTCAACGTCACTGCCGGCATGGACCTGTCCATCGGCGAGTTCGACGAGGTCGGCATGGTGGTCAAGGAGCGCGCCTCGGACGACGCCACGGTGGTCATCGGCACGGTGATCGACCCGTCCATGGAAGGCGAGGTGCGCGTCACGGTGGTGGCCACCGGCCTCGGCGGTGTCGTGCAGCAGCGCCAGCCGACGCGGCACGAAACCGACCGCCGCACGCGTACGCAGCGCGTCCGCTCGGTGCCGGATCCCGCCAAGCCGGTGGACTACAGCGACCTCGAGTCGCCGCCGGTGGTGCGCCGCCGGGTCGGCGAAGACGAGCATTTCGAGGCGCCGAAGCGGGCCGTGGGCCAGAGCTTCGATTACCCGGCGGATACCGAGATGCTCGACATCCCGGCGTTCCTGCGCCGCCAGGCCGACTGACGGCCCCGGCGGGCATGGGTGAGCGCTTCCCGGGAGGCCCCGCTCTTCCTTCCCGGGGAGCGCTCGCTCTTTATTGCAGGTGCAAAATTATGTTATTTTGCCCGACTATTTGACGGGAATATTTCCCTTGCGTGACAAACAGATGTTCAGACAGCGCACACTGAAGAACACCATCCGCGCCACCGGCGTCGGCCTGCATACCGGGGAAAAGGTCCTCATGACCCTCGGCCCGGCGCCCGTGAACAGCGGCATCGTGTTCCGTCGCACCGACCTCGAGGGCGCTCCCGAGGTGCGTGCCGACGGCATGCTGGTGCGCGAGACCACGCTGGGCACCACGCTGATGCAGGACGACGTGCGCGTCGCCACCGTGGAGCACCTGATGTCGGCCTTTGCCGGCCTCGGCATCGACAACGCCGTGGTCGAGCTGTCCGCCACCGAGGTGCCGATCATGGACGGCAGCGCGGGACCCTTCGTGTTTCTCATGCAGTCGGCCGGTATCGCCGAGCAGGCGGCGGCCAAGCGCTTCATCCGCATCCGCCGCCCGGTGGAAGTGCGCGACGGCGACAAGTGGGCGCGCTTCACGCCCTACGACGGTTTCAAGATCGACTTCGAGATCGAGTTCGACCACCCGGTGTTCAAGCGCCACCACCAGAGCGCCGCGATCGATTTCGCCACCACCTCTTTCCTGCGCGAGATCAGCCGCGCGCGCACCTTCGGCTTCATGCGCGACATGGAGTTCCTGCGCTCCATGAACCTGGGCCGCGGCGGCAGCCTCGACAACGCCATCGTGCTGGACGAGTACCGCATCCTCAACGAGGACGGACTGCGCTACGAGAACGAGTTCGTGCGCCACAAGATCCTCGACGCCATCGGCGACCTCTACCTGCTCGGCCACTCCATCATCGGCGCCTTCAGCGGCTACAAGTCGGGCCACGGCCTGAACAACCAGCTGCTGCGCGAGCTGGTGCGCAACGAGGCGGCCTGGGAAGAAGTGACCTTCGAGGACGAGCGCGACGCGCCGCTGACCTTCGTGCCGGCCGCGGCCTGACTGCCGCTCGACCCGCGCCGACCCCGTATCCTGACCGCGGCCCCGGACCGTCATGGGTCCGCTGCGCTTGGAATTCTTATGCCGCTCCGCGGACCCATGACGTCCCGGGGCCGCTGCTCTTCGGTTGGGCTGGGCCCGAATGGTTCGCGCCAGCGGCTGGTGCCGGGCCGCGGGGACGTTGCGGCTCACCGAGCAGGTGGCGCAAGGGCTGGAACGTCACATGCCCGGCCCGCGAGATAAAGATTTCCCGAGCGGGACGGGCATGTGACGGTTCAGCCCGCCCGGCACGTCACGCGGGCCGGACTTTCACCCTGACCCGCGTCACGGCGCCGTCGTAGCGCGGCGCCAGCTGCGCCACCAGTTCGGGGGCATGAAAGCGGATGCGGCTGGCCCAGGCGGCACTGTCGACCAGCACCACGACCTCGCCCTCGGCCTGGTGGAAAGCGGCCCCGGTGACGTGCTCGCCAAGGCCTTCCGGCAGCAGAATCCGCACCCGGGCGTCCAGTTCACCCGCTTCGCGGGCGCGGGTAACCAGCCGTGACAGGTCGGCGCCTGACAGCAAGTCCTTGAGTTGTCTGGGTTCGTGCCGACTAATAGTGATATCCGAACTTGAGTGTCGGTCGATTTTCCTGCATTCTTGAACCGTTTGTAAAAGGGCTAAGGCGTCGAGAGGCGTCCTCGCAAAGCCACCGGTCCGAGGTGCCCGACCCCCAAG
>CAYPTW010000224.1:0-2241 GCA_964413755.1 uncultured Thioalkalivibrio sp. | reverse complement strand
GCCAGACGATCAACCGCGAACTGGGCCTGATCGGGGAGCTCGGCTACGAGGCCTACTTCCTCACCGTGCACGACATCGTCCGCCACGCCCGCAGCCTCGGCATCCTGTGCCAGGGTCGCGGCTCGGCGGCCAATTCGGCGGTGTGCTTCGCGCTGGGGATTACCGAGGTCGACCCGGCGCGCATGTCGGTGCTGTTCGAGCGCTTCATCTCCAAGGAACGCAACGAGCCGCCGGACATCGACGTGGACTTCGAGCACGAGCGGCGCGAGGAAGTCATCCAGTACCTCTATGCCAAGTACGGCCGCCACCGCGCCGCGCTGGCCGCCACGGTGATCCGCTACCGGCCGCGCAGCGCCCTGCGCGACGCCGGCAAGGCACTTGGGCTGGCGCCGTTGCAGTGCGACGCGCTGGCGCGGGCCATGCGCTGGTGGGACGGGCGCGAGATCGCGCCGGAGCGGGTGCGCGATGCCGGTTTCGACCCCGACAACCCGGTGATCGCGCGCGTGCTGGCGCTGGCGCGGCAGCTGGTCGGCTTCCCACGCCACCTGTCCCAGCACGTCGGCGGCTTCGTCATCGCCGACGGCTGCCTGGAGGAACTGGTGCCGGTGGAGAACGCCGCCATGCCCGAGCGCACCGTGATCCAGTGGGACAAGGACGATCTCGACGCCGTCGGCATGATCAAGGTCGACGTGCTCGGGCTGGGCATGCTCAGCGCCATCCGCCGCAGCTTCGAGCTCATCGACAACTTCCGCGGCCGGCGCTGGACGCTGGCCACGGTGCCGGCCGAGGACCCGGCGGTGTACGACATGATCTCGGATGCCGACACCATGGGCGTGTTCCAGGTCGAGTCGCGCGCCCAGATGGCCATGCTGCCGCGCCTCCGGCCGCGCTGCTTCTACGACCTGGTGATCGAGATCGCCCTCATACGCCCGGGGCCGATCCAGGGCGACATGGTGCATCCCTACCTGCGACGACGGAACGGCGAGGAGCCGGTGAGTTATCCCAGCGAGGAAGTGCGGCAGGTGCTGGAGCGCACCCTCGGCGTGCCCATTTTCCAGGAGCAGGTGATGCAGCTGGCGATCGTCGCCGCCGGCTTCAGCGCCGGCGAGGCCGACCAGCTGCGCCGCGCCATGGCCGCCTGGCGACGCAAGGGCGGGCTGGGGCCGTTCGAGGACCGCCTCATCGAGGGCATGCGCGCGCGCGGCTACGCCGAGGACTTCGCCCAGCGGATCTTTCGCCAGATCACCGGCTTCGGCGAGTACGGCTTCCCCGAGTCGCATTCCGCCAGCTTTGCGCTGCTGGTCTATGTCTCGGCATGGCTCAAGCGTCACGAGCCGGCGGCCTTCCTGTGCGCACTCATCAACAGCCAGCCGATGGGCTTCTATGCGCCGTCGCAACTGGTGCAGGACGCGCGCCGCCATGGCGTCGAGGTGCGGCCGGTGGATGTCGCTGCCAGCGACTGGGACTGCACGCTGGAGCCGGCGGAGTCCGGCCACGAGGATGAGCCGGCAGCACGGCTGGGGCTGCGGCTGGTGGCGGGGCTGTCGGCGAGCGGCGCGGAGCGGCTGGTAGCGGCGCGGCGCGAGCGGCGCTTCGCGAACGTAGACGACCTGGCGCGCCGCGCCCGGCTGGACCGCGGCGATCTCGGCGCGCTGGCGCGCGCAGGTGCGCTACGGGGCCTGGCAGGGCATCGCCACCGCGCCGCCTGGGCCGTGGCCGGGATCGAGGCGCCGCTGCCGCTGCTCGAAGACGCCTCCATCCGCGAGGGCCTGCCGCTGCTCAGGGCGCCGACCGAGGGCCGCGACATCGTCGCCGACTACCGCAGTACCGGCCTGACGCTGGGACGCCATCCGCTGGCGCTGTTGCGGGAACGGCTGGCCGACGACGGCGTGGTCAGCACCGGCGAGCTCAACGCCGCGCCGCATGGTGCTTACGCCGCCTGCGCAGGTATCGTCATCAACCGCCAGCGGCCCGGCAGCGCCAAGGGCGTGATGTTCGTGACCCTGGAGGACGAGACCGGCCAGGCCAACATCGTGGTGTGGCAGCAGGTCTCCGAAGCGTGGCGCAAGCCGCTGCTCGGCGCGCGGCTGCTGGAAGTGACGGGCAGGGTGCAGCGGGAAGGGCAGGTGGTGCACCTGGTGGCCGAGCGCATGCGCGATCGCAGCGCGTTGCTCGGGCGGCTCGACGTCAGGTCGCGGGATTTCCACTGACCGTGCCCCGTGGCGGCTGCTTTCCCGGCCT
>CAYPTW010000223.1:0-2246 GCA_964413755.1 uncultured Thioalkalivibrio sp. | reverse complement strand
TGCAGCATGGGCGCTTCGCGCTGGCCGGCGCGCTGGCGCGCGCCGGGGAGTTCGCCACTGCGGCCGACCAGCTGCAACAGGTGCTCGCCAGTGCCGACGACCCACAGCTGAAGCTGATCGCACGCCTGCGTTTGGCGCGCGTGCTGCTGGCCGCCGGCGAGCCCGAGCGTGCGCTCGAGATGGCGCGCGGCGGCGCGCCGGGCGTGTTCGCGGCGCCACTGCGCGAGGTCGAGGGCGACATACTGGCCGCCCAGGGCGACGCGGCGGGCGCACGGGCGGCCTACGAGGCTGCGCTCGAGGGGGCGGCGGAGCACGCCGGCATCATCGACGAGGCGCACCTGCAGTTGAAGCTCGAGGCGCTTGGCGGCGGGGTCGCCGCAGGGAGCGATGCTTCGTGAGGACACTTCCCGCCGCCTGGCTGGGTTGTGTCGCGCTGCTGTGCCTCGGCGGTTGCGGCGTGTTCGGCAGCAAGGACTCGCCTGTCGAGCAGCCGGCCGAGCTGACTGATATCGAGCCCACCTTCTCGGTGCGCAAGGCCTGGGAATACAAGGCCGGATCCGGGTCGGAGAAGCTGGGACTCGCGCTGCGTCCGGCGGTGGAGGGCGCGCGGGTGTTCGTGGCCGGGCGTGACGGCGAAGTTCACGCGCTGGACATCGAGACCGGGAAGCGCGGCTGGATTGCCGAGACCGAGCTGGAGCTGTCGGCCGGCCCTGCCGTCGGCCAGGGCCTGGTGGTGGTCGGTTCCAGTGACGGCATGGTGGCGGCGCTTGACGTCGCGGACGGTACGCTGCGCTGGCAGGCGCAGCTCTCGGGTGAAGTGCTGGCGGCGCCGGCGCTGAGCCCGACAGCGGTGGTCGTGCGCACGGTGGACGGCCGCCTGTACGCACTGGCGCCGGAGACCGGGCGCCAGCTGTGGACTGCCGAGCAGCGGCCGCCGCGGCTATCGTTGCGCGGCACCGCGGCGCCGGTGATCGCCGGCAACCTGGTCGTGACGGCGTTCGACAACGGCAAGGTGGCCGCTTTCGCCTTGCGCGACGGCGAGCCCCGCTGGGAACAGACGCTGTCGGTCGGGCGCGGCCGCACGGAGATCGAGCGGCTCATGGACCTCGATGCCACGCCGCAGGTCATCGGCCAGGACGTGTACGTGGTCGGCTATCGCGGCCGCATCGTGAACCTGGCGCTGGAGAGCGGCCAGGTGCTGTGGGTCAACGACATGTCGAGCCACGCCGGGCTGGGCGTCGACTGGACCACGGTGTATGTCACGGAAGCCGAGGACGCGGTGATCGCCCTGAACCGCTCCAGCGGCGGCGAATTGTGGCGCCAGGACGCCTTGCGCCTGCGGCGCCTGACGGCGCCGACGCCTGTCGCCCGTAGCGTCGTGGTCGGCGATTTCGAGGGCTGGCTGCACTGGCTGGATCCCGTCACCGGCACCCTGCAGGCGCGTTACCGGGCCGGCAAGTCGGCCTTCGTGGTGGCGCCAGTCAGCGCCGGCGAGTTGGTACTCGCGCAGGACGAGAACGATCGGGTCTACGCCCTGCGCGTGGAGCCCCGGGGCTGAGGCCTCGAGCCCATGCTTCCCGTCGTCGCGCTGGTGGGCAGGCCGAATGTCGGCAAGTCCACGCTGTTCAACTTCCTCACCCGGACGCGGGACGCGCTGGTCGCTGACCTGCCGGGGCTGACCCGCGATCGCCAGTACGGGTTCGGACGCGTCGGCCCGGTGCCTTATATCGTGGTGGACACGGGCGGTCTCAGCGGGGCCAAGGACGATCTCGACGGGCTCATGGCGCGCCAGACGCTGCATGCGCTGGACGAAGCCGATGCCGTGCTGTTCATGGTGGACGCGCGCGAAGGGCTCACCGCGGCCGACGAGCAGGTGGCGACGATGCTGCGCCGGCGCGGCCGCGCCGTGCGGCTGGTGGTGAACAAGGCGGAGGGCCAGGACGCGGCGGTGGTGGGGGCGGAGTTCCACCGCCTGGGCCTGGGCGAACCGGCAGTGATTTCCTCGGCGCACGGCGACAACGTGCGCGCCCTGATGGAGGCCGTGCTGGAGCCTTTCCCGGCCGACGAGGAGGCGGCCGAGGTGCCGGAGCAGGGTGTGCGCGTGGCCGTCATCGGCCGGCCCAACGTCGGCAAGTCCACGCTCATCAACCGCATGATCGGCGAAGACCGCCTGGTCGCCTACGACCTGCCCGGCACCACGCGCGACGCGGTGGAAGTGCCGTTCGTGCGGGATGGCCGGCGCTACC
>CAYPTW010000222.1:0-2299 GCA_964413755.1 uncultured Thioalkalivibrio sp. | reverse complement strand
AATTGGCGCTGCCATCGAGGTTGAACACGCCCCCGGCCGCGTTGGTCAGCGTCTCGCCAGAGCTCAGCTGCAGGGTGGCGGTGCCAATCAGGTTGATGGTGCCGTTGTTGATCCAGTCTCGCTGCAGGGCGCGCGTGCCGGTGCCGCCGATCACGGCCGTGCCGGTGGTCGTCATCACCGCGTTGCCGAACGGTGTGCCGCCGGTCCAGGTGAAATCTCCCACCGTGACATCGGCCGTACCGCCGAACAGGCCGGTGCCGCTCAGGTCGAGCGTCGGGATTACAGTGCTGGCTTCACCGACCTCGAACAGCCCGCCGGTGATCCGGGTTGCCATCGAGTAGTTGGAGCCCGCGCTCAGGATCAGGCGGCCGGACTCGAGCACGACCTCGCCGGCGCCGGCAATCACGCTGCCCGCGGCAAAATTGCGGGCCCCGCCGGAGTTCACCACCAGCTGCGTGCCTGCGGCCAGGTTGTAGGTACCGGTGTCGGTCGAGTTGAGGACGATATCGATGTCCAGCGTGCCCGCGTTCAGGTTCACCGTGCCGCTGTTGGCGAAGTTCCAGGCCTGGAACGTGCCGCCCGAAATGTTCAGCGTGCCCGCGTTGGTCATCGTATCGAAGTCGTCGAAGGCGCCCATGCGCAGGTCCAGGGTCCCCGTGCCGGTGTCGATGGTCGTGCCTGCCGCGATCGTGAGCGAAGCGCCCCCCGGGTCTCGCGAGGCGGGCACGGCATTCTCGTCGTCGCCCACCAGCACCAGGTTGCCGTTGTCCGTGAAGATGTCGGCATTGACCGCGATCGAGCGTCCCGCCTGCAGGGTCAGGTCCCCGCCGTCGCCGCCGGGGTTGTCGACCACGATGGCCGAGTCGACCGTGATGTCATTGTTGGCCTGCAACACGAGATCAGCCCCGGTATCGAGGATCGCGGTGATGCTCCCGGGCGAAATGGCGGAAAGTGCATCCGGATCGCTGGTGAAGGTCTGTCCCAGCGCCGGATCCGCGCCCTCGATGTCGATAAAGAGGTCCTTGGGATCGAACAACACTTTCCCACCAGGCCCGGCGTCGACGTGTCCGCCCCAGGCCAGCCGGTTGGCCGAAGACAATTCGACGAAACCGCCGGCCTCGCCGCCCGCACCGCGGACGCTGATGGTGGGGAATAGCACGGACTCCACATCGGACCAGAGAATGACTTCGCCGCCGCGCCCCGCCACCTCGGCGTCGGCGCGAATCGTGCTGCCGCTGGAGACGAACAGCGTGTCGGCGGTCGGTAACGAGTTGTCCCCGTCCTTGCCGCCCCGGCGCGGACCGCCCAGGCGGATGCGGCCGCCGCCGGACGCGCCGCTGGCATCCAGCGTCGCCTCCCGGACCTCCACCAGCGGCGCCGTCACGTCGATCGCACCGCCGGTGGCGGCCGCGCTCCGTGCTCGCAGTTCGCCGCCCGAGAGCTCGACCGCGTCGGTCGCCCGCAGGAAGATCCGGCCGCCTTCGCGCACCATGCTGCTGGCGTCGACGACACCGCTGTTGCGCACCAGGGCACCGGCCATGCCCACGGTGCCCGCATCCACCAGCACCTGTCCGACGTTGGTCACATCACCGGGCGCGCCGGTGACGACTACAGTCACCCCGGGCGTTCCCGTGTCGACCAGTCGCAGCTCACGACCGGCCGCCAGCAACACCTCTCCGTCGGGCGCGGACAACAGGCCGCTGTTCTCGATCTCCGGGGCGACGAGATAGATGCTGCCGCCCTCGGGCGTGACGATGCGCCCCTGGTTGACGATCGGTGCCGCGCTGCTGCCGCCGGAAAACCGGAACCGGCCCTCGAGGTAATCATCGAGGCCCAGGTCCAGGGTGGACGCCACGAAGCCGGCGACGTCGATGGCGGCGCCCTCGCCGACCAGGATGCCGAAAGGGTTGATCAGGAAGACCTGGCCGTTGGACTCCAGCCGACCCAGCAGCAGTGAGGGCTCGTTGGCCAGCACCCGGTTGAGCACGCTCGAGTCGCTGGAGGGCTGGATGAAGCGGGTGATCTCGTCGGGCCCGATGGAAAAGGTCTGCCAGTCGATGACGCTGCGCCGGGTCCCCGTAGTGACCGTCAGCACATTGTCGACGCTCTCGATGGTCCCCTGGCCATGGACGATCTTGCCCCCGGTCGGGTTCGCCATGACGGCGGGACAGGCCAGCGCCTGGCAGATCGCCAGGGCAAGTAGGCCGCGGCGGAATGACGGGTGGCGGAGATCTCTCATACCTCTCCCCTAGAACTGCAGGTTGATGGCGAAGTGCGCCTTGACGTCACCGCGCCGTTC
>CAYPTW010000221.1:0-2308 GCA_964413755.1 uncultured Thioalkalivibrio sp. | reverse complement strand
CGAAGTCGCGGATGTAGGCGACCACCGCCTGGGCGGGAGAGCGCCTGGATCCGGTTGCAGCAGTCGTCACGATTTAATCTCCTCGCCCTGCCGCCGGTTTCGCTGGCAGCGCTCGCTGCAGTAGATGACCGTGTCCCAGTTGTTGCGCCACTTCTTGCGCCAGGCGAAGGGGCGGCCGCAGACCGGACAGGTCTTTTCGGGCAGGAACGGTTTCTTGTGCATCGGCCCGGCGCCAGGATGACCAAGCCTGCAGTCTAGCAAGCGCCGGGGCGACTTCCGCATCCTGCGCATCTAAGTAAAAGATGTTTGACATGCCCCGCCTCGCGGAGTAAAACATGTTTTACCTGCCGCGCAGCCCGCACAACCTTTGACCGGAGATGATGCAATGTCGCGCTACGAGCAATTCGCCTGGGGTTCGCTGTTGGCCAGCGTGCTGGCCTGGCTGTTCCTGACCATGCGCATGACGGAGGACTGGGCGGTCCTGAACGTCTCGCCGGGCCACATGATCTGGACCTACGGCGCGGTGGTGGCCCTGATGATCGTCGCGCATGCCGTGCTTGCAGCCGTGCTGCACGGCCGGGAGGGCAGCCAGGCGGACAAGGACGAACGCGACCTCGCCATCGCAGCCCGCGCGGAGCGGCTCGAGGGCCTGTTGGTGCTGGTGGCCGTCAACGCGCTCATCATCCATGCGCTGGCTCAGGCGGCGTTCGCCGGCCACGTCCTGCCGAGCATCGAGCTGGGCACGCTGCCGGTGCTTTTCTACGCGCTGCTGACCATCCTGTTTCTCGGCCACGTCACCAGCCAGGCCGCCACCATCTGGCTGTACCGGGCATGACGGGCCCGACCCGCCGCGGCCGGGTCTTCAACCGCGTGCGGGAACTGCGCGAGGCCATGGGCATGACGCAGGCCGAGCTGGCGCAGCGGGTCGATGCAAGCCGTCAGACCATCATTGCCATCGAGGCAGAGAAGTACGCGCCCTCGCTGGAGCTGGCTTTTCGCCTGGCCCGTTGCCTCGACGCACCGTTCGAGAAAGTTTTCAGTTACGCCGACTGAGCGGGCGCTCGAGCTCGGTCGTCCACGTATCCAGGGCCGGGCGCGGATTCAGGTTCTCGTCGTACAGGCCGGTGTCGCGCCAGATTCGCGCGACCGGATCCTGTTGCAGCGCGTCGTTCCACAGCGAGTCGTAGTCGGCGAGGAAGAACCACACGATGAACTGCGCGTCCAGCGACGCAGCCGCGGCGAAGAGATGTCCGAGGTAGGCGTTCTGCCTGGTGGCATCGCTCGCAACGTCGATGCCGAAGGCCGGGATCGTGAGCCTCTCTGCCGGCCAGCCGGTCTCGGCGATGGCGACCGGCTTGTCCCCGGCCAGCGCCGTGACCTGGGACAGCCAGTCGGTCGGCAGGCTGGCCGGGTCGCCGCGATTCTCATGGTCGAAGAACACGAAGGGATAGACGCTGATGCCGACGACATCGACGTGCGCGAGCAAATCCGGCAGTGCCGCGCGCAGGGTCGCCGCCGCAGGTGAGTCCGGCGACTTGAGCGCAACGCTCGCCATGAGCCGAACATCCGGGAAATCGGCGCGCAACTCGCCGGCCACTGCGGCCGTGAAAGCCACCAGGCCGTCGAAGGCGGCGATGTCGTTCAACGCGAGTTCGCTGACCTCGATGCCCAGGTTGAAATAGTCGGGGGCGAAGCGCCGGATCAGGTCCGCGGCGAAGTTCGTGTAGGCGGTGATCACGGCGGGGTCGTCCAGCGAGCGCGTATCCCATGGCGGCGGTAGCGGCTGGTTGGTCGCGTCGCCCCAGTAGCCCGCCAGACCGTCGCGGGCGCCATTCAGGGGGCTCAGCGCCAGGTAGCTGCGCATGCCGGCTGGAGTCCGGTCCAACCGCGTCCGGATTTCATCCTCGACTGCCGCCGGATACGGGGTCCCGTTGAGGGCTTCCTGCCACGGAATGCCGGCATCGAGATGATGGGCAATGAAGTCGCCCCGCGCAGCGATCTCCGAGTAGACGAAATTGACTGCGTCCGGGCTCGCGGCGTAGGGCCAGGGGGTGAAACCCAGCTCGTAGGTCCTGCTGTCGGCCGCGGGCGGTGGCAGGGGCGCCGGATCCGAGCCGCCGCCACAGCCCTGCAGCAGCCCTGCCACAGCGAGCCATGCCAGCAGCCTGAAACGCCTTCCGGGCATGAACGGAATATGAGTAAACCCGGCTGTGGGGATCTGGAGTGCGGAGTTAACCACTCGTCAACGCAATAAACTCGGGATCGTCACGCAGTGAATCGAGGTCGGGGTCGTTCTTCATCCAGCCCG
>CAYPTW010000220.1:0-2336 GCA_964413755.1 uncultured Thioalkalivibrio sp. | reverse complement strand
GGCCGCGACGTGCTGATGTTCATCGACAACATCTACCGTTACACCCTGGCGGGCACCGAGGTGTCGGCGCTGCTGGGCCGCATGCCCTCCGCCGTGGGTTACCAGCCCACGCTGGCGGCCGAAATGGGCCAGCTGCAGGAGCGCATCACCTCCACCAAGACCGGCTCGATCACCTCCTTCCAGGCGGTGTACGTCCCGGCCGACGACTTGACCGACCCGTCACCGGCCACGACCTTCGCTCACCTGGACGCCACGCTGGTGCTGTCGCGCCAGATCGCGGAGCTGGGCATCTACCCGGCCGTGGACCCGCTGGACTCGACCTCGCGCCTGCTCGACCCGAACGTCATCGGCCAGGAGCACTACGACTGTGCCCGCGCGGTGCAGGCCACGCTGCAGCGTTACAAGGAGCTGCAGGACATCATCGCCATCCTCGGCATGGACGAGCTGTCGGAAGACGACAAGCAGGTCGTCACCCGCGCCCGCAAGGTGCAGCGCTTCCTGTCGCAGCCGTTCTTCGTCGCCGAGGCCTTCACCGGCTCGCCCGGCAAGTACGTCTCGCTGAAGGACACCATCAAGGGCTTCCGCGGCATCGTCGACGGCGAGTACGACTCGATTCCGGAGCAGGCCTTCTACATGGTCGGCACCATCGATGAAGCCGTTGAGAAGGCGAAGAAGCTGCAGTAACACGGCGCCACGCGGCCCGGAGTAAGGGATGAGCACGATCCACGTCGACATCGTCAGCGCCGAAGGCGAAATCTTCAGCGGCGCAGCGGCCATGGTCTTCGCGCCGGCACAGCTCGGCGACATCGGCATTGCGCCGAACCACGCCCCGCTGCTCACCGGCCTGCGGCCGGGCGGCGTGCGTGTGCAGACGCCCGAGGGCGAGGAGCTGTTCTTCTACGTCTCCGGCGGCATGATCGAGATCCAGCCCAAGGCCGTCACCGTGCTGGCCGACGCCGCCGCCCGCGCCCACGACCTCGACGAGGCCGCCGTGCAGCAGGCGCGGCAGCGCGCCCAGGACCTGCTGGAGAACCGCGAGTCCGCCAAGGACATCGCCATCGCCCAGGCCGAGCTGGCCCAGGCCGCCGCGCAGCTCGCGCTGCTGGAGAAGATCAAGAAGAGCGCCGGGCAGAAGTAGCGCACCCGCTTCTTCTTTGTCCTTCCTGTGAGGGGGCTGCCGGTTGGCAGCCCCCTTGTTCGTTGTGATATATGGTCTCTGCCGACCAATTAGCGAACGTAAGCATTGGCAGGATCCGTGTCGAAGAAGAGCGACCAACGCGACCTCGAGTGGGCCCGGGCGCAGTTCCCGCTGCTGGCCCGGCGGAGCGACGCCGAGGTCCTAAGCCTCGTCAAGGAAGCGCGGGACCAACTCGGGTTGTTTTCCAAGTTCACGGGCGTCGGCGGTGCTGGCCTGGGTTTCCTGCTGGGCTTCTGGATGGAACAGAGGTGGTTGCCGGAGGCGTTCTCCGGGCCCGTCGAAGCCGCAATCCCGATAGTCGCCTCGGTTCTGGTGGGCTACGCAAGCGGGATCGCCAGTGAGCAATTGGTCCGCCGTCGGGTCGAGGCGATCGTCCGCGCGCCGGTCAAACGGTACTGATATGCCGCCAGGGAAGATCCTGCGAACCCAGTTCGTGTTCCTGGCTGCGAGTGTCGCGATGTCGGCACAGGCCCTCGAGTACTCGGACGTCGACGTCGAGGAAATCCAGGTCGCCATCCGTGAGTTCTATGCGGACCCGATCATCCAGATCGGGCCCGCGTCTGCTCGCTGCAGGTATACCGCGGAAGATCCCTGCGAGGCTGACGCGAGAGTGTTTCTCCGCACCCCGGAGCGAATAATCTCGATCACGGTGTCGAAGGTCGATGGACGCTGGATTATCGGCAAGTGGCAGAAGGAAGTGATCGAGTTTCGGAACTGCACCAAGACCAAGTCGAGGAGCGAGTGTCGCGGGCCATCGGGCCGCGTCGGGGGACGGCGTGACTAGGCGGGCCAACGCGCTGAGCCTGCGCTAGTATCCTGGCGTCGACAACTTTCGCAACCGAAACGGGAGTGTGCTGGACACGATGGATGCCACCGGACTCGTCGCCCCACTGGTACTGATTGCTGTCGTCGGCTTCATCTGGCTGTTGCCGATCATCATCATCATCGGCTCCAACCGGACCACCGGCGGCGAGAAGGCCGCGTGGGTGCTGGCGGTGATCTTCGTGTCCTGGTTCGCGTGGGTTTTCTACATGCTGCTCGCGCCGATCAAGAACAAGGACTGACGTTGCCTGCTCAATCCAGCGGGCTGCGTACGCCGCGGCCGCCGCGGTTGATGACGTGGGTGTAGATCATCGTG
>CAYPTW010000219.1:0-2361 GCA_964413755.1 uncultured Thioalkalivibrio sp. | reverse complement strand
TTCGAGGGCGTGGCCTGGTACTGGCACTTCGTCGACGTGGTCTGGCTGGGCCTGTACATCTTCGTCTACTGGCTCTGACGCCGGTCCGCGCACGAACAAGCAACCGGGGGGCGTGCACTGCACGCCCTTCTGGTTTAGGAAAGCGGTATGCAGCGGCCGGCGCGCAGGCCTCGCAGCGTCAGAGCTGCCCCGGCGTGATGAGGCCCAGCGCGTAGGCCACGAGCAGCACGACGAAGAGCGCGACCGACAGGCCGATGCGCCAGGTCAGTGCTTTCACCAGGCGCTTCGAGTCGTGCTCGTCCTTGAACAGGTACACCAGCCCGGAGGCGAGACTGGCGACAATCGCGACGAACGCGAGCAGGATCAGCAACTTGATTGGACTCATGACAACCTCCGTGCACAGCCGCAAGTATACTCCGGGCCCTTCTTCGCGAGCGGGGCGCGGCTGACATGAACGACACCAGGCGCCGCTTCCGCCCCGGGCTGCCCGCCACCCTGTTCACGGCGTTTTTCCTGCCCCTGCTGCTGGTGCTGGGCACCTGGCAGCTCAACCGCGCCGGCGAGAAGCAGGCGTTGTTCGACGACTTCGCCGCCGGCGGCGCCGCGGTTGCACTGGATGCCTCCAGTCCCGGGCTCGACGGGCTGCGCCGCTACACCCCCGTGCAGGCTGCAGGCCGCTACCTCGGCGAGCGGCAGTTCCTGCTCGACAACATGGTGGAGGACGGGCAGGCGGGATACCGCGTGCTCACCCCGCTGCTGCTGGCGGACGGGGTCGCAGTGCTGGTGGACCGGGGCTGGATCCCGCGCGACTTTTCCAGCGACGTGGCGCCGGTGATCGGCGTGAACGCGGAGCCGCGCAACGTCAGCGGCAAGCTGGATCGCCTGCCGCGTCCCGGCATCCAGCTGGAGACCACGCTGGCGCCGGGCTGGCCCAAAGTGGTCCAATTCCCCTCTGGCGACGAACTCTCGGCAGCCCTCGGATTGCAGCTGGTCCCGGGGCTGGTGCTGCTCGACGCCGGCCAGCCGGACGGCTTCCGACGCGACTGGCGCCCGTCGGACTTCGGCCCCGAGCGGCACATCGGCTATGCCGTGCAGTGGTTCGCCCTGGCCATCACCCTGGTCGTGCTTTATCTCGCCTGGTCTTTCAGGAAATCGGACTGAACATGGACAAGCAATCACAACCCAAGCGACGCAATCTCCAGGCCTGGGGCCTGTTCCTGCTGTTTTTCGGCCCGCTCGCAGTGGCGATGTTCCTGTACTACGACACGGGCTGGCGCCCGGGCGGGACCAGCAACCACGGCGAGCTGGTGCAGCCGCCGCGGCCGACGCCGGTGGTCTCGTTGCCGGGCACCGAGGCTTATCCGGAGGGTGACGGCTTCCTGCGCGACCGCTGGACGCTGGTGTTCCTGGCGCACTCGCCCTGCGACGAGGCCTGCCAGGAAGCGCTGTACAACGGCCGGCAGATGCGCCTCGCCCTGGGCCGGCTGATGGACCGGGTCGAGCGGGTGTACCTGTTTACCACGGAGCCGCCGGAAGCGGGTTTCCTCGCGGCGGAGCACCCTGACCTCGTGGTGGTGGACGCGACCGGCACCGCGGGAGAGACCCTGCTGGCCGCCTTTCCTGACCAGGCCGAGGGTTACTGGCTGGTGGACCCGCTGGGCAACGTGATGATGCGCTATCCGGCGGACCAGGCGCCCAAGGGCATGATGGAGGACATCAAGAAGCTGCTCCGGCTGTCCCGGATCGGCTGAGGACGCCCGCCGGGATCGACTCCGGCGGCGCGATCCGCGAGAATATGTGGTTCGCCCGCGGCCGCCCGCTCATGCGGACAGTTGCCGCGTCGCAGACGCATCGCAAAGGTACGCGCCGTGCAGACCGAGGTCAGAAAACTTCCCGCCAGCAGCTTCGCCGTCCGCTTCGGCGATTACCTCGAGCTGTGCAAGCTGAAGGTGGTCAGCCTGATCGTGTTCACGGCGGTGGTGGGCATGTTCCTCGCCGTGCCCGGCATGGTGCCGCTGGACAAGCTGATCTTCGGCACCCTGGGCATCGGCCTGGCGGCCGCCTCGGCCGCCGCCATCAACCACGTGCTGGACGCCCGCATTGATGCGGTGATGCGCCGCACCCGCCGCCGACCCCTGCCGACCGGGCATCTCACTGAGGCGCAGGCGCTGGCCTTTGCCGCACTGTTAGGCGTGGTGTCGATGCTGATGCTGTGGTTCCTGGTGAACCCGCTGACCGCGGTGCTGACCTTCTTCAGCCTGATCGGCTACGCCATCGTCTACACCATGTTCCTGAAGCGCGCCACACCGCAGAACATCGTCATCGGCGGCGCCGCCGGCGCCGCGCCGCCCGTGCTCGGCT
>CAYPTW010000218.1:0-2401 GCA_964413755.1 uncultured Thioalkalivibrio sp. | reverse complement strand
AATATACTCATGGTCCGTTTACGCGTTCTATAGCCTGGCTATTACCCACATCTCTGCTGACCGGCTGAGGCTGCCAGGGCTGGACACAGGACGGCGAAGCTGGTGAAATCTGCGCCCATCCGGATCGATGGGGCAAGGGCAGATGATCGAGACAGGCGGTGGCAAGTTGTGTGGTCGGCTGTTGAGCGCGGCGGACCTGGAGACGATCCAGCGGGCGATTGGCGAAGCCGACCCGCCGTTGCGGGCCGAGGTGGCGCGGCGCGTGTGCGCTGCTCTGGGGTGGCAGGACACGCTGGGTCGTCCGAAGCTGATGAGTTGCCGGGTGGGGCTGCTGCGTCTGCATCGTGCGGGCCTGATCACACTGCCGGCGGCACGCAACGGCAACGGCAATGGTCGGGGATTGATGAAGCTACCCGCTGCCTGGCCGGCGCAGCAGCCGCTGGGCGGAGCGGCCGGGCAACTGAGCGGTCTGCGCCTGGCGCCGGTCGCCGACCAGGCGGCCTCGCGGCTGTGGAACGGGCTGATCGCGCGCTGGCACTACCTGGGTTACACGCCCCTGCCCGGTGCGCAACTGCGCTATCTGATCGCGTGGGATCACGGGGTCTTGGGCGCGCTCGGCTTCGGGGCGGCGGCCTGGAAGGTGGCGGCGCGCGACCACTGGATCGGCTGGGAGCGCCCCGCGCGCGAGGCCCATCTGGGGCGTGTGCTCAACAACGCCCGCTTCCTCATCCTGCCCTGGGTGCAGGTGAAGAACCTTGCCTCCAAGGTCCTGGCACTGGCTGCGGCGCGGGTCGCAGAGGACTTCGCCGCGCGCTATGGCGAGCGCCCGGTGCTGCTGGAAACCTTTGTGGAGACGCCGCGCTTCCTCGGCACCTGCTACCGGGCGGCCAACTGGCAGTATCTGGGCGAGACCCAAGGCCGGGGTAAGTGCGACCGCACCCACCAGGCGGCGCTGCCGCGCAAGGCGGTCTACGTCTACCCGCTGGTGGCGGACTTCCGCGCCGCGCTGGGGGTGGCATGAGCGCCTTGGCCGCCGAGCTCGACGGCATCGACCTGGGTGATCAGCGCCTGAACCGACGCGCGCGCCGGACCTTGGCCAAACTGGGGGAGAAACCGACGGTGAGCATTCCCGCCGCCTGCGGAGGCTGGCGCGAGACCCGCGCCGCCTATCGGCTGTTCAACCATGCCGCGGTCACCGCCGAGGCGGTGCTCGCCCCCCACATCGCCTGCACCGTCGCGCGCATGGGGGCGCACCCACGGGTGCTGTGTATCGAGGACACCAGTGAGCTCGACTACACGGGCAAACCCTCCATGCAGGGCCTGGGACCGCTCAACCGGGAGACCCGCCAGGGACTCTATCTGCATCCGACGCTGGCGCTGACCCCCGAGCGGCTGTGCCTGGGACTGCTCGGTGTGCACCGCTGGGTGCGCGCGCCCGGCAGCCTGGGGCAGGACAAGGATCCCAACCGCCCCCTGGAAGCGAAGGAAAGCGTGCGCTGGGTCGACGGCTACCGGCAGGTCAATGAGCTGGCCGAGCAACTGCCCAACACCCGCCTGACCTATGTGGCCGACCGCGAGGCCGACCTCTACGACCTGTTCGTCGAGGCGCCCTGTCCCGAAGCGGCCGCCGACTGGCTGGTGCGCGGCCAACACGACCGCCTCCTGGCCAATGGCAAGACCCTGCGCCGCCACCTGATGGAGGCGGCGGTGCTCACCGAGACCACCTTCGAGCGACCCGCCAGCCACGGCTGCACGGCCCGCACCGTCCATCAGGAGATCCGCGTCGTGCGGGTCACACTCCCGGCCCCGCGTCGCCCCGACCGCACGCTCCCCGAGGTCGAAATCACCGCCATCCTGGCCAGCGAGCCCAACCCGCCCGCCGGCGAGGACCCCGTCGAGTGGCTGTTGCTGACCAACCTGCCCGTGGACACCCCCGCGCAGGCCCTGGAGAAGCTGCAATGGTACCTTTGCAGGTGGCAAATCGAGGTTTACTTCAGAATCCTGAAAAGCGGCTGCCGCATCGAGAAGCTGCAACTGGAGACGCTCCAGCGTCTGGAGCCGGCGCTCGCCTTCTACATGATCGTGGCCTGGCGGGTCCTGTTCCTCACCATGCTCGGACGGGAATGTCCCGAGATGCCCTGCGATGTGGTGTTCGAGACCGCCGAGTGGCACGCCGTCTATATCGTCAGCGAGCGTAAGCCCCCGCCTGAGACTCCGCCCACGCTGGATCGGATGGTGCGCATGGTCGCCGGCCTCGGCGGCTTCCTCAACCGCAAGTCCGACGGCTTCCCTGGCCCTCAGACCCTCTGGATCGGACTCCAGCGCGCCGCCGATTTCGTGCTCGCAATGGAGGCCCAGCGCGGCGTCGGAGAGGGGAGATATGGTTAATAGTCAGGTCAAG
>CAYPTW010000217.1:0-2418 GCA_964413755.1 uncultured Thioalkalivibrio sp. | reverse complement strand
TCCACCAGCATGACGTTGGTGTCGATGTGCAGCGCCTTGTCCACCGGCGCTTGCGCCGCAGCGGACTCGAACCACTCGGACACGAACTCGCGGCTGAAATCCCGCTCCACGAGGTCCGGATTGACGGCCTCGGCGAACTCGGCATGGTCGCGGTCGAAGAACACCCGCGCATAATCCCCGACCGGGTCGCGGCTCTCGAGCAGCGGCGGGTACCAGTGATAACCGCCGAAGACCTCGTCGGCGCCCTGCCCGCTCTGCACCACCTTGACGTGCTTGGAGACTTCGCGCGACAGCAGGTAGAAGCCGATGTTGTCGTGGCTCACCATGGGCTCCGCCATGGCGGAAAAACATCCCGGCAGGTGTTTCAGCAGCGTGCTGGAGTCGATGAACACCTGGTGGTGCTCCGTGCCGAAGGTCTGGGCCACCAGGTCCGAGTAGCGGAACTCGTTGCCCTCTTCCTTGCCGACGTCCTCGAAACCGACCGTGAAGGTATTCAGGTGCGGCACGCCCTCGCGCGCCAGCAGCCCGGTAATGAGGCTGGAATCCAGTCCGCCCGAGAGCAGCACGCCGACCGGTACGTCCCCGGTGAGGCGCCGGCGCACCGCCAGGCGCATGCTCTCGAGCACCGCCTCCTCCCATTCCTGCTGGCTGCCGGGGTCTCCGTCCCGCGCGCCGAACTCCAGCGACCAGTAGCGCTCCTCCCGCACCGTGCCGTCGGTCTCGATGCGCATGCGGCACCCGGGCGCGAGCTTGCGTATCGACTTCAACAGCGTGCGCGGCGCCGGCACCACGGAATGAAAGCTCATGTAGTGATGCAGCGCGGCCGGATCGAGCGCCGTGCTCGCCAGGCCGTCGCGCAGCAATGCCGGCAAGGCAGAAGCGAAGCGGAATACGCCGCCCTCATGGCTGTAATACAGCGGCTTGATGCCGAGCCGGTCACGCGCCAGGAAGAGCCGCCCGCTGTCATGCTCGCGCAGGCAGAAAGCGAACATGCCCATGAACTCCTCCACGCAGCGCTCACCCCAGGCGTGGTAGGCCTTGAGGATCACCTCGGTGTCGCTGCGGGAGAAAAAGCGGTAGCCCTCGGCGGAGAGGCGGCGGCGCAGTTCGTCGTGGTTGTAGATGCAGCCGTTGAAGACGATCGTGAGCCCGAGTTCCTGGTCGCGCATGGGCTGCGCCCCGCGCTCGGACAGGTCGACAATGGCGAGGCGCCGGTGGCCGAGCGCAACCGGTCCCTGCGCCACCAGCCCGTCGTCGTCTGGTCCGCGCGCGCTCATCAGGTCGAGCATCCGTTGCACACGACCGGTGTCGGCCGCAGCGCCGTCGAAGCGCATCTCGCCGGCGATTCCACACATGAAATAAACTCCTTGGGACCCGGGCCTGAGGTACCGGGCCTGAATTGTCCTAAAGCAAGTGATTGACGTCCGCCCGGGGCCCGCCACCGAGGGCAGGAGCTGAAAATCGCCCGGCACCCCGGGCAAGCCAGCGGTCTGGTCCGGCACGCATCATCGGCTAAACGCCGCGCGAGCAGCGGTCTCCAGGTTCGTCATGTAGAGTGGAACAAGGGTAACATGGCCCACAGTCTCCTTTCAAATCAATAGCTTCCGATCATGCATGACGCCGCCACACCCGGTCCATCGCAGAACGTCGAGGTCACGCGCCACGGCCGCATAACCGTGGTCGCCCTCTCCCGGCCCGCGCTGCGTAACGCGGTGGACCCGGCCACCGCCCTGCAGCTGTATCACGCCATGCTGGCGTTCGAAGCCGATGCAGATGCTGCGGTCGCCGTGCTGACGGGTAGCGGCGGCAACTTTTGCGCCGGCTTCGACCTGAAGACCCTGGCGCACGGGCGGGCGGATGAATGGCTGGCGCAGCTGCATTTCGGCGAGCGCGGCGAACCACCCCTGGGACCGATGGGACCGACGCGACTGCGCATGAGCAAGCCGGTGATTGCGGCCATTGCCGGGCCCGCCGTAGCCGGCGGCATGGAACTGGCGCTGTGGTGCGACCTGCGGGTGATGGAGCGTACCGCCTGGATGGGTGTGTTGTGCCGGCGTTGGGGCGTGCCCCTGATCGACGGCGGCACCGTGCGGCTGCCGCGCATCGTCGGCCTGGGCCGGGCCCTCGACCTGGTGCTCAGCGGGCGGCGCATCGACGCTGAGGAATGCCTCGCCATCGGCCTGTGCGACCGGGTCGTCGCGGAAGGCACGGCGCTTTCCGCCGCGATCGCCCTTGCCGAATCGCTGGCGGAGGCGCCGCAGGTCTGCCTGCGCAGCGATCGCGACGCCCTGCGCTACGGTGTCTTCCCTGACGAGATGGCGGCGCTGCAGGCCGAGTTTCGCGCCGGGCTCGAGGCCCTGCGCCAGGAGGCGCGCAAAGGCGCGGCCGCCTTCACCGCGGGCCAGGGGCGCCACGGCT
>CAYPTW010000216.1:0-2422 GCA_964413755.1 uncultured Thioalkalivibrio sp. | reverse complement strand
TGATGGACATGCTGCTGGCGAAGAAGCGCTCGGCGGACCGGCGCGAGTGGCTGCAGGCCAAGGGCAACCTCGCGGAGGTGACGCCGTGAAGGACCTGGAGCTGAACTTCGAGGGCGTCGAGCGCCTGCCGCTGAAAGAGTTCACCGAGAAGGCGTACCTCGACTACTCGATGTACGTCATCCTCGACCGCGCCCTGCCGCACGTCTCCGACGGCCTCAAGCCGGTGCAGCGGCGCATCGTCTACGCCATGAGCGAGCTCGGCCTGTCGGCCGGGCAGAAGCCGAAGAAGTCGGCGCGCACCGTCGGCGACGTGATCGGCAAGTTCCATCCGCACGGCGACTCCGCCTGCTACGAGGCGATGGTCCTGATGGCGCAGTCCTTCAGCTACCGCTACCCGCTCATCGACGGCCAGGGCAACTGGGGCTCGCCCGACGATCCCAAGGCGTTTGCCGCCATGCGCTACACCGAGGCGCGCCTCACGCCCTATGCCGCCGCCCTGCTGGCGGAGCTCGGCCAGGGCACCACGGACTGGCAACCGAACTTCGACGGCACGCTCAACGAGCCGGTGCGGCTCCCGGCGCGCGTCCCCAACGTGCTGCTCAACGGCGCCTCGGGCATCGCCGTCGGCATGTCCACCGACATCCCGCCGCACAACCTGCGCGAAGTGGTCGGCGCCTGTATTCACCTGCTGGAAAATCCCAAGGCGTCGCTGGACGAGCTGCTGGAGCACGTGCGCGGGCCCGACTTCCCCACCGGTGCCGAGCTGGTTTCCCCGGTGGCGGACATCCGCGCCATCTACGAGAGCGGCAACGGTACGCTGCGGCTGCGCGCCCGCTGGGAGCGCGAGGACGGCGACATCGTCATTAACCAGCTGCCGTGGCAGGTGTCGGGCAACAAGGTGCTGGAGCAGATCGCCGCGCAGATGCGCGCCAAGAAGCTGCCCATGGTGGAGGACCTGCGCGACGAGTCGGACCACGAGAACCCGACGCGACTGGTGATCGTGCCGCGCTCGAACCGGGTCGACTGCGAGGCGCTGATGGCGCACCTGTTCGCCACCACCGACCTCGAGCGCACGGTGCGCGTGAACATGAACATCATCGGCCTCGACGGGCGGCCGCGGGTGATGAACCTGGTGGGGCTGCTCGCCGAGTGGCTCGAGTACCGCGTCCAGACCGTCACCCGTCGCCTGCAGCATCGCCTGGAAAAAGTCGAGGCGCGGCTGCACGTGCTCGACGGCCTGCTGGTCGCTTACCTCAACATCGACGAAGTGATCCGCATCATCCGCAGCGAGGACGCGCCGAAGCCGGTGCTGATGTCGACCTTCGGGCTCTCGGACACCCAGGCCGAGGCGATCCTCGAGCTGAAGCTGCGCCACCTGGCGAAGCTGGAAGAGATGAAGATCCGCGGCGAGCAGGACGCGCTGGCCACCGAGCGCAAGGCGCTGCAGAAGACGCTGGGCAGCAAGGCGCGGCTGAAGAAGCTGGTGCGCGAAGAGCTCGCTGCGGACGCGGAGAAGTACGGCGACGAGCGGCGCACGCGGATCGTGCAGCGGGCCGCGGCGCAGGCGCTGGACGAGACTGCGTTGCTGCCGGCGGAGCCGGTGACCATCGTGCTTTCGGAGCGCGGCTGGGTGCGGGCGGCGAAAGGTCACGAGATCGATCCGACCAGTCTCAGCTATCGCTCCGGCGACGCCTTCCTCGCCGCCGCCCGCGGTCGCAGCAACCAGGCGGCGATGTTCCTGGACAGCACCGGCCGGGTGTACAGCCTGCCTGCGCACGGCCTGCCGTCGGCGCGCGGGCAGGGCGAGCCGCTCTCCGGACGACTCAACCCGCCGGACGGCGCCAGCTTCGCCGGCGTGCTGATCGGCGCCCCGGAGGACAAGTGGCTGCTGAGCGCCTCGGACGGTTACGGCTTCGTGGCACAGCTGTCGGAGCTGGCCTCGCGCAACCGCAGCGGCAAGCACGTGCTGAAGACCAGCGGCAAGGCGCAGGTACTGCGCCCGGCGCCCGCCGACGGCAGCGAGGGTGCGCTGGTGGCTGCCGTCAGCAGCAGCGGCAAGTTGCTGGTGTTCCCGGCGGCCGAGCTGCCCGAGCTGGCGCGTGGTCGTGGCAACAAGATGCTGGGGATCGACGCGAAGAAGTTCGCCGCGGGCGAGGAGGCCATGGTATCCGCCGTGGTGCTGCCGCCGGAGACCGCGCTCAAGGTGGTGTGCGGGCAGCGCGTGATGACGCTCAAGCCCCGCGACCTCGAGCCCTATCTCGGCGAGCGGTCGCGCCGCGGCGCGCTGTTGCCGCGCGGCTGGCGCAAGGTCGACGAGCTCGCCCTCGAGGGCTGACCCCGGCCGCGTCCGGGCAGCCGTCAGACCGCGGCCGGACCATGACAGGGTCCCCTGGGCTCGGCGAAATCTTTAGCTCGCCCAGTG
>CAYPTW010000215.1:0-2443 GCA_964413755.1 uncultured Thioalkalivibrio sp. | reverse complement strand
CGCGGGGCGCCCGGGTCGCCGGCTCAGTTGGAGCGGGCCTTGATGTAGTCGATGGCCTGCTGCACGGTCGTGATCTTCTCGGCTTCCTCGTCCGGAATCTCGCACTCGAAGGCCTCTTCGAGCGCCATCACGAGTTCGACGGTATCCAGCGAGTCTGCGCCCAGGTCGTCCACGAAAGAGGCGTCGTTCGTAACTTCTTCTTCTTTGACGCCAAGCTGTTCGGCGACGATGTTCTTTACCTGTTCCTCGATGCTGCTCATCTCGTCTTGGTCCTCGTTGCTGGCGGCAGGATCATCCCGGCGTCCCCATGACCCGGACTGCACCGCGCGCCGTATTGTATTGGAATGTAACGGGTGGTTCTACACGCCGCGGGCCCGGGGCTCAAGCCATGTACATGCCGCCGTTGACGTTGATCACCTCGCCGGTGATGTATCCGGCGCCTGGAGAACACAGGAAAAGCACCGCATGCGCGATGTCCTCGACTGCGCCGAGGCGTTCCAGCGGGATCTGCTTCTCCAGCGCGGTGCGCTGCTCCGCCGAGAGCGCAGCCGTCATATCCGTTGCAATGAAGCCGGGCGCGACGGCGTTCACCGTGATGCCGCGCGAGCCGACCTCCCGGGCCAGCGAACGCGTGAAACCGACCAGCCCCGCCTTCGCTGCACAGTAATTCGCCTGGCCGGGGTTGCCCATCAACCCGACCACCGAACCGATATTCACGATACGGCCGCGGCGCGCCTTCATCATGCCGCGCAGGCACGCCCGGCTGGTCCGGTAGATACCGGTCAGGTCGGTTTCGATGACCTGTTGCCAGTCCTCGATTTTCATGCGCAGCAGCAGGCCGTCGCGCGTGATCCCCGCGTTGTTGACCAGCACCGTCACCGCGCCTTCTTGCGCCGACACGTCCGCCAGGGCCTGCTCCACGGACGCGTCGTCGGCCACGTCCAGCCTGATCCCGCGCCCGCTTATGCCCGCCTCGGCCAGCGCTGCACTGATGGCCTCGGCGCCGCTTTCGGACGTGGCGGTGCCGACCACAGTGGCTCCGGCGCCGCCCAGTGCCAGGGCGATGGCGCGCCCGATGCCGCGGGATGCCCCCGTCACCACTGCCACCTCGTTCTTCAGCTCATGCATGCTGCGCTCCTCCCGTCGCCTCGATCGCTGCCGCCAGTGTAGCCGCGTCTTCCACCGGAAGCGCGCTGAGGCCGCGGTCGATGCGCCGCACCAGGCCACACAGCACCTTGCCCGGACCGAACTCGATGAACGGGTTGGCGCCGGCCTGTTGCATGGCCTGCACGCATTCCACCCAGCGCACCGGGCGATGGACCTGGCGTGCCAGAGCATTGCGAATATCGTCCGGGTCGGTGCGGGGCGTCGCGTCAATGTTGTGGTACACGGGCACTTCCGGCGGCCTCACCTCGATCCCCTGCAGCGCCTCTTCGAGCTGCGCGCCTACCGGGTCCATGAGCGCGCAGTGCACCGGCACGCTGACCGGCAGGATCATGGCGCGGCGCGCGCCCGCGGCCTGCGCATGCTCGATCGCGCGCGCCACGGCCGCGCTGTCGCCCGCAATCACCACCTGGCCGGGCGAGTTGAAGTTCACCGCTTCCACCACGCCGCCCTGCGCTGCCGCCGCGGCACAGGCGTCCACTACGGCCGAGTCCTCGAGGCCGAGCACCGCGGCCACGGCGCCGGCGCCCTGCGGCACGGCCTGCTGCATCCTCTGGCCGCGCAGCTGCACGATGCGCAGCGCAGCGGCGAAATCGATCGATCCGGCACATACCAGCGCGGAGTACTCGCCGAGGCTGTGGCCGGCCATGGCATCGGCCATCCTGCCGCCCCGCGCGCGCCAGGCACGCCACGCGGCGACCCCCACCGCGAGCATCGCCGGCTGCGTGATCTCGGTCTGGTTGAGCCGCTCCACGGGACCGTCCCGCAACAGCGCGGCCAGGTCGTAACCCAGCGCTTCGCCGGCCTCCTCCAGCGTGGCGGCGGCCGTCGGCTCTGATTCCAGCAGGCCGGCCAGCATGCCCACGGACTGGGACCCCTGGCCGGGGAAAACGGCGGCAATGGACATCGGTGAAACTCCTCCAGGTTCAGCGGGTCATTATAGACAGGGCGATGATGAACTGTGGCCGGCCACGGGCGGGCCCCGCCGGGTCGTTCTGATATCATCTGTGCCATTCCGTTGGCGGCGACCGGGCCAGGTCCCGGCGCCCGTAATTCGAGGCCGAAAAATGTTCCTGAGCAACAGACTTTCCAGCGCCGTTCGCGCGGGCCCTCGCGGGCTGCGCCAGGGCGGCTTTACCCTGATCGAAATCATGGTCGTGGTGGTGATTCTCGGCATCCTCGCCGCGATCGTCGCGCCCAACGTCATCAACCGTATCGATGACGCCTCGATCAACCGCGCCAAGCAGGACATCCGCGGTATCGAAAGCGCGCTCAAGCT
>CAYPTW010000214.1:0-2488 GCA_964413755.1 uncultured Thioalkalivibrio sp. | reverse complement strand
AGGCGTCGAGAGGCGTCCTCGCAAAGCCACCGGTCCGAGGTGCCCGACCCCCAAGCGGGGTCGGACTGACGACAGCGGAGCTGCCAAACGAGATGAAAACACAGCGTATGCAATATCTTTTCAGCACGGGTTCGACCCCGCGGTACACATTCGACCGCAGGCGGTGGGACCGATGAACTTCTTTATCTACATGACACGGAAAGGTCACACACGCCAGGTGCCGCTGACTTTCCGTGAGGTGCTGGTGGCCTCCGTCGCGGCCGTCGCCCTCGTCTTCACCGCCGGCCTCCTTGCGGGCCGCATGTCCCAGTCCGATCCCGAACAGGCTATCTTCGCCGACCTGCGCGCCGAGCTCGCGGCCCAGCGTGCCGAGCTGGACGCTATCCGCGACACCTCCGGCCGCAACCACGATGCCCTGGCGGCGCGACTCGGCCAGCTTTCGGCGCACATCATCCGCCTCGACGCCCTCGGCCAGCGCCTGGTCGGGATGGCGGGCCTGGAGGACGGCGAGTTCAACTTCGGCACCGAACCCGCCCTCGGCGGTCCCGAGGCGATCGAGCACGCCGCCTCGCTGCAGTCCGGCGAGATCACGGCACTGCTGGACGACCTCGACCACCAGATCCAGGACCGCTCGCGCCAGCTCGACATCCTCGAAGCGCTGATGTTCAACCGCCGCCTCACGGAAGCCGCCAGCATCGAGGGCCGGCCGATTCGCGGCGGCTGGATGTCTTCCGGCTTCGGTTACCGCACCGACCCCTTCACCGGCAAGCGCTCGTTCCATCGCGGGCTGGATTTCGTCAGTCCCAAGGGCAGCGACGTGCTGGCGGTGGCGGCGGGCGTCGTGACCTTCTCCGGCAAGCTGGCCAACTATGGCTACATGGTGGAGATCGACCACGGCAACGGCCTGGTGACCCGCTACGGCCACAACACCGAGAACCTGGTGTCCGTGGGCGATGCCGTGCAGAAGGGCGAGGTCATTGCGCTGGTGGGCTCGACGGGCCGTTCCACGGCGCCGCACGTGCACCTCGAGGTGTTCGACAACGGCCGCCCGGTGAACCCGCGCCAGTACCTCAGGTGAGGCCGGGCGGATCGCGCCCCGCCGGCGCGCTGCCGGCGCGCAGTTTCGCGCTTGGGCTCCAGCCCGTAAAATACCCCCTTTTTGAGCGCCGGGTCCCCGGACCCGCTCCGCTTTGCATTTCCACGGGCGCCTGCTGCGCGGGCCCGCCCCGAGGTATCCAGTAGTGCGTAATCTGTTCGCAGGCATTTTCGGCAGCCGCAACCAGCGGCTGCTCAAGATTTACGGCAAGAAGGTCAAGCAGATCAATGCGCTCGAGGAGCGCGTGTCCCAGCTCGACGACGCGGGGATCAAGGCCCGCACTGCCGAGCTGAAGGCCGAGGTGGCCGCAGGCAAGACGCTCGACGCCGTCCTTCCCGAGGCCTTTGCCCTGGCGCGCGAGGCGTCGAAGCGCACGCTCGGCATGCGGCACTTCGACGTCCAGCTGGTCGGCGGCATGGCCCTGCACGAGGGCAAGATCTCCGAAATGCGCACCGGCGAGGGCAAGACCCTGGTCGCCACGCTGCCGGCCTACCTCAACGCGCTGTCCGGCAAGGGCGTGCACATCGTCACGGTGAACGAGTACCTGGCGCGGCGCGACGCCGAATGGATGGGGCCGGTGTACCGCGCGCTCGGTCTCGAGGTGGGGGTGATCCACGCCAACCAGGAACCGGAGAAGAAGCGCGCCGCCTACGCCGCGGACATCACCTACGGCACCAACAACGAGTTCGGCTTCGACTACCTGCGCGACAACCTCGCCTTCAGCCTGGACCAGCGCGCCCAGCGCGGCCTCAACTTCGCCATCGTCGACGAGGTGGACTCCATCCTCATCGACGAGGCGCGCACGCCGCTGATCATCTCCGGCCCGGCCGAGGACAGCACCGAGACCTACCTCGCGGTGAACAAGATCGTGCCTTCGCTGAAGCCGGCCGCCGACAGCGACAGTCCCGGCGACTTCACCATCGATGAGAAGTCGCGCCAGGCGTACCTCACGGAGGCCGGCCACGCCAGCGTCGAGGCGCTGTTCGCGAAGGCGGGACTGATCAAGGAAGGCGAGAGCCTGTACGACGCGCGCAACATCATGCTCATGCAGCATCTGTCCGCGGCGTTGCGTGCGCATTTCATCTACCGCCGCGACGTGGAATACATCGTCAAGGACGGCGAGGTGGTGATCGTCGACGAGTTCACCGGCCGCACCATGCCGGGGCGGCGCTGGTCCGACGGCCTGCACCAGGCCATCGAGGCCAAGGAAGGCGTGAAGGTGCGCCAGGAGAACCAGACCCTGGCCTCCATCACCTTCCAGAACTACTTCCGCATGTACAGCACGCTGTCCGGCATGACCGGCACGGCCGACACCGAAGCGTTCGAGTTCATGCAGATCTACGGCCTCGAGGTGGTGGTCATCCCCACCAACCAGCCGATGGTCCGCGCCGA
>CAYPTW010000213.1:0-2514 GCA_964413755.1 uncultured Thioalkalivibrio sp. | reverse complement strand
TCGGTCATCGAGCGCATCCTGCAAGTCGTCGCGCCGGTCCCCGGCGAGCGCCTGGTGGAGATCGGACCGGGTGAAGGCGCGCTGACGCTGCCGCTGCTGGCCCGCGGCGCGCGCCTGACCGTGATCGAGCTCGACCGCGACCTGGCGGCGCGGCTGGCGGCGCGTCCCGAGATCGGCGATACCCTCGACGTGGTGCAGGGGGATGCGCTGAAGATCGAGCTGGCTGGACTGGCCGCCCCCGGCGAACGACTGCGCCTCGTCGGCAACCTGCCTTACAACGTTTCCACGCCGCTGCTGTTCCGCTTCATCGAGCAGCTGCCGGTGATTCGCGACATGCATTTCATGCTCCAGCGCGAGGTAGTCGAACGCATGGCCGCCGGACCCGGCAGCAAGACCTACGGCCGGCTGAGCGTGATGCTGGCCGTGGCCTGCCGAGTCGAGCCCCTGTTCGACATCGGGCCCGGCGCATTCCGGCCCCCGCCGAAGGTATGGTCTTCGGTGGTAAGGCTGGAGCCCTGGGCAGAACCGCCCTTCCCCCTTCCCGATCCAGGCCGTTTCGCCGAGGTGGTGCGACGCGCCTTCGGCCAGCGCCGCAAGACCCTGCGCAACGCCCTCTCCGGCCTGGTCGATGAAGACGCCATCCGGGCCGCCGGTTGCGACCCGGGTGCACGCGCCGAGACCCTGCCGCCGGAGGCATTTGCGCGCCTTGCGCTCACGCGCTGCTAAACTCAGGGTAGGCTCCACCCACATAGGTGCGCACATGGAATACAAGCGGATCCTGGCGGCGATGGACCTCGGTGAGCACAGCAAGCGCGTGCTGGCGCGGGCCAAGGCAGTGGCCGGCGTGACCGGGGCGGAACTGAAGCTGTTGCACGTGGTGGAATACGTCCCGGTGGAGCCGATGGGTGAGGCGCTACTCCCCGCCGTCAATATCGAGGAAGAGCTGGTGACAGGCGCCCGCAAGCGGCTCGCGGAGCTGGCCCGGGATACCGGCCTGGCGGATCGCGAGCAGCAGGTCATCGCCGGCACCATCAAGAGCGAGGTGCTGCGGGAGGCGCGCGAATGGCCCGCCGACCTGGTGGTGCTGGGCAGCCGGGAGCGGCACGGCCTGGCGCTGATCGTGAACCTGACCGAGGACGCGGTGCTGCATGCAGCGCCCTGCGACGTGCTCGCGGTGCGCTTGCCGGGTTAGGCCGCGACCTCGTGTAAAATCGGGCTTTCCGCGAACTTAGCCTGACGGAGAGCCCCATGGCCGATTGCCCGATCCGGATCGAGGTGGACACCGCGTACCTGGATCACCAGAGTGAGCCCGAGGAGGGCCGCTACGCATTCGCCTACAGCATCATGATCCACAACGACGGCCCGGTCGCGGCCAAGCTGCTGTCGCGCCACTGGATCATCACCGATGCCGACGGCGGCGTGCAGGAAGTGCGCGGCGAGGGCGTCGTGGGCGAGCAACCGCTGATCCGGCCCGGCGAGCATTTCCGCTACACCAGCGGCGCGATCATCCCTACGCCCGTCGGTTCCATGCGCGGCGCCTACACCATGATCGACGCCTCCGGAAATGAGTTCGAGGCGCCCATTGCGGCGTTTACCCTGGCGAGACCGGGCGCCCTGCACTGATGGCGGTATACGCCATCGGCGACCTCCAGGGCTGCCTGGATCCACTCAAGCGCCTGCTGGATCGAGTCCGCTTCGACCCGGCTACGGATCGCCTTTGGTTCACCGGCGACCTGGTGAATCGTGGTCCCCAGTCGCTCGAGGCCCTGCGCTTCGTGCGCGACCTGGGCGCCCTGGCTACCACCGTCCTGGGCAATCACGACCTCCATCTCCTGGCGGCGGCGTGGACCGGGGCACGAGCAGACAAGAAAGGTGACACCCTGCGCCCGGTGCTCGCGGCGCCTGATCGCGACGAACTGCTGGACTGGCTGCGCCGGCGCCCGCTGCTGCACCACGATGAGGGGCTGGATTTCACCATGGTGCATGCCGGCCTGCCGCCCCAGTGGGACCTCGGAGGCGCCAGTGGAGCGGCCGCGGAGCTGGAAGCCGTCCTGCAATCCGAGGACGTGGGGGGATTCCTGCATGACATGTACGGCAACCTGCCCGACCTGTGGTCGCCCGGACTGGCGGGTATCGAACGGCTACGCTACATCGTCAACGCCTTCACCCGCATGCGCTTCATTCGTCCGGACGGCAGCCTCGACCTCGCCAACAAGGGGCCCGCCGACCGGCCACGCTTCGGCCTGGTGCCCTGGTTCCTGTTCCCCGGTCGCCGCAGCGCCGGACTGCGCTTGGTATTCGGGCACTGGTCGCTGGTGGGCGATATAGCGTCCGATGATATCTTCAGCGTCGACACTGGATGCGTCTACGGCGGCTGCCTGACGGCGCTACGGCTGGATGACCTGCAGCGCGCCAGCGTCGACTGCGGAGCAGGATTGCACAAGAAGCAACCCGGCAAGAAATCAGGGCGCAAAAAGGAAGCGAAGAAATGAATCTCAGCCTGGAAGGAAAGCG
>CAYPTW010000212.1:0-2566 GCA_964413755.1 uncultured Thioalkalivibrio sp. | reverse complement strand
TTCTCGCAGGCCGGGCAGACGTGATTGCCCTCGACGAACAGCATCTGCAGGATCGAGACGCGCAGCGCGCGGACATCATCGGTTTCATTCTCGACCACCATGTCGAGCGCGGCGGGCGCCGTGCAGGCCGACACATCACGCCCGTTGGCACGCACCACGCAAACCCGGCAGCTGCCGTGAGGCGCAAATTCCGGGTTGTGACACAGATGCGGAATATAGACCCCGGCCGCCAGCGCGGCGTCCATGATGGTCTGCCCAGGGACGAACGGGATGCGCGTGCCGTCGATCCGAAAACTGCTGCGTTCTGTCATGGTTCTGTCTCTCACGTCTCGCCGCTGTCATCCGCCGCCCGCTAAAGGTCTGGCGCCCGGTGCAGCCGTGCAGCCGTTCCGAGACCGTTTCCGCAATGCAGCACTAGCCCCTCGCCCCTCGCTCCTCGCCACTTCCCCCTCAGACCTCGGCCGCGATATGCGCATCGGCATCGTTACGTCCGGTCAGCGCGCGCGCCTCCGACAGCGCCGCGTCCAGGTCGAAGGCGGGGCTGTAGTCCGCGCTGACCAACCTCGACTCATAGAGCTCCGGGAACTTATCCAGGGTATTCAGGACATGATTCGGCGCCGTGTGGCCGAGGCCGCAGTGACTGGCACGGCGCAACACGTCGGCGATCAAGCGCATCTCGTCGAGGTCGTGCCGCGATGCCTGCCCCGCGGCCACCTTCTCCACCAGGTCACGCAGCAGTTTCCCGCCGACGCGGCAGGGCGTGCAGAAGCCGCAGCTCTCGTGCACGAAGAAGTCGGCAAAGTTGCGCACCATGTCCAACAGGTCACGGCTGGCGTCGAAGATCATGAATGAACCGGCGGTGGGCAAATCCTCGAAGGCCAGCACCCGCTGGAACTCGTCCCTGCCGAGCGTGGCGCCGGCGGCGCCGGACACCTGCACGGCCTGCGTCTGCTCGGCACCGCAGTCCGCGAGCACCTGCTCGACACGGGTGCCGAATGGATACTCATAGATGCCGGGCCGCGCACAGTCGCCGCTGACGCTCAAGATCTTGCTGCCGGCGGACTTGTCCGTGCCCTCGCTGCGGAACCAGTAGCCGCCGTGCTCGGCGATACGCGCCGCGGCGAGGAAGGTCTCGACATTGTTCACCACCGTCGGCCGGTCCAGATAGCCCTCGGTGACCGGGAACGGCGGGCGCTTGCGCGTGACGCCGCGCTTGCCCTCGAGCGATTCGATCAGCGCCGATTCCTCACCGCAGATATAGGCGCCGGCGCCGAGATGGATGCGGATGTCGAAATCGAAGCCGTCGCGGCCCCGGATGCCGCGGCCGAGCAGGCCTTGCTCCCGCCGGCGCTGCAGCACGGCCTCGAGGTGCTCGACCAGATAGCGGTATTCACCGCGCAGATAGACGAAGCCCTCGCGCGCGCCGACCACGCCGGCACACAGAGTCATACCCTCGAACACCAGGTCAGCGTATGAGGTCAGCAGCACCCGGTCCTTGAAGGTGCCGGGCTCGCCCTCGTCGGCGTTGCAGACGATCACCTTGTCCGGATTGTCGGCCTCGCGGCAGAAGCGCCACTTGAGCGCGGTGGTGAAGCCGGCGCCGCCGCGTCCGCGCAGACCGGCACGCTCGATCTCGGCCAGCACCGCATCGGCGCCATGCGCCATCAGCGCGTCCAGGCCGGCATCGCGCGCGTCCAGGTCGGAAAGCAACAGCCCGGGCCGGTGGACGTTGTTGGAGACGGCGAAAAACTGCTGCGGCCAATGCGGCAGCGGCACCCGCGTGTCGACCAGCGCCGCGATGTGGCGGATGCGGTCGTCGTCGAGCCGCGTCAGCGCATAGCCGTTGATCAGCATGGCCGGCGCCTGATCGCACATGCCGGTGCAGGAGGTGTAATCCACGCTGACGCGGCCGTCGGCACGCGTCTGGCCGGGCATGACGTCCAGCTTGGCGCACAACAGCCCCATCAACCGGCGGTTGCCGAGCATGCGGTCGGTGATATTGTCGCTGAACAGGATGTCGTAGCCGCCGCGCGGCGCCAGGTGCAGGAAGGCGTAGAAATCCACCGCCGCAAGGATCTGCGCGCGCGTCACGTCCAGTGCCTGCACCAGCAGACCGATGCCTTCATCGGGCACGAATGAGAACGCCTGCTGCAGCGCGATCAAGTGCTGCAGGACGGCGTCGGGGCGTCGGCCGAGACGGGCGAGCGAGCGCTCGACGGCCGCGCTGATCTGTTCGGAAGACGGACTGGTGTTTGGCATCTCCGCTCCGTTGCTGGTGAGCAGGCTAACCTTTCGAGTATAGACGTCGCGACGGCATTACCGGGGACGCAAGCCGCACCCATTATTGACGCAAGACATGGACAGGCGCTGCGGCGGTGACGCTTGAGCCCGGTTACGATCCGGTAAGCTTTCCCCGCCGCCACTTGCGGCGCCGTAGAATGAACCTTATGCACCGCGCACGGTGGAATGCCCCGGACCCCGCGACCTTGAGCGACGTCAGCCCAGCGACCAGAGCCGTCCGGGTCACTGCTGGCCTAGGGAGACGCCGATTATTGGCCGTCCTGGC
>CAYPTW010000211.1:0-2590 GCA_964413755.1 uncultured Thioalkalivibrio sp. | reverse complement strand
TGGCCTCGCCCAGCAGGCTGCGCACGGCAGGCGGGTAGTCCTGGCGCGCCAGCACCTCGCGCCAGCTGTCCTCCAGCCGCACCAGCTGGCCGCGGACCGGGAAGTCCTCGAACATGAAGCGCCGCAGCGCATCGCCGCCGCTCATCAACCGGCCAGCAGCTTCTTCAGCAACTCGTTCACCAGCGCCGGGTTGGCCTTGCCGCCCGTAGCCTTCATGACCTGGCCGACGAAAAAGCCGAACAGCTTGTCCTTGCCCGAACGATACTGCTCGAGCTGGCCGGGATTCGCCGCCATGACCTCGCGGATGACGTCCTCAACGGCGCCGGTGTCGGTGATCTGCTTCAGCCCGCGCGCCTCGATCACCGTGTCGGCGTCGCCCTCGCCGTTCCACATGGCCTCGAACACTTCCTTGGCGATCTTGCCGGAGATGGTCTGGTCCTCGATGCGGCGCAGCAGCCCGAGAAACGCATCTGCACTCACCGGGCTGGCTGCCATGTCGAGACCCGCCTTGTTGAGGGCGCCCGCGAGCTCACCCATGACCCAGTTGGCGGCGAGCTTCTTGTCTTCCAGGCCCGCGGCGACCGTCTCGAAATAATCCGCCACCGCCCGCCCGGCGCTGAGCACCCCGGCGTCGTAGTCCGACAGCCCGTATTCCGCGATGAAGCGGTCCCGCTTGTGCCACGGCAGCTCCGGCAGATCAGCGCGCACCGCCTCGACCTGTTCTGCGCCGATCTCCAGCGGCAGCAGGTCCGGGTCGGGGAAATAGCGATAGTCGTTCGCCTCTTCCTTGCTGCGCATCGGCCGGGTTTCGTCCTTATCCGGGTCGTACAGGCGCGTTTCCTGCACCACCTTGCCGCCGGACTCGAGGATGTCGATCTGCCGCTCCACCTCGAACAGGATGGCGCGTTCGACGAAGCGGAAGGAATTCAGGTTCTTGATCTCGGCACGCGTACCGAACTCGTGGCGCCCGACGGGCCGCACGGAGATGTTGGCGTCGCAGCGGAACGAGCCTTCCTGCATGTTGCCGTCGCAGATGCCCAGGTAACGCACCAGCTGGTGGATCGCCTTCATGTAGGCCACCGCTTCTTTCGCCGAGCGCAGGTCGGGCTCGGACACGATCTCCAGCAGCGGCGTCCCGGCGCGGTTCAGGTCGATGCCCGACTGGCCGTGGAAGTCCTCGTGCAGCGACTTGCCCGCATCCTCCTCGAGGTGGGCGCGGGTGATCCCGATCGTCTTGCGCGCGCCGTCCTCGAGCCGGATCTCGATGCGTCCGTCATGCACGATGGGCAGTTCGTACTGGCTGATCTGGTAGCCCTTCGGCAGGTCGGGATAGAAGTAGTTCTTGCGCGCAAACACCGAACGCGCGGCCACGGTGGATTCAGTGGCCAGGCCGAAGGCGATGGCCATGCGCACCACGCCGTTGTTCAACACGGGCAGGACCCCGGGATAGCCCAGGTCGACCAGGCAGGCCTGGGTGTTGGGCGCGGCGCCGTAAGCGGTAGAGGCGCCGGAGAAGATCTTGCTCCGGGTGGCGAGCTGGGCGTGGATCTCCAGCCCGATGACGGTTTCCCATTCCATGTGCTCGTTCCTCAGGCGAAGGCGCCGCCGGGCGCCTGCGCGTGCCAGTCGGTGGCCTGCTGAAAGCGGTGGGCGACGTTGAGGATGCGCCCCTCGTCGAAAGCGCGCCCCACGATCTGCAACCCCACCGGCAGCCCGTCGACGAAACCGCAGGGCACCGAGAGCCCCGGCAGCCCGGCGAGGTTCACGCCGATGGTGTAGATGTCGTTGAGGTACATCGTGACCGGGTCGTCCACCTTGGCCCCGAGCTCGAATGCCGGCGTCGGCGAGGTGGGCCCGACGATGATGTCCACCTCCTCGAAGGCGCGGTGGAAGTCGGCCGCGATCAGCTGGCGCACGCGCTGGGCCTTCAGGTAGTAGGCGTCGTAATAGCCCGCGGAGAGCACGTAGGTACCGGTCATGATGCGACGCTTGACCTCGGGCCCGAAGCCCTCGCCGCGGCTGCGCTTGTACAGGTCCTCGAGATCGCGCGGCCCGGCCGCACGGTAACCGAAGCGCACGCCGTCGAAGCGCGACAGGTTGGAAGAGCACTCGGCCGGCGCAACCACGTAGTACGTCGGCACCGACAAGCCGATGCTGGGCAGGCTGACCCGCTGCACGCTTGCGCCGAGGCCTTCCAGCACCTTCACTGCCGCTTCCACCGCCGCAGCGTTCGCGGCGTCCAGGCCCTCGTCGAGGAACTGCTCCACGACGCCGATGCGGAGCCCGTCGAGCGGCGCGTCGAGCCCGGCGACGTAGTCGGGCACGGGGGCGTCCACTGACGTCGAATCGCGCGGGTCGTGACCGGACATCGCGCCGAGCAGCAGCGCCGCGTCCTCGGCCGTCTGGGTCAACAGCCCGGCCTGGTCGAGGCTCGAGGCGAAGGCGATCATGCCGTAGCGGGACACCCGCCCATAGGTCGGCTTGATGCCGGTGATGCCGGTCAGCGCCGCGGGCTGGCGGATGGAGCCGCCCGTATCGGTGCCCGTCGCCGCCGGCACCAGGCGCGCCGCCACTGCGGCCGCAGAGCCGC
>CAYPTW010000210.1:0-2592 GCA_964413755.1 uncultured Thioalkalivibrio sp. | reverse complement strand
CCCATCCGTACCTAAAGGAATCGACGACGAAGACATTTTCCATGACGTCTTCCGGGACGCGGAGCGAAAGACATAGTCTTCGTCTCGCTACACAGTTGCGAATGCGCGCGCACTTGAACCGCGGCGCACGTCCCTGTGCCGCAACGGCACCTCGAGCTTCATATTCCCATTGGAGGCCCTGTTGTCAGACCAGTTCACAGGCGCTATTTTCGGCACGCCATAAACTCGGGCTTCCGCATCGATGAGCGTGAAATTTTCCGGAGACGTGGTCCCGCTGTCAGACCTCAAGGTCAACCTGGGTCGCGTCGTCAGACACGCCGCCGAGGCCCATAGACCGGTGCTCCTCACCAGCCGAGGCCGCGGGGTCGCGGTGATGCAGTCCCTGTCCGACTACGAGCAGGCCGCCGAGGAGCGCGCCTTCTTCATGCGCGCCGTGGTCGCAGGGTTGGCCGACCTGGACGCCGGCCGAGAGGTCTCGCTCTCCGAGGCCAAGGCCAGATTCGGCCTGGCCTAGCCCGCATCAATCACCAGCCGCCTCGCTCTGGGCTCCGGGGCGGGCGAGGAGGCGCGATCAGGGCTGGCGGCCGGCTCCAGTGGGTGCGAGGTGGGCTTATTTCGATGGGGCCGCAGTCAATGCCGGCTCAGAGAGGGTCAAGCGTGGCGTTCCGGAGCGAAAATGGTGGATGTCGGACATACCGGCCCGCCGGCGTCCCGCAGGATGCCGTCGGCGACGGGGTGATGCGGCGCGGAGCGCGCCGCGCCGGTGCTCAGGCGGCGGTGGCGGCCGGCGGCGGGGAGCGTAGGTTGTCGAGGATTGCGCCGAACAGCTCGGGGTAGGGGTAGCTCTCGGAGAAAGACACCCAGATGCGGCGCACGCTGATGCGCACCTGGGCGCCGATCTTCAGCAGCTTCGTGCGGATGCTGCCGCACTGGGCACGGGCCAGCTCGGTGCCTTTGAGCCCCAAGCGGCGCAGCGCGCAGAGCAGCACGTAGGCGAAGGAGGAGAAGTACAGGCGGATCTGGTTGGCGCGCATCGTCTGGGTGCTGGTGCGGTCGGCGAAGAGGTCGAGCTGCTGCTCCTTGATGCGGTTTTCCATATCGCCCCTGGCGCAGTAGAGATCCTCGTAGAGGGTGCGGGCATCGGCCTGCGCGGCCCCGAGCGAGGTGACCACGAAGCGCGGGTTCTCGCCCTTGGCCAGATGCTCGGCCTTGGCCACGACGCGCCGCTCGCGGCTCCAGGTCTCGCGGGTCTGGTAGTCGAATTCGCAAAACACGCGGCTGGCCTCGCCGCTGTCGAGGAAGTCGATCTGAGCCTGCACGCGCGCGCTCAAGCTGGCGGCCAGCAGGCGCGCGTTCTTGGCCAGGCCGAGGACGTAGTCGACCCGATGGGCCTCGCACCAGGCCATGATCTCCTCGCGGCAGAAGCCGGAGTCGCCGCGAATGATGATCTTGGTCTCCGGCCACTGTGCGCGAACTTGCGCGACGATGCGCTCAAGCTCTGCGACGCTGCCCGCGCAGGCATCGATGTCGGACTTGCGCAGCCGTGCGCACAGCAGATGCTCGCCGCAGAAGATGTACAGCGGCAGGTAGCAGTAGGCGCCGTAGTAGCCGTGGAAGAAGCGCCCCTCCTGGTGCCCGTGGATGGGATCGTCGGTGGCGTCCAGGTCGAGCCAGATTTCCGCGGGCGCCTGCGCATGGGCCTCCAGGAAGCAATCGACGAACAAACGGTCCATGCCCGTAGGATCGGCCACGATCTTCTTGTAGCGCGCTGTGGCGTCGGCATCCTCGGGCGTGAGCTCCAGGCGATTGAGCGTACTGGAGCTGGCCAAGGGCTTGCCCTTGTCGCGCTCGCAAACGCGATCCTGCCCGCTGGGGTCATCCTTGCCCACCGCTACCGCCAGCAGCGTATCCAGGCGCAGGCGATTGTGGTCGCTCAGGTCCTCGTAGCCCAGTGCCAGGCCAAGCACCCGCTGGGCGACCAAGTCGCGCACCGTGTGCTCGATGGCCTCGGGATCGCGGTGATCGGTAAACTGCTCGGCCAGTCGCGCGAGGATCCCGGTCCGCGCCTCGACCTCGGCGAGCAGCAGCCCGCCACCGTCGGAGCTGATCATGCCCCCATCGAATTTTCCGACCACCGCACGGCGACCCAGGGCGTGAAATTCCAGCTGCTCGGCGCTACACTCTGTAATCATAAGGTCGTCCTCTTGTTGGCGCATAACTCGTTGTTCTCACAAGCGTTATGCCAGAGAGGACGACCTTTTTCAACCCCCTGGTGAGATATCCGGGCTAGGAGACGCTCGCCGGCCTCGGCGGGGTGACCGGATTTGGCCGGAAGCGCCCTTCAACGCGTTGCTGGAAGGTTGCAATCAAGTCGCCAGCGTCAATCGTTTTCGATTCGCGCAACTGGTCTGTGCGAATTTGGCGGTTTGGGCCGCCATGTCGCTGGGCGCGGGTTTGTGGGCGGCCGTCGTGGCAACAGGAACGCACCTAAGCCACCCGAAGGTCGAAGCGGCCACGCTCAAGGCGCTTGAAATCGCACGCGCCGCAGGGATGCAAACCGCCCTCGACATCGACTACCGGGAGACTCTTGCG
>CAYPTW010000209.1:0-2623 GCA_964413755.1 uncultured Thioalkalivibrio sp. | reverse complement strand
ACTTCTCCGACAACTCGGAGCTGTACCGCAAGCTGGTGCTGGAGCGCCAGGTGGTCGACCAGATGTTCAGCTACATGGGCATGAACCGTGACCCGGGGCTGTTCTGGGTCATGGCGCGGATCACCGACCCTGCGGCGGCTGCGGGGGTGCGCGACGAGATCCTCGCCACCTTCGCCCGCGCCCGCACCGAGACCATCGCCCCGGCCGAGCTGGAGCGCATCAAGGACCGCATGCGCTACGGTTTCCTCGCCGGCCTCGACAACTCGGTGGCCATTGCCGGCGAGCTGGCGCAGGTGGTGCAGTACGACCGCACGGTCGAGACCATCAACCAGTTCTATGCGACGCTGGCAGCACTCGAGCCGGCCGACCTCCAGGCTGCAGCCGGGCGCCATTTCCGCGACGACGTGCGCACCATCGGCGTCATCGCCCAGGGCGACGCGCTGGCAGGGCTGGAATCCGGCGGCCCCTCCGTGGACGCGCTCGCGGCCGCGGCGCAGGCCGTCGAGCCGGCCGGCTTCGTCCTCGTCGAGCGCCGCAGCGAGAGCTCGCCGCTGGTGAACGTGTCCTTCGTGTTCCGCGCCGGCGCGGCGCTGGACCCGCCCGGCAAGAAGGGCCTGGCGCAGCTCACCGCGATGATGGTCGCCGACGGCGGCTCCGCGGCGCGCCCCATCGACGAGATCAGGGACGCCATGTACCCCATGGCCGCCGGCTTCGGCGCCCAGGTCGGCAAGGAGATGGTCGCGTTCGGCGGCACCGTGCATCGCGACAACCTGTCCGGCTGGTACGCCCTGGCGGGCGAGCAGCTGCTCACGCCGGGCTGGCGGGAGGAAGACTTCACTCGCCTCAAGACCCAGCTGGTGAACGCCATCCTCTCGGACCTGGTCGCGAACAACGACGAGGAGCTCGGCAAGGAAGCGCTGTACCAGTTCATCTACGGGCCGGCGCATGCCTACGGCACGCTGACCCTGGGCCTGGTGGAAGACGTGGAGGCCCTGACCCTGGACGACGTCAAGGCCTTCTATGCGGCCCATTATTCGCCGGCGAACCTCACCGTGGGCCTGGCGGGCGGCTATCCGGAGGACTTCGCCACGCGGCTGCGCCGCGACCTGGCCGGCCTGCCGGAAGGCGCTGCCGTGGCCATCGAGCCTGGTGAGGCGCCCGCCATCGACGGCCACCGGGCCCTGATCCTTGAGAAGGACACCATGGCGCATGCCGTGTCCTTCGGCTTCCCCATCGAGCTCAAGCGCGGCGACCCTGACTGGGTCGCGCTGTGGCTGGCGACGCAGTGGCTGGGCCAGCATCGCAGCCAGAACTCGCACCTCTACGACCGCATCCGCGAAAAGCGCGGCATGAACTACGGCGACTACGCCTATGTCGAGTACTTCCCGCGCGGCATGTACCTCACCCAGCCGGAGCCCAACCTGTACCGCCAGCAGCAGATCTTCCAGGTCTGGCTGCGGCCGCTGACCGGCAACGACACGGCGCACTTCGCTACCCGGGTGGCCATGTTCGAGCTGGACAAGCTCATCGAGCGGGGGCTCTCGGCGGCCGAGTTCGAGGCGACGCGTGCGTTTCTCGACAAGTGGGTCGCGCAGCTGGTGAGCTCGCAGCCCGCCCTGCTCGGCTACGCCATCGACAGCGCCTGGTACGGCATTCCCGATTTTCCCGCCTACGTGCGTGCGGAACTGGCGCAGCTGACCGTAGAGGACGTGAACCGCGTGATCCGCGAGCACCTCTCTACGGAGGACGTGAAATTCGTCTTCATTACGCCGGATGCCGCCGACCTGAAGCAGCGCCTGGTCACGGACCAGCCTTCGCCGATGCAGTACAACTCGCCCAAGCCGGACGAGTTGCTCGCGGAGGACAAGGTGATCGAGGTGCTGCCGCTCGGTTTCAGTGCGGATTCCGTCCAGGTCGTGCCCGCGGACGACGTGTTCCGCCGGCCGCCAGAATGAACACAGGAGCCTGACTGCCATGAGCCCGGAAATCGACCCGCGCACGCGCACCGAGATCGAGGCGGCGGCCTTCCGCAAGCTGTTGCAGCACCTGCAGAAGTACCCGGAGGTGCAGAACCTCGACCTGATGAACCTGGCCTACTTCTGCCGCAACTGCATCTCCAAGTGGTACGCCGGCGCGGCCGGCGAGCACGGCGTTGAGCTCGATTACGACCAGGCGCGCGAGATCGTCTACGGCATGCCCTACGGCGAGTACAAGCGGCAGTACCAGCAGGAGGCGACGCCGGAGAAGCTGGAGAAGTTTGCCGTGGCGGAGCGCAAGGCGACGCCCTAGCTTTCGCGCTGCTGCGCCTCGACCTCGCGGTGCCCCGGCACCATGACGCGCGCCATGATGATGCCGGCCTCGAACAGGATGTAGACCGGCACCGCCAGCAGCGTCTGGGAAATGATGTCGGGCGGGGTCAGCAGCATGCCGAGCACGAAGGCGCCCAGCAGCACGTAGGGTCGCTTCTGCCCGAGCTTGGCGGGTGTGGTGAAGCCGGCCCACACGGCCAGCACCGTCGCCACGGGCACCTCGAAGGCAAAGCCGAAGGCGAAGAACAGCGCCAGCACGAAGTCGAGGTAGGCCGAGATGTCCGTCATCACCGCCACGCCCGTGGGCGCCACCG
>CAYPTW010000208.1:0-2645 GCA_964413755.1 uncultured Thioalkalivibrio sp. | reverse complement strand
CTTTCGACCTGGCGGCTGAGCTGGCTGAGCGCGATCACGGGGATGTCGAGTTCCTTGGCGATGGCCTTGAGGCCTTGCGTGATCTCCGAGACCTCGTTCACGCGGCTGTCCTTGGCGGTGGCCGGGCGCACCAGCTGCAGGTAGTCGACGATCAGCAGGTCGAGCCCCTTCTGCGAGCGCTTGAGCCGCCGCGCGCGGGCGGCAAGCTGGCTGATCGGCAGCGCAGGCGTGTCGTCGATATAGAGCGGGCAGTGTTCCAGCTCGCCCGCGGCGCGGAGGTAGCGGCGGAACTCTTCCTCCGTCAGATCGCCCTTGCGGATCAGCTCGGACGGGATCTCGGCGGCCTCGGACAGGACGCGCTGCGCCAGCTGGGACGAGGACATCTCGAGGCTGAAGAAGCCCACGACCCCGCCATCGACCGTGCCCAGGGTGCCGTCCTCGCGGCGGCCTTCCTTCCAGGCGCGGGCCACGTTGAAGGCGATGTTGGTGGCCAGCGACGTCTTGCCCATCGAGGGCCGTCCGGCGAGGATCAGCAGGTCGGACTTGTGCAGCCCGCCCAGCATCCGGTCCATGTCCGTGAGCCCCGTGGACAGGCCCGCCAGCTTGCCCTGCCGGTTATGGGCGGCATTGGCCGTCTGCACCGCCTCGTGCAGCGCGGCGAGGAAGGACTGGAAGCCGCGGTTCGTGGTGCCGGTGGAGGCGAGCTTGAAAAGGTCCTGCTCGGCCTCGACGATCTGCGCGTCGGGCGGCACGTCCTCGCGCATGGACCGCGCCCGGTCCGAGATCGAGGCCCCCAGGTCGATCAGCGCGCGGCGCACGGCGAGGTCGTGGATCAGCTGCGCATAGTCGCGCGCCGCGCTGGTGGCGATGGCCGAAAGCTGCAGCTTGACGAGGTATTCCGCGCCGCCGAGATCCTTCAGGCCGCTCATTTCGGCCACGAAATTCTTCAGCGTGGTGGCGTCGGTCGCCAGGCCCTGGGCGATGCGAGAGGCGGCCTTGCGGAAGATCTCGCGATGGACCGGGTCGAAGAAGTGATCGGGCTTCACCAGATCCTCGACGCGGTCGAGCACGTCGTTGGAGGACAGGATCGCGCCCAGAAGCTGCTGTTCGGCTTCGATGTTGTGCGGCGGCAGCCCGTCGGGTTCGCCGTTGGCCTGCATGTGATGCGATGGCATGTCCGCCGGCACGGGCACCTGCTCGTTCATGTTGCTCCCCTGATCGTGTCTCCCTCCGTCCGCGTCCCTGCGGAGGGTGTTCGAGCGGTATAGCTCGTGGGCCTGCCTGGCCGTCAATCGGACAACGCTGTGAGTATCCTGTGAGGCCTTTTGCGTACAATATATCGGGCTTCGGAGAGTGCATCATACCGCATCCGCGGGCGCTTGTCGCGGGATTGTGTCCGATTCGCAACGGGCCAAGCGCGGCGCGCCGGTTCCCGCGTCAGGGCAGGCCGCGGGCCTGCCGCCAGGCTTCGGGTCCGGCGAGGAATCGCTCCACGTCGGCCAGCGTCGCGTCGGTGAAGTCGCCGCTGCGGCGGGCTTCGGCGATCACGTCGGCCCAGGTCGTCAGGTGGTGCATCCGCAAGCCGTGGGCGGCGAGCTGCGCCTCGGTGTCCGGGAAGATGCCGTAGTTGAATACGACGGCCGCATGGGCACAGCTCGCGCCCGCGCTGCGGATCGCATCGACGAATTTCAGCTTCGATCCGCCGTCGGTGGTGAGGTCCTCGACCAGCAGGACCCGCGCGCCTTCGGGCATCTCGCCCTCGATCTGCGCATCGCGGCCGTAGCCCTTGGGCTTTTTTCGAACGTAAGCCATCGGCAGGGCCATGCGCTCGGCCACGAAGGCGGCGAAGGGAATGCCGGCCGTCTCGCCGCCCGCGATGACGTCGAAGGCCTCGAGCCCCGCGTCGCGCATCACCTTGCAGGTGAGGAAATCCATGACCGTGGCGCGGATGCGGACGTGAGAGATCAGCTTGCGGCAATCGATATAGGTGGGCGCCTGTTTGCCGGAGGCATGGGTGAAGAGCGTTTCGGTGTCGAAATGTATGGCCCGGATGTCGAGAAGCATGCGCGCAGTCATCCGCGCCATGGTGGCGTCGTCGGGATAGCTTGTCGGGATCATTCTGGGGGCGCTCCTCGGGTCTTGCCGGATTTTCGTACGAAAATCCGCAGGGTGCGAAAATTCGTACGAATTTTCGGGGTCTATGTCACGACGCGCCAGTAAAGGTCATGGCCTGGGTCGAACAAAGTGACGGGGCCGGCCCCGGTCGCGATCTTCGCGGGATACACGACCGGCTGCTCCCCCTTCTCCAGTGTGATCCGCGCCGCGTTTGGCTCCAGCCCGTAGCGCGCCGGGCCATGGAGCGAGGCGAAGCCTTCCAGCTTGTCCAACGCGCCCTCTTCCTCGAAGACGTGGGCGAGGCAACTGAGCGTGTTGGTCGCCGAGAACACGCCGGCGCAGCCGCAGGCGCTTTCCTTGTTGTCGTCGGTATGCGGCGCGCTGTCGGTGCCGAGAAAGAAGCGCGGGTTGCCCGAGGTCGCGGCGCGGCGCAGGGCCAGCTGGTGCGTCGAGCGCTTGGCGACGGGCAGGCAGTAGTAATGGGGCCGGATGCCGCCCACCAGCATGTGGTTGCGGTTGATCATCAGGTG
>CAYPTW010000207.1:0-2656 GCA_964413755.1 uncultured Thioalkalivibrio sp. | reverse complement strand
GTGGCCGATGCCGAGGGGCTGAGCTTCTACGGCGATGGCGCCATCGCGGCGTTGCTCGGTTGGTCCGAGGCGCAGGTGCGCGCGGCGCGCGGCGGACTGGTGCGGGCCGATTTGATCGCCTTTCAGGCGCCGCTGTATCAGGTGTTGTCATTGGACGGGCCGCCACCGACGGTACCGGCGTCGTCACCGTGCGGGCCGCGGCCGTCGGCGCGTGCCGCCGGCGAGCTGCGCTCGCTGCGGGCGATCCTGCAGCAGGCCCAGGAGCTACGGCGATGATCGACTATCAGACCTACTGCGCCATTCACGACCATCACACCCGGCGTGGGCTGAACGCGGCGCAGATCGCCGAGGCCTTGGACCTGGACCCGCGCACGGTGGCCGCCTGGCTCGCCGAGCCGCGCTTTCGCCCGCGCCAATCGCGGCCACGGGCGAGCAAGCTCGACGCGCACAAGCCGACCATCCGCCGGTGGCTGGAGGCGCACCGCTACAGCGCCCAGCAGGTGTTTCAGCGCCTGCGTGAGGAGGAGGGCTACCGCGGCGGGATCAGCATCCTCAAGGACTACGTGCGCCAGGTACGCCCGCCTCGGACCGCGGCGTTTTTGACCTTGTCGTTCGGCCCCGGCGAATGCGCCCAAGTCGACTGGGGCTCGTGGGGGACGGTGGCGGTCGGCGCGACGCGTCGGCGCTTGTCGCTGTTCGTGATGGTGCTGTGCTACAGCCGCTTGCTGTATGTCGAGTTCACCCTGAGCCAGAGCATGGAGCAGTTCCTCGCCTGTCATCAGAACGCCTTTGCCTTCTTCGCCAATCGCGTCCCCGAAAAGGTGATGGTGGACAATCTGAAATCGGCGGTGCTGCAGCGCATCAGCGGCGCGGCGCCGGTGTTCAATCCGCGCTATCTGGACTTCGCCCAGCACTGCGGCTTTCGCATCGTTGCTTGTAACAAGGGCAAGGGTAACGAGAAGGGGCGGGTGGAGTCGGGGGTGGGCTATGTGAAGAAGAACTTCCTCAACGCTCTGGACATCACCGACTTCAGCGCCCTGAATCCGGCCGCACGGGTGTGGATGGACACCATCGCCAATGTGCGCGTGCACGGGGAGACGCACCAGCGCCCGGTGGATCGCTTTGCCGAGGAGCGCTCGGCGCTGCACGCGGGGCCGGAGCACCCCTTCGACGTGGCGCAGGTGGTGGCGGTGCGCGCCTCGCCGAGCTTTCGCGTGCGCTGGGACACCAACCGCTACTCGGTGCCGGCGCAATACGCCGGGCGGTTGCTGACGGTGAAGGTGTATCCGGAGCGCCTCTGCGTCTATGACGGGCAGACACTGATCGCGCGCCATGTGCGCTGTTGGGATCGGCACCGGGATTTCGAGCTGCCGGATCATCCGAAGGCGTTGCTCGAACAACGGCGCAACGCCCGTGCGCAGAAGCTGCTCGGGCGCTTCTTGAGCCTCTCCCCGCAGGCCGAGGCGTATTACCGCGCGCTCGCCGAGCGCCGGCTCAATCCCGCCCACCACGTGCAGAAGATCGTGGCGCTGAGCGAGATCTACGGCGTGGAGGCCACCGCGCGGGCGCTGGCCGATGCCTTCGCCTTTGAGGCGTTCAGCTGCGAGTACATCGCCAATGTGCTCGAAAGCCGCACACGGCTGTTGCCCGAACCGGCGGCCTTGCAGCTCACCCGCCGGCAGGACTTGCTGGAGCTGGACATGCCGCAGCCGGATTTGACGCTCTACCAAGCCCGCGCCGACGATGCCGAGGAGACGCCATGAACACCACCACGACAACGCCGCGCGCTGAGCCGTTGCCGGAACAACTGGCGTATCTGAAGCTGCCCTTCATGCAGGAGCAGCATGCGGCCTTGGCCCGCGAGGCGGCGCAGGCGCACTGGGATCACCTCGCCTATCTGGCCCGCCTGGCGGCGGGCGAGGCGGCCCTGCGCCGCGAGCGCAGCGTGCAACGGCGCATCACCCAGGCGCGCTTTCCGGTGCTCAAGACGCTGGAGCAGTTCCAGTGGAGCTGGCCGAAGGCGATCAATCGCCTGCAGGTCCAGAACCTGTTCCGCCTGCAGTTCGTCGCCGACAAGCACAACGTGATCTTTCTTGGCACCGTCGGCCTCGGTAAGACCCATCTGGCCACCGCGCTCGGCTATGCCGCCTGCCTTGCGGGCTACAGCGTGCGCTTCGCCACCGCTGTGGAGGTGATCAATACGCTCGCCGCGGCCCAACGCGGCGGGCGTCTGAAACAGGCCCTCGACGGCTACCGCAAGCCGGCGCTGCTCATCCTCGATGAATTGGGCTATCTGCCGATCGATAAGACCGGCGCCGATTTGCTGTTTCAGATCATCAGCCAGCGCTACGAGCACGGCGCGACCGTCATCACCTCCAACCGGGTGTTCAAGCACTGGGCGGAGATCTTCAACCACGATGCCACCCTCACCTCGGCACTCCTCGACCGGCTTCTGCATCACGCCGAGACGGTCGTGATCGAAGGCCAGAGCTACCGCATGAAGGACCGCATCGAGTCCTGAGCAACGCGCGCCGCCACTCGCTCACGCGCGGCGGCGCGCGCGCTTTTCGCCGACACTTTCAAACCGACCGTTTAGGTGCAGAATGACGCCGGCGGTAACACCGCCGCACAGGGCCGCCGGCTGCCCGAGGGCATG
>CAYPTW010000206.1:0-2673 GCA_964413755.1 uncultured Thioalkalivibrio sp. | reverse complement strand
CGCGTACAAATCGGACCAGTTCAGCCCGACGGCCGCGAGCACATCCTCCGGCGCACCCCCGGCATGGCCTGTCTATTGGACACACTGGACACAGTCGCTGATTGCCGGTACCGTAGCGCCTCATGCGGCTCTGCGGTCAGACATTCACCAACGAGGTCCTTGAGCGGATTCGCTGCGCCGTGGCGGCAGACGACGCTCTGAGCCGCAGCGCGCTGTCGCGCCGGGTGTGCAGCTGGTTGGGTTGGCACGATGCTGCCGGCAAGCCGAAGGAAGTCAGCAGCCGCAAGGCGCTGGTGGAGTTGGAGCGCCGCGGCCTGATCGAGTTGCCCGCGGCGCGCTGCGCGGCGCCGCAGGCGCGCGAGGCGGTGGTGCCGGAGCCGTTCGCAGGGCCGGCGTTCAGCGGCTCGCTGGAAGCGCTTGGTGGAGTCGCATTGGTGGCGGTGGACGATCCGGAGCTGTCCGCACTGTGGCGGCGCATGCTTGAGAGTCATCATCCGTTGGGCGGCGGCCCATTGTGCGGGGCGCAGCAGCGCTATCTGATCCGCTCGCCGGTGGTCGGCTGGCTGGGTGCGCTGGGCTTCAGCGCCGCGGCCTGGCAGTTGGCGGCACGCGACGAGTGGATCGGCTGGTGCCCGCATGCGCGCCGCGCCCAGCTGTCGCGGGTGGTCGCCAACAGCCGCTTTCTGCTGTTGCCGAGCATCGAGGTGGCGAACCTCGGCTCGCACGTGCTGGCGCTGGCCGCACGGCGGTTGCAGGTCGACTGGCCGCAACGCTATGGTGAAGCGCCGGTGTTGTTGGAGACCTTTGTCGACGAGCGCCGCTTTGCCGGCACGGTCTATAAGGCGGCCAACTGGCAGCGCCTGGGGGAGACCAGCGGGCGCGGACGCCAAGATCGCGACAACCATGCTGCGCTGGGCGTGAAGGCCATCTACGTGTTGCCGTTGCAGCCCGATTGGCGCCGCGTGCTGTGCCAACGTCCGGCGCCGGTGCTGGGCTTGCCGCCACCAATAGCACTCGATCCGAGCGCGGACGCCGGCGGCGATCTCGGCTGGGCCGAACAGGAATTCGGCCGGGTGGATTTCCCCGACGCGCGCCTGCGCCCGCGTCTGCTCGGCCTGGCGGCGGCGTTTGCCGCACAGCCCACCGCGCCGATCCCGGTCGCGCTGCAGGGCAATGCCAGCGAAACCAAGGCCGCCTATCGCTTCTTCAATAATCCGCAAGTGGACCTACACACCCTGCTCCATCCCCACTACGAGGCCACCGCGGCACGCATCGCCGAGCAGCCGGTGGTGCTGACGGCGCAGGACACCACCAGCCTGAATTACGACGCCCATCCGGCCACCCGCGACCTGGGGCCGATCAACACCCGTGCCGACGGTGCCCAAGGGCTGAAGCTGCACGACACGCTGGCGCTGACGCCCGCGGGCGTGCCGCTGGGCTTGGTCGACATCCACGTCTGGGCGCGCGATACGCAGCAGACCGACCAAGCCGCACAGCGCAAGCAGCGCCCGATCACCGACAAGGAGAGCCAGCGTTGGCTGGACAGCTTCCGGCGCACCGCCGCGTTCCAGCGCCTGTGCCCCGACACGCGCTTGGTCAGCGTCGCCGACCGCGAGGCGGACATCTATGAGTTGTTCCAAGAGGCCACGCAAGACCGCGATGGCCCGGACCTGCTGGTGCGTGCCAACCGTGCCACACAACGCCGGGTCGACGACGACGACAACGAGCAGACACCGCTGTGGAATGATTTGCCAACGCGCCCGCTGCTTGGCCACTGCGACTTGGCTATCCCGGGGCGCGGCGGACGCAAGGCGCGCGTCGCAGAACTGGAGATCCGCGGCGCGGCCATTCAACTGCACCCACCCAAGCGCCTCAAGGGCGCCCCCGCACTGGCATTGTGGGCGGTGCACGCCATCGAGTCCAAGCCACCCGCTGGCGCTGAGCCGGTCGAATGGTTGCTCCTCACCACCGTGGCCACCGTCACCCTGGAAGACGCCCTCGAGCGCCTGCGTTGGTATGCCGTGCGCTGGAACATTGAGGTGTTTCATCGCACGCTGAAAAGCGGCTGCCGCATTGAGGACCGCCGCCTTGAGCGCGCCGAGGGCCTGCAAGCCTGCCTCGCCATTGATCTGGTGGTCGCCTGGCGCGTGATGTGGCTGAGCAAGCTCGGGCGCGAGACCCCGGATGTGCCCTGCTCGGTGTTCTTCGAGGAGGCCGAGTGGCAGGCCCTGCATTGCCATCATCACCGCTCACCCAACCCGCCCGAGACACCGCCGACCCTGGGCGAGGCGATGCAGATGGTCGCCAAGCTCGGCGGCTTCCTCGGGCGTAAGTGTGACGGCAACCCTGGGGCGACCGCGCTCTGGCGCGGACTCGCACGACTGTCCGACATCACCGATACCTTCTCGATCTTTCACCCGTCTATCCCGGCCGGCCCGTAGAGGTTGTCTCCAGAGTGGGCAATAGACAGCATACCGGCAGGTGCTTGTGCTCCTCCTTGGCCGAGCTGAACACCTGCATGGAGGAACGGCAGGCGCTGGCTCTGGCCGGCAAGCGCGTCAGCCTGCTCCCGGACTCACAGCTGGAGATCCCGCTGGCACGCTTCCTGGCGCGCGAGTGCGGGATGGAGCTGGTCGAGGTCGGCACCCCCTATCTGCACCGCGAGCACCTCGC
>CAYPTW010000205.1:0-2708 GCA_964413755.1 uncultured Thioalkalivibrio sp. | reverse complement strand
AGCCGTGCAGCCCTTACATGACAGCGAACCCGGGATTCTGTGTCACGTAAGGCCCAAAACCAGCCGGTTTATCGCCGCCAAACCAATATTTTTCAATCGCTTAAGCCGGTCCGACCCGAGCGGGCTGGAAACGTTTGCTTGACTCGTCCAACGTAGAAGCACAATTCTTGGTCTTGCTCGACGGCCGTAGGGCTACATCAAGCCGCTCCAGGGGTAGGCATGGATACTTTCAAACGCGCAAGCGCATCCGTTCCCGGCGGGATAGCCATCGCCCTGCTGCTGGCAGTGGCGATGCCCCTGTCAGGATGCGGCGGATCATCAAGCGAAGCCCCCTTGGACGACAGCGGCAGTGCCCCGCCGCCGCCACCTCCGCCGCCGCCGCCTCCTCCTCCTCCGCCACCCCCACCGCCCCCACCACCCGATGATGGCGGCGGTGACGACGGCGACCCGGATCCGGCACCGCCTCCCGGCCTGGACGCACGGCCAGTGAATACCACCTGCATCGCGCCACCCCGCCCGGCCAGCACGCTGGCGCTTTCGGTGCAGCGCGCTTTCCCGGCCCTGAGTTTCCAGCAGCCGCTGTTCATGCTGCAGGCTCCAGGCGACGCCTCGCAGTGGTACGTACTGGAGAAGACCGGGCGTGTGCACAGCTTCGAGAACCAGCCGGACGTATCGAGCACCCGCGTGTTCCTGGACCTTTCCGGAGTCGTCAACACCGCGTCCGAAGGCGGCCTGCTCGGTCTCGCCTTCGCACAGGATTACGCCAGCAGCCGCATCGCCTACGTTTCGTACACGCGCACGCCCCCCAGCGGCGGCATGCAGTCGGTGGTCTCACGATTCCAGAGCACCGACGGCGGGCTGTCTCTGGACCCCGCATCGGAACAAGTGCTGCTCACCATCGACCAGCCCTACAACAACCACAACGGCGGCGGCATCAGCTTCGGCCCCGACGGCTTCCTGTACATCGCCATCGGCGACGGCGGCTCCGGCGGCGACCCGCTGAACAATGCCCAGACCACGACCAACCTGCTCGGCGCCATATTGCGCATCGACGTCTCCGGCGACGGCGACTACACCGTTCCGCCCGACAATCCCTTCGCCGGCAACCCGCGCTGCGCCACCGGCGAGGGCGCGGCGGACTGTCCGGAGATTTTCGCCTGGGGCCTGCGCAACCCCTGGCGCTTCAGCTTCGATCGCGCCACGGGCCGCCTGTGGGCCGGCGACGTCGGTCAGAACGCGCGCGAGGAGATCGACATCATCGAGCGCGGCGGCAACTACGGTTGGCGTTTTCGTGAGGGTTTCGTCTGCTACAACCCCGCAACCGACTGCCCTTCCGCGGGGCTCATAGACCCTGTGCTGGACTATCCCCATAGCGAGGGAAGCTCGGTAACCGGCGGCTACGTGTATCGCGGGCCGGCGCTGCCCGAGTTCCAGGGGCGCTACCTGTTCGGCGACTTCGTCTCCGGGCGCCTGTGGGTGCTCGATGCAGATGAATCCGGACAGTATGACAAGACCCTGCTGGCACAGACCGGCCGCAACATCGCGTCCTTCGGCGAGGCGGAGGACGGTACGCTCTTCATCGTCGATTACGGCGGCGGCATCTATGCGCTGCAGGCAACCGGCGGCGGATCGACGACCACCATCCCGGACCGGCTCTCCGACACCGGCTGCGTGGCGCCCGCCGATGCCACCCAGCCTGCCGCCGGGCTGATCCCCTATCAGCCCAATGCGCCCTTCTGGTCGGACGGCGCCGAGAAGGGTCGCTGGCTCGCACTGCCGGATGGCACGCGCATCACGCTCACGGCCGAGGGGGACTTCGACTTCCCGCCGGGCGCCGTCCTAATGAAGAACTTCCGGCGGCAGGACCAGCTCATCGAGACGCGGCTGTTCATGCGCCACCCTGACGGCGTATGGGCGGGCTACACCTACGCCTGGAATGAAGCGCAGACCGACGCGACGCGGGTCATCGGCGGGGCGCTCGTCGATATCTCCGGCCGCCCCTGGCTGTTCCCGAGTGAAGCCGAGTGCCTGCAGTGCCACACGGCGGCGGCCGGCCGATCGCTCGGCCTGGAGATCGCGCAGCTCAACGGCGACTTGCTCTATCCCCAGACCGATCGCACCGCCAACCAGCTGCTCACCCTGGACGCGATCGAACTGCTCGAGCCACCGTTGACTGCTGAGCCCGCTGCGCTGCCAGCGCTGCCGGACCCCTTTGGCAGCGCTGCGCTGCCTGCACGGGCGCGCGCCTACCTGCACACCAATTGCGCGGGTTGTCACCGGCCGGGCGGGCCGACGCCATCGGCCATGGACTTGCGCTATGACGTGACACTCGGTGCGACCGCCACCTGCGACGTCCCGGGCATTACCGGCAGCAACCTGGGCATCGAGGACGCTCGCCTGCTGAGCCCGGGCGATCCGGGCCGCTCGCTCATCTGGCTGCGCATGGGGTTGCGCGACGCGCATGCGATGCCGCCGATCGGCAGCCTGGAAACGGACGAAGACGGGCTGGCCCTGATCAGCGCGTGGATCGCCGGGCTGACGGGCTGCGATTAGGACTCGACCGGGACCTCAGAGGTCGCCTGGCGCCACATGCACGGACCGCCGACCGCCTGGTCCAGCCGGTCCAGCGCCGCCTCGTGCGCTGCGAGCTCGCCCTCGCTGGCGCGTTGCACCACCAGCTTCAGCCCCTTACGCCGCACCTGCTTCGG
>CAYPTW010000204.1:0-2728 GCA_964413755.1 uncultured Thioalkalivibrio sp. | reverse complement strand
GTAGAATCCGCGCCATGAGCGGACGCATCGGTTTTGTCAGCCTGGGCTGCCCCAAGGCGCTGGTGGATTCGGAACGCATCCTCACGCGCCTGCGCGCCGAGGGTTACGAGACCGTGCCGACCTACGAGGACGCGGATCTCGTGGTAGTGAACACCTGCGGCTTCATCGAGGCCGCGGTGGACGAGTCGCTGGAGGCGATCGGCGAGGCCATGGCCGCCAACGGCCAGGTGCTGGTCACCGGCTGCCTCGGCGCGCGGCCTGAGACCATCCGCGAGAAGTTCCCCAACGTGCTCGGCATCACCGGCCCGCAGGCCTATGAGCAGGTCATGGCCGCGGTGCACCAGCACCTGCCGCCGGAGCACGACCCGTTCATGGACCTGGTGCCGCCGCAGGGCATCCGCCTTACGCCGCGCCACTACGCCTATCTCAAGATCTCCGAGGGCTGCAACAACAAGTGCAGCTTCTGCATCATCCCGGCGCTGCGCGGCCGCCTCGCCAGCCGCCCCATCGGCGAGGTGCTGCGCGAGGCCGAGGGGCTGGTGCGCGCCGGCGTGCAGGAACTGCTGGTGATCTCGCAGGACACCAGCGCCTACGGCTCCGACATCAAGTACCTGCCCGACACCTGGCGCGGCGAGCGCTACGAGACCCGCTTCCTCGACCTGGCGCGCGGCCTCGGCGAGCTGGGCGCCTGGGTGCGCCTGCACTACGTCTATCCCTACCCGCACGTGGACCGGGTGATCGAGCTGATGGCCGAAGGCCGCGTATTGCCCTACCTCGATATCCCCTTCCAGCACGCCAGCCCGAGCGTGCTGAAGCGCATGCGCCGCCCCGCGGCGGCCGAGAACACCCTCGAGCGCATCCGCCGCTGGCGCGAAACCTGCCCGGAGCTGGCCATCCGCAGCACCTTCATCGTCGGCTTCCCGGGCGAGACCGAGGCCGAGTTCGCGACCCTGCTGGAGTGGCTCGAGGAAGCCCAGCTCGACCGCGTCGGCTGCTTCCGCTACTCGCCGGTGGAAGGCGCGACCGCCAACGACGTCGCGCCGCCGGTGCCGGAGGAAGTGAAGGAAGAGCGCTGGCAGCGCTTCATGGAAGTCGCGGCACGCATCAGCGCGGCGAAGCTCGCGGCGCGCATCGGCGACATCGAGGAAGTGCTGGTCGACGAGGCTGATCCCGAGGAAGACGTGGCTTACGGCCGCACCCGCCGCGAAGCACCGGAGATCGACGGCCGCGTGAAGCTCATCGGCGGCGGCGAGCTCGAGCCCGGCGACCTGGTCGAGGTCGAGATCACCGGCGCCGACGATTACGACCTGGAGGCGCGGCCGCCGTCCTGAAGCGCGGAACTGGAATCCTCGCATCTCACAACTCGCGCCGCACGGCGTTTGGAGTTTTGCGGCAACTCTGTATATATTTCGGCGCAACAAGAAAAACGGCGCCCGGCACAGCCGTGCGCGACACGGACGTCCGGGGGAGCGTTGAGGCGCACCCGCCTTGGGCGATCGAAAGGAGGGTGTGGCTTGGGACTCCGAAAGGCGTTCTGGCTTGTAGCGGCTTTGCTGTTGCAAACAGTGCCGGCAGGGCCGGCGGCAGCGGACGCGCTGCTCATCCAGCGGTTTGCCATCGAGGGCAACCGCATCCTCGACGACGCGCAGCTGCAGGCGGTGGTCGAGCCTTTCACCGGCCCCGCCCGCGGCATCGACGACATCCGGGCAGCGCTACTGGCTATCGAAAAAGCGTATCGTGCCGCCGGCTACGGCGCCGTGCGGGCCGTTACGCCGGAGCAGGAGATCACCACCGGCGTGATCCGCATCCGGGTCATCGAGGCCGAGCTGGGCGAAGTGCAGGTGGTGGGGAATACCCACTTCAGCGACCGGAACGTGCTGGCCGGACTGCCTTCCCTGCGCACCGGCACCGCGCCCGACCTCAGGCGCCTGGCCGAGAACCTGCAACTGGCCAACGAGAACCCGGCGCGCAAGTCCGAGGTGCTGCTGAGCGCGACCGAGCAGGAAGGCGTGCTCGAGGCACGCGTCCTGGTCGAGGATTCGCGCCCGCTCACCCTCTCGGCCAGCCTGGACAACACCGGCAACAGCTCGACGGGTCGGCATCGCCTTGGGGTCGCGGTGCAGCACGCCAACCTGTTCGATCGCGATCACGTCGCCACCGCCGCATACACGACGTCTCCGGAGGAGCCGGACCAGGTCGACATTTACAGCGTCAGTTACCGGCTCCCGCTCTACAGCCTCGGGGACAGCCTCGATTTCATCTTCGGCGACTCGAGTGTCGCCTCGGGCACGACCGAGACGGTCGCCGGGCCGCTGGACTTCAGCGGCGACGGCCGCGTCATCGTCGGACGCTACAACCACTATTTCCCCCGCCGGGGCGAGTACGCGTCCCGCCTGACCTTCGGCTGGGAGCAACGGCGGTATGAGAACGAGTGCGTGATCGCGGGCGTCACCTGTGGGTCGGCGGACGCCGATATCGAGGTCCGTCCGGCCTCGCTCACTTATTCGGGCCGGTGGGACGCGCCGGGCCGGGTCAGCGATTTCTACCTTTCAGCCGCGCGGAATATTCCCGGCGGCAGCCGGGGCAGTAGCGACGACTTCGCGGCGATTCGTGCCGGCGCGGATGCGGATTACGCGTTGCTCCGCGCGGGCGGCTCGCATCTCCGCGCCCTCGGGACCTGGCAGTTTCGTTCCGCGCTGCACCTCCAGTACGCCTCCGGCCCGCTCAT
>CAYPTW010000203.1:0-2749 GCA_964413755.1 uncultured Thioalkalivibrio sp. | reverse complement strand
CGCCAGGCACGGGCGGTGCTCGACGCCATCGGCGGCGGCGCGGTGCTGGAGCTGGGCGGCGGCAGCGGCGCGCTGGCCGAGGCGGCGCTGGACGAGGCCGGCGAGCTGCGCTGGCTGATGCTGGAGCCCAGTCCCGAGTTGCGCCAGCGCCAGCAGCAGCGCCTGGGCGACCGCGCCGAGTGGCTCGACACCCTGCCGCAGGATTTCCGCGGCGTGATCCTCGCCAACGAGGTGGCCGACGCGCTGCCGGTGGAGCGCTTCACGGTGCAGGACGGCGAGCTGCACGCGCTCGGCGTGCGCTTCGACGCCGACGGTGCCCCGGCCTGGGCCCTGCTGCCGCCTGCGGCGGAGCTCTCAACCGCTGTGCGCGCGCTCGAGACCGCACGCGGTACGCCCTTTCCCGACGGCTACGTGTCCGAGTTCAGCCCGCTGCTGCAGCCCTGGGTGCGCAGCCTGGCCGACAGCCTCGCCGCCGGCCTGCTGCTGGTGATCGACTACGGCCTGCCGCGCGCGGAGCTGTACGCCGCGGAACGCAGCATGGGCACGCTCATGTGCCACTACCGCCACCGTGCCCACGACGACCCCTTCCTGTGGCCGGGGCTGCAGGACATCACCGCCTGGGTGGACTTCACCGCGGTGGCCGAGGCCGGCGTCGCCGGCGGCCTGACCCTCGAGGGCTTCACCACCCAGGCCGCCTTCCTCGCCGGCAACGGGCTGGCAGGCATGCTGCAGGAAGGCGGCAGCACAGCGGGTATCATGCAGGCCCAGCAGGCGCGCCGGCTGCTGCTGCCCGAGGAGATGGGCGAGCGCTTCCGCGTGCTCGGCCTGAGCCGGGACCTCGCGCCGGCGCTGGACGGATTCGGGCTGGTGGACCTGGCCAACCGCTTGTAGGAGCGAACGACGCATGGACCTGGTGCAGGCGCTGGTGCTGGCGGTAGTGCAGGGACTCACGGAGTTCCTGCCGATCTCGAGTTCGGGCCACCTGGTGCTGGTGCCGGTGCTGTTCGGCTGGCCCGACCAGGGCCTGCCCTTCGACGTCGCCGTGCATCTCGGCACCCTGGCGGCGGTGGTGTTCTATTTCCGCCACGAGCTGTGGCCCATGACGCGCGATGCCCTCGGCACCCTGCGCGGGCGGGCGCGCACGCCGGACTCGGACCTCGCCTGGTGGGTGGTGATCGGCACCATCCCGGCCGTGCTGTGCGGTGCCCTGTTCGCCGACGCGGTGGGCACGCTGGCGCGCTCGCCGCTGGTGATCGCGACCACCACGGCCGCCTTCGGCGTGCTGCTGTGGCTGGCCGACGCACGCGGCAGCCGCACGCGCGACGAGCGCCACATCGGCTGGCGCGAAGCGCTCATCGTCGGCCTGGCCCAGGCCGTGGCGCTGATCCCCGGCACCTCGCGCTCGGGCATCACCATCACCGCGGCGCTGTTCCTCGGCCTCAACCGCCAGGCGGCGGCGCGCTTCTCCTTCCTGCTGTCGATCCCGGTGATCCTCGCCGCGACCTGCTACGAGCTGCTCAAGCTGGCGCAGGACCCGCAGCCGGCCGACTGGCCGGCGCTCGGCGTGGGCGCGGTGGCCAGCGGGATCGTCGCCTATCTCACCATCCGCGGCTTCATCGCCCTGCTCGGGCGCATGGGCATGGCGCCGTTCGCCGTCTACCGCCTGCTGCTGGCGGCCGTGCTGTTCTGGATTTATTTCTGAGTCAGGCCCTGCGTCAGGCCCTGCGTCAGGCCCAGCGTCAAGCCGGGCGGTCGCGCGGGCAGGCGGCGGCGATGGCGGCGATACGCAGCTCGCGCAGCTTCTCCCCCAGCGCTTCCCCCGACAGGCCGGACTCGAGCAGCGGCCCCGGCACCACGCCGGCGGCGGCGTCGAGCGCGCGGCGCAGCAGCGCGGCCTGCGGGTAAGGCGCGTTCTCGAGGCCGTCGCGCCCTTTCATGTCCGCCTCGCAGGCGCCGAGAAACTGCGTGAAGCGTTCCGGCCGGCGCAGGGCGTCGCAGCCTTCCAGCAGCTTCAGCACGGTCGCCGGCTTGAGCTCTGCGGCGCGGTGGCACAAGCCGTGATAGCGCGCCACGATCTCCGCCAGCTCGCGGCATGCCGTCGGCACCTTGAGACGCGCGCACAGGCGCTTGAGCAGCGTCACGCTGCGCTCCTCGTGGCCGTGATGCGCCGGCCAGTACTCGCGCGGCGTGGTGCCCTTGCCGAGGTCGTGCGTGAGCACGGCAAAGCGCGCCTCAGGTGCCAGGCCGAGGCGCGCAGCCGCGCGCAGGCACAGCAGCAGGTGCCGGCCGGTGTCGATCTCGGGATGCCAGCGTGCCGGCTGCGGCACGCCGAACAGCGCGTCGAGCTCCGGGAACACCACCGCCAGCGCGCCGCAGTCGCGCAGCACGCGCACGAACTCGTCCGGGCATTCCGTTTCCAGCGCGCGCCGCGTCTCCTGCCACACGCGCTCCGGCACCAGCGCGTCCACCTCGCCGGCCGCCACCATCTCGCGCATCAGCGCCAGCGTGTCCTCGGCCACCGTGAAACCCAGCGGCGCGAAACGTGCTGCCAGGCGCGCAGTGCGCAGGATCCGCACCGGGTCCTCGGCAAAGGCCGGCGAGACGTGGCGCAGCAGGCGTGCTTCGAGGTCCGCGCGGCCGCCCCAGGGATCGACCAGCGCGCCGTCCGCGGCACGCGCCATGGCGTTGATGGTCAGGTCGCGCCGCTGCAGGTCCTCCTCCAGCGTCACCTCCGGCGCCGCGTTCACCA
>CAYPTW010000202.1:0-2779 GCA_964413755.1 uncultured Thioalkalivibrio sp. | reverse complement strand
GTCCTGCGCGAGACGCGCGCCGAGTACTGGGGCATCCAGCTGGTCAACCTGCTGGACTGCATCGCCTACTTCGCCATGCTGACCATCGCCGCGGTGTTCCTGTCGGAAGACCTCGGCATGAGCGACGAGTGGGCCGGCTACACGATCACCATCTTCACCTCCGCGACCTCGCTGCTGCTCCTGTTCTCGGGCATGTACACGGACTGGTTCGGGATCCGGAAGTCGGTCGACCTGTCGATGTGGACGCTGCTGGTGCTGCGCCTGGCGATGGTGGTGGTCGGGCTGACGCCGTCGCTGCCCTACCGCGGCGTGCTGGCCGCGGTGATCTTCCTGTTGATGGCGCCGGCCATGGCCGCCGTGCAGACCACTTTCCAGGCGGCCACCAACCGCTTCACCAGCAAGCGCTCGCGCGGTGCCGGCTTCAACCTCTGGTACCTGTTCATGAACATCGGCGCGGCCGCCGCGGGCTTCTCCATCGACATCGTGCGCCGCGCCCTCGACCTGCCCAATGTGCACATCTTCACCATGGGCGTGATCACGGCGGTGCTGTGCCTGGTGGTGCGCGTGACCCTGATCCGGCGCGAAGACCAGCTGGTCGGCCCGGACGAAGTGGTAGCCGAAGAGCCGGAAGACGCGACCGTGGTGCGCAAGCGCCCGCTGCAGATCTTCAGGGAAATGATCCACGAGCCGGCGTTGCGGCAGCTACTGGTGCTGGTCGCGCTGATCCTCGGCGTCCGCGCGGTGTTCGTCTACCTGTACCTGCTGATGCCGAAGTACTGGCTGCGCACCATCGGGCCGGACGCGGCGATCGGCACCCTCAGCGCCATCAACCCCATCGGCATCGTCATCGGCCTGGTGCTGTTCATCCCGCTGGCCAACCGCTTCAACGTCTTCAAGATGCTGATCTACGGCGCCATGATCTCCTCGGTCGCGCTGCTGCCGATGGCCGTGCCCTGGACCGCCTGGGGCACGTCGATCCAGGTGGCGCATTACCAGATGGCCATCGCCTGCATGATCCTGCTCACGGTGGGCGAGGTCGTGTGGTCGCCCAAGCTCTACGAGTACACCGCCGCGATCGCGCCCAAGGGCCAGGAAGGCGCGTATCTCGGCATGTCGCTGATCCCGTGGTTCCTGGCCAAGACCGTGGTGAGCGCGATGTCGGGACACATGCTCAACCGCTGGTCGCCCGAGGAAGTGACGGTCGACGGCCAGGCGATCGCCCTGCAACAGGCGATGGTGGATGGCCAGCTCAGCTACTGGGACCGACCCGAAGCGATGTGGCTCTATCTCGGACTGTATGCCCTGGCCGGCTGCGTGATCGCGTACTTCCTGCGCCACTGGCTGACGCGCGGCACCGACTTCAAGATCTAGGCATGCAGCTTCCGGTTGATGTGATCCATCACCGGCGTGTGCTCATGCTGCGGGCTGAACAGGATCAGCTCCGCATCCTGCGCTACGCGCACCGAGTGGCCGGGCGGCCAGTAGAACACGTCGCCGCCGCGCACCGTCTCCTCGCTGCCGTCGGTGTAGTTCACCGTCACCTCGCCTTCGATCAGGTAGCCCCAGTGGGGTGACTGGCAGGCGTCATCCTCGAGCCCCTCGAGCAGGCCGGCGAGGTCCGTCCCGGCTGCCATGGAAAAGTACTCGGCACCGATGTCCCCATAGCCCGAGGCGTCGCCGAAATTTTGCTGTTGCCGCGCGACTGCTCCGGGAGCATCGACCTTGACCGGGATGTCCTGTTTCGCGATTCGCATGACACTCCTCCTGGGTTCTGATGCATGCCCCTTCACCGTAGTCGTTAAACGCGGCGATTCAACACTGCGGTGCAACACGCGACGACGCTAGCCGCGGGCGGGCGGCCGCAACCAATGCTGCGCAGCGAGCCCCGCGACGATCAGCCCGAGGCCGACCCAGGTCGAAGGCAGGATCGTCTCGCCGACGAAGGCGCGGATGAAGAACAGCGACAGGAAGGGCGAAAGGAAGATCAGGTTGCCGATGCGCGACGCGCTGGAGGTAAGCCGCAAGGCGCTGAGCCACAGCGCGAAGGCCAGCCCCATCTCGAATACGCCGACCCAAGCTGCACCCGCGAGGCCGCGCCAGTCGGGGATTGCGAGGCCGTCGGTAAGCGCGCACACCAACAAGACGAACGGCAGCCCGAGCGCGAAATTGCAGAACAGCGCCACCAGCGGGTCGCGCTCGTCTCGCGTGCTGTAAATCCAGTAGACCGCCCACAGCAGGGTGCTGCCGAGGGCCAGGGCGACGCCGGCCGGGTTGGCGAACTCGAGGCCGAACACCTCGCCGCGCGTGGCGATGACCCATACACCGGCGTAGGCCACCAGGCCGCCGAGCACGTCGGCGCGGGTGAGGCGATGGCCGAGCAGGGGCACAGCCAGCAACGCCAGGGTGAAGGCCCAGGTGTAATTCAGCGGCTGCGCCTCCTGCGCCGGCAGGCGGTCGTAGGCCTCGAACAGCACGAGGTAGTAGCACAGCGGGTTGACCAGCCCGAGCGCCAGCGAGCGCAGGTAGTCGCGCCGAGTGCCGCGGAACACGTCGGTCAGCCGCCCGGTCGCCAGCAGCAGCACGCCGAGCGTGAGCAGCGACACCACGCTGGCCCACGCCAACAGCTGCACCGGCGAGAGATATTGCAGCGACAGCTTGAAGGCGGTGGCGACGGTGGACCACAGCAGCACGGCGCCGAGGCCGAAGAGCACCGCGCGCTGCTCGTTGCTGGGTTGCATCCGGACTACCGTGCCTGTGGGTGGCGGCAGTCTAGCAGGCG
>CAYPTW010000201.1:0-2789 GCA_964413755.1 uncultured Thioalkalivibrio sp. | reverse complement strand
TGGTGGAAACGTCGGGCTTGATGAACTGCATGGTGTCGTAGATCGACATGCCCGCAGTCACCACGCCGCCCGGCGAGTTGATGTAGAGATGGATGTCCTTGTCGGGGTTCTCCGACTCGAGGAACAACAGCTGGGCCACGATGAGGTTGGCCATGTGGTCCTCGATCGTGCCCACCACGAAGATCACCCGCTCCTTGAGAAGGCGCGAATAGATATCGTAGGCGCGCTCGCCCCGCGCGGTCTGCTCGACCACCATGGGCACCAGGTTCATCGCCGTCCTCGTCATGCGCCTTCCTCCTGGTTCATCAGTTCGTTGAAGCTGACCGGCTTGTCCGCCACCTTGGCGCGCTCCAGCAGCCAGTCGACGACCTGCTCCTCGAGGACGGCAGTCTCGACCTGGCTCATGAGCTCGCGGTTGGCGCGATAGACGCGGGCCACCGCCTCCGGATCGCCGTAGTTCTCGCCGATCTCCTTCAGGCGCTCGTCCACCTTGGCCGCATCGACACGCATGTCGTTGCTGCGCACGATCTCGCCGATCAGCAGCCCCAGCGCAACCCGGAAGCGCGCCGGAGCCTCGAAGGGCTCGCGCGGCGGCAACTCGGCCTGGCCGGGCTCGGCATTGGGGTTCATGCGCCGCGCCATGTCACGCCGCAGCGCCTCGATCTCCTGCTCGATGAGCGCGCCCGGGACCTCGAACTCGTGCGCCGCCACCAGCTTGTCCAGCAGCTGGCGCTTCACGACGTCGCGCACCCGGCCCGCCATCTCGTCGCGCATGTTCTGCTCGACCTCGGTGCGCAGCTTCTCGACGCCGCCCTCCTCGATGCCGAAAGACTGCGCGAACATGTCGTCCACCACCGGCAGGTGGTTCTCCTCGACCTTGCGGCAGGTGACCTTGAACTCGGCCTTCTTGCCGGCGACCTCGTCGCTGCCGTAGTCCGCGGGGAACTCGACCGTCACCACGCGCTCCTCGTCGGCGGACATGCCCTTCAGGCCGGCCTCGAAGTCCGGCAGCATGCGGCCCTCGCCGAGCACCACGGGCACCTCGTTGCCGGCGCCGCCGCGGAACTCCTCGCCGTCGATGGTGCCCTTGAAGTCGATGGTGACGCGGTCGCCGTCAGCGGCCGCCCGCTCCACGGCATGCCAGTGCGAGCGCTGCGCGCGCAGCTTCTCGATCATCTCGTCGACTTCTTTCTCGCCGATCTCCGCCACCGGCTGCTCGACCTCGATGCCCTCGTGCCCCGTCAGCTCGATCTCGGGGAACACCTCGAACACGGCCGTGAAGCTCATCGCCTCGCCCTTGGGCGCGCTGTGGCTCTCGATCCGCGGCGTGCCCACCGGGCGCAGCTTCTGCTCGGTAATGGCCTCGATCCAGCTCTCACGGATCACCTCGGTGACCACGTCCTCGCGCACCTGGGCGCCGTACTGCTGGCGCACCACCTTGAGCGGCGCCTTGCCGGGGCGGAAGCCCTTGATCTTGGCGCGCCGGCCCATGTCCTGCAGGCGCTTGTCGACTTCGCCCTCGATCCTGTCGGCAGGCACTTCGACCGTCATGCGCCGCTCCAGGCCCTCGGTGGACTCCACGGAAACCGTCACCATGTCATTCCTCTTCAATCAATCCTGTGAATCTGGTGCGAAAGGAGAGACTCGAACTCTCACGGGGGATCAGCCCCACCGGGACCTAAACCCGGCGCGTCTACCAGTTCCGCCACTTTCGCGCATGCGCCGGTACCGCCGGATCCGGCCAGCGCCAGACAAGCCGGAAAGTATAACTGAGTTGCCGACTGTCCCCAATGGCGGCGGCCCTCCCGCAGCGGCCCAGAGAAAAGGGGCACTGCCTTGCGACAGTGCCCCCGGTATTGGTGGGCCGCGTAGGAATCGAACCTACAACCTGCGGATTAAGAGTCCGTTGCTCTGCCAATTGAGCTAGCGGCCCGGATCGCCTGTCTCGTCGGACGAGGCAGGCGCGGAATTTTGGCGATGCCGGCGGCCTTTGTAAAGGCTTGTGCCCGCGCGCCGGAAAATGGGGTGGACGATGGGACTCGAACCCACGACGACCGGGATCACAACCCGGGGCTCTACCAACTGAGCTACGCCCACCATTGTCTCAACGGGCGATGGCGCGCCCGGCAGGACTCGAACCTGCAACCCTCGGCTTAGAAGGCCGATGCTCTATCCGCTTGAGCTACGGGCGCGAATCCTGTTCTCGCCATCCGCGGAAGCGACTGGTCGGGGCAGAGGGATTCGAACCCCCGACCTTCTGCTCCCAAAGCAGACGCGCTACCAGACTGCGCTATGCCCCGGCACGTCACCCGATCCCGCCTTGCGAGGGCACGGAATAATACGCCCGCCACGCAGGGGCGTCAACGCGGGAAAGCCCGGTTTTCCTTGTTCGCTCCGATGCTTGCGTGAGACACTAGCGACTTGTTTCCGGCCGGGCGCAGGCACGTGACGGCACAGACCATCGACGGGCGGCAGGTCGCCGCCGACATCCAGCGGGACCTCCGCGCGCGCATCGAGAACCGCGTCGCCGCCGGCCGCCGCCGTCCCGGGCTGGCGGTGGTAATGGTGGGCGAGGATCCCGCCTCCGCCATCTACGTGCGCAACAAGCGCAAAGCGTGCGAGGACGCCGGCATCCGCTCGGTGGCCCACGACCTGCCTGCGGACACTACCCAGGACGCGCTCGATGCCCTCATCGCCGAACTGAACGCCGACCCGGTGATCGACGGCATCCTGGTGCAGCTGCCCCTGCCCGGCCAGCTCGATGCGCGGCGCGTCATCGAGGCCATCGA
>CAYPTW010000200.1:0-2867 GCA_964413755.1 uncultured Thioalkalivibrio sp. | reverse complement strand
GTGCCGGTGTGGATCAGCTTGCCCTTGCCGGGGATGGTGGCGGCCTCGATGGTGAGCAGCTCGCCGCCGACCTCGGTCCAGGCCAGGCCGGTGACCTGGCCGACGCGGTCCGTCTCCTCGGCGCGACCGAAGCGGAAGCGCTTCACGCCCAGGTACTTCTCGATCCCTGCCGGCTTCACGGACACCTTCTTCACGTCCTTGTCGAGCACCATCTCCTTCACCGCCTTGCGGCAGATCCGGGCGAGCTCGCGCTCCAGGTTACGCACGCCGGCCTCGCGGGTGTAGTGGCGGATGATGTCGCGGATGGCCGCGTCGCTGATCACCAGCTCGCCTTCCTTGAGGCCGTTGTTCTTCACCTGCTTCGGCACCAGGTAGCGCTTGGCGATGTTGAGCTTCTCGTCCTCGGTGTAACCCGGGATGCGGATCACTTCCATGCGGTCGAGCAGCGGCGCCGGGATGTTCAGGCTGTTGGCGGTGCAGATGAACATGGTCTCCGACAGGTCGAAGTCCACCTCGAGGTAGTGATCGTTGAAGCTCGAGTTCTGTTCCGGGTCCAGCACCTCGAGCAGCGCCGAGGACGGATCGCCGCGGAAGTCCATCGACATCTTGTCGACTTCATCGAGCAGGAACAGCGGGTTACGCACGCCCGTACGGGACATGTTCTGGATGATCTTGCCCGGCATGGAGCCGATGTAGGTGCGGCGGTGGCCGCGGATCTCGGCCTCGTCGCGCACGCCGCCCAGGCTCATGCGCACGAACTTGCGGTTGGTGGCGCGCGCGATGCTCTTGCCCAGCGAGGTCTTGCCCACGCCCGGCGGCCCGACCAGGCACAGGATCGGGCCCTTCTGCTTCTTCACGCGCTGCTGCACGGCCAGGTACTCGACGATGCGCTCCTTGACCTTCTCCAGCCCGTAGTGGTCCTCTTCCAGCACCTTCTCGGCGCGCGCCAGGTCCTTCAGGACCCGCGTGCGCTTCTTCCACGGCGCCTTCACCAGCCAGTCGATGTAGTTGCGCACCACGGTCGCCTCGGCGGACATGGGCGACATCATCTTCAGCTTGTTCAGCTCCGAGGTGGCCTTCTCCTTGGCCTCGGCGGGCATGCCGGCAGTCTCGATCTTCTTCTCGAGCTCGGCGACCTCGCTGGCCTCCTCGTTCATGTCACCCAGTTCCTTCTGGATGGCCTTCATCTGCTCGTTGAGGTAGTACTCGCGCTGGCTCTTCTCCATCTGCTGCTTGACGCGGCCGCGCACGCGCTTCTCGATCTGCAGCACGTCGATCTCGCCCTCGATCAGCGCCATCACCAGCTCCAGCCGCTCGCGGACCGAAGCGGTCTCGAGCACGCGCTGCTTGTCGGCCAGGCGCAGCGACATGTGCGCCGCCACGGTGTCGGCCAGGCGGCCCGCATGGTCGATGCCCGACAGCGAGGTCAGGATCTCCGGCGGCACCTTCTTCGACAGCTTGACGTAGTTCTCGAAGTGCGTGATCACGGAGCGGGTCAGCACCTCGACCTCGCGCTCCTCGGGCGTGCCGGTGTCTTCCAGCACCTCGATCTCGGCGGTGAAGTACTCGCCCTCGCGGATGTCCTTCAGCGCCACGCGCTCGCCGCCTTCGACCAGCACCTTCACGGTGCCGTCGGGGAGCTTCAACAGCTGCAGGATGGTGGCGAGGGTACCGACGTCATACACGTCGCCGGGGCCCGGCTCGTCCACGTCCGCCTGCTTCTGTGCCACCAGCACGATCTGCTTGCCGGCCTGCATGGCCTGGTTCAGCGCCTGGACCGAGCGGTCGCGCCCGACGAACAGGGGGATCACCATGTGCGGGTAGACCACCACGTCCCGCAGCGGCAGCAACGGGGCGCCGGACTCGGGAGGCTGAGGCTTGGCGGGGGTCTGGGTGATGTCTTCTGCCACGTGGATACTCTCCTGGATGCTCAAGGACGGCGGGCTCGCCACAGGGCGGGCGGGCACGGTCTAGTTATGGGGGCCGGTGGGCAATTAATCAAGGGCCGGCCGCGGCGCCGACCGCCTGCGCACGGTTGCCAATGGCCCTAAAGCCTTGAAATACACGGAAGTGTATTCGGGCAGGGTGCCCGATCGGATGCTACAGCGCCGAGCCGGTCGGGCGGCGCTCCTCGCGGCGGGACTCGTCCGACTCGAACATCATGTAGGGCTTGTTCTCGCCGTTCACCACCGTCTCGTCCACCACCACCTTGGTGACGTCCTCCATGGACGGCAGGTCGTACATGGTGTCGAGCAGCACGTTCTCGAGAATGGTGCGCAGGCCGCGGGCGCCGGTCTTGCGCGCCATGGCCTTGCGCGCCAGCGCGCGCAGCGCGTCGTCGCGGAATTCCAGCTCCGCGCCCTCCATTTCGAACAGGCGGCGGTACTGCTTGGTGAGCGCGTTCTTCGGCTCGACCAGGATCTGCACCAGCGCGTCCTCGTCCAGCTCTTCCAGCGTCGCCACCACCGGCAGGCGGCCGACGAACTCCGGGATGAGCCCGAACTTGATCAGGTCCTCCGGCTCGACCTCGTGGAACAGCTCGCCGGTGGACTTCTGCTCGGCCTTGCCCTGGACCTCGGCGGCGAAGCCGATGCCGCTCTTGGTCGAGCGGTTGGAGATGATCTTCTCCAGGCCGGCGAAGGCGCCGCCGCAGATGAACAGGATGTTGCGCGTGTCGACCTGCAGGAACTCCTGCTGCGGATGCTTGCGGCCGCCCTGCGGCGGCACCGAGGCAACCGTGCCCTCGATCAGCTTCAGCAGCGCCTGCTGCACGCCCTCGCCCGAGACGTCGCGGGTGATGGACGGGTTGTCGGACTTGCGCGAGATCTTGTCGATCTCGTCGATGTAGACGATGCCGCGCTGGGCGC
>CAYPTW010000199.1:0-2913 GCA_964413755.1 uncultured Thioalkalivibrio sp. | reverse complement strand
GTTACTCGATGACGAACAGCGGCTGGTCGAACTCGACCGGCTCGCCGTTCTCGGCCAGGATGGCCACCACCGTGCCGGCAGCGTCGCTCTCGATCTGGTTCATCATCTTCATGGCCTCGATGATGCAGAGCGTGTCCCCGACTTCCACCGTGCTGCCGATCTGCACGAAAGGCTTGGCGCCCGGCGCCGGGGCGCCGTAGAACGTGCCGACCATCGGCGCCGCCACCGTGTGTCCCGCGGGCGGCGGGGGCGGCGGTGCGGCGGCAGGTTCGCTGCCTGCGGCGGCTGCGGCCGGCGTACCCACGGCGTAGGTCGCGGGCTGGGGCGGGGGCGCCCAGCCGGGCGTCGAGGCGTGGCGGCTGATGCGCACCGATTCCTCGCCTTCGTGGATCTCGATCTCGGAGATGCCCGATTCCTCGAGCAGCTCGATCAGCTTCTTGACCTTGCGTATATCCATGTTGGGTTCCTAGGCGTCGCCGCGCAGCAGGGCGTCTGCGGCGCGGATGGCGAGCTCATAGCCGAGAGGGCCGAGGCCGGAGATGACACCGGCCGCCACGGCGGAAAAATAGGAGCGCCGCCGGAAAGGTTCGCGGCCGTGCACGTTGGACAAGTGGACTTCGATGAAAGGGATCGCCACCGCGGTGAGCGCGTCGCGCAAGGCCACGCTGGTGTGCGTGAAGGCCGCCGGGTTGATGACGATGGCGCCGATGCCGGCGCTGCCTGCGCCCTGGACGCGGTGGATGAGCTCATGCTCGGCATTCGACTGCATGCAGTCCAGCTCGTGACCGAGTTCCCGGGCCAGGTCGCGACAACGCTGCTCGATGGATTCCAGCGTGACCGTGCCGTAGAGGTCGGGCTCCCGGTCGCCGAGCAGGTTCAGGTTCGGTCCGTTCAGCAGCAGGAGGCGGCTCATCGTGGCGCTACTCGTCCAACTTGGGCAGTTTCATGTGAGATCGCCGCAAGTCTATAACTTTTCGCGGCAAAGTTGCACAAGTTGTCTGTTGCGGCGCATCAGCTTCAGAGCAGGCGCTGAAGGATCTCCTCGATCTCCGCGCGGTGAATCTCGCCGGTATGAACGTGGCGGATACGGCCGGCGCGATCCGTGAAGGCGGTGAAGGGCAGGCCGATGAAGTTCTCCGCGTAGGCCTGCGCCAGGTTCATGGCGTCTTCCTGGCCGACCACGACCGGATAATTGAAGGCGAAGCCGGCGGCAAACTCGGCCACCGCCTCGGTCTCGTCGACGGCGATGCCGATGATGGTCACGCCGCGGTCGCGGTACTCCTCCTGGATCTCCACCAGCAGCGGGATCTCGCGGATGCAGGGCGGGCACCAGGTGGCCCAGAAATTGACCACGCGAATGTCGCCGTCCCATTCCTCGCTGGAGCGGGCCACGCCGTCCAGGTCGGGCAGCGTGAACGCGGGCGCCTGCCGCGCCTGCGTGCCGAAGCCGCCGCCCGCCAGCCCCTGGTACAGCAGGAACCCGGCCACGCCCGACGCGAGCAGCAGCAGCCCCAGGGCAATGATCTTCCTCACCGTGCTTCTTCCATGCCGTCCTGTGCCGTGCGCACGTGCGCGGCGAAGCGTTCCGCCGGCACGAAGCCGAGCAGCCGGTAAGGCCGCCGCTCCCGGCCGTCCGGGCCGAAGAACAGCGTGGCGGGCGGGCCGAAAATGTTGAACCGGTTCATCAGTTCGCGGTCCGCCTCGTCGTTGGCGGTGACGTCGGCCTTGAGCAGCAGCGTGTCTGCCAACGCGGCCTGCACGGCCGGCTCGGGGAAGGTGTAGCGCTCCATGCGCTTGCAGTCCACGCACCAGTCGGCATAGAAGTCGAGCAGCGTGGTGCGCCCGGCCGCGCCCGCTGCCTGCAACTCGCGCTCCAGGTCGGCGACCGTCTTGATGATGCGGAACTCGCGCACAGCAGCGGTGGTGGTGGCGCCCTGGGCCGGCGCACGCAGCCCCGCGAGGGGCTGCCACAGGGACTGCCCGCCGGCCGCGGCGCCCACCAGCAGCACGGCGCCGTAGAGCAGGCTCATGAGTCCCAGCCCCTTGGCGATGCGCCGCCCGGGGCCGGCCTCCGGCTTCAGCGGCTCCAGCGAGCCGAGGAACACGGCGGCGAGGAAGAACAGCCCGGCCCACAGCGCCAGCGTCGCCGCCGGGGGCACGATGCGCTCCAGCATCCATACCGCCACGCCCAGCAGCAGCAGCCCGAACAGGTTCTTGACGTGCTCCATCCAGGCGCCCGCGCGCGGCAGCAGCTTGCCGGCCGAGGCGCCGAAGGCCAGCAGGGGTGCGCCCATGCCCAGCGACAGGGCGAACAGCGCGGCGCCGCCGCGCACCGGATCGCCGGAGGCGCCGATGACGATGAGCGCCGCGGCGAGCGGCGCGGCCACGCAGGGTCCGACGATGAGCGCCGAGAACACGCCCATGGCGCCGGCGCCCAACCAGGTACCCGAGTTCTGGCGGTTCGACAGGCTGGTCATTCGGGTCTGCAGCGCGGCGGGCACCTGCAGCTCGTAGAAGCCGAACATGGCCAGCGCCAGCAGCACGAAGATCGCGGCGAAGCCGATCAGCACCGCAGGATGCTGGAAGGTGGCCTGCAGGTTGTGCCCGAGCAGCGCGACCACCACGCCCGCGATGGTGTAGGTCAGCGCCATCGCCAGCACGAATACCGCCGAGAGCGAGAACGCGCGCCGCGCCGTCACATCCGGGCCCTGGCCCACGATCAGTCCGGACAGGATGGGCACCATGGGCAGCACGCAGGGCGTGAACGCCAGCAGCAGCCCGAGGCCGAAGAACACGCCGAGCACGGCCGGCAGCGAGCCCGCGCTGATCAGTGCCGCCAGGCGGTCGGTTTCGGACACGGGGGCCGGGCCCGCGGCCGCGCCGCTGCCCGCGCTGCCGACGCTGCTCATGGCG
>CAYPTW010000198.1:0-2930 GCA_964413755.1 uncultured Thioalkalivibrio sp. | reverse complement strand
TGTCGCGCGTCGGCATGAAGGAAGGCGAGGTCATCGAGAGCAAGCTGCTGTCGCGCCAGATCGAGCGCGCCCAGCGCAAGGTCGAGGCGCACAACTTCGACATCCGCAAGCAGCTGTTGAAGTACGACGACGTCGCCAACGACCAGCGCAAGGTGATCTACGGCCAGCGCACCGAGTTGATGGAAGCCGAGGAGATCGGCGACTCCATCGCCGGCATCCGCGAGGAAGTGGTCAACGAGCTGGTGGAGAAGTTCGTGCCCGCCGACAGCGTCGAGGAGCAGTGGGACCTCGAGGGCCTGGAGCAGGCGCTGGAGACCGACTTCGCGCTCAAGGTCGAGCTGGTCGACTGGGTGACGCACGACCAGAATGCCGATCCCGAGGCGATCCGGGCCCACGTGCTCGAGGCTGCCGACACGGCCTACGAGGCCAAGGTGGAGCAGATCGGCGCACCCGTCATGCGGCACTTCGAGAAGGCCGTCATGCTGCAGCAGCTGGACATCGCCTGGAAGGAGCATCTCGCGGCGATGGACTACCTCAGGCAGGGCATCCACCTGCGCGGCTATGCGCAGAAGAACCCCGAGCAGGAATACAAGCGCGAAGCCTTCGACATGTTCGGGCAGATGCTGGACCGCGTGAAGCACGACGTCATCAGCATCGTCTCGCGCGTCAAGATCCGCACCGAGGAAGAAGTCGAGGCCCTCGAGCGCCAGCGCCGCGAGGCCGCCGCCGCGAAGATGCAGCTGCAGCACGCCCAGGCACAGTCCGCGATGGCCGGTGGCGAGGCGCCCGCAGGTCCGGTGGCGGATCCGCTGGCAGGAGGGCGCGCCGCTGCGGGCAATGCCGGCCCGGCCCCGGAGCCCTTCGTCAGGGACGAGAAGAAGGTCGGCAGGAACGAGCCCTGTCCCTGCGGCTCGGGCAAGAAGTACAAGCACTGCCACGGCAGGCTGAGCTGACCCCGGCCGTCCCGCGCATCCACGTCGTCGCCGGCGTGCTCGAGGATGCCGCGGGTCGCGTGCTCGTGGCGCAGCGCCCCGCGGGCAAGAGCCTGGCGGGCGGCTGGGAGTTCCCCGGCGGCAAGCTGCATGCGGGCGAGGCGCGCATCGCGGGACTGGCGCGCGAGCTCGAGGAAGAGCTCGGCATCCGGGTCGACCCGGCGTCCTGCCGGCCCCTGATCCGCTACCTGCACGCCTATCCCGAGCTGGAAGTCCTGCTCGACGTGTTTCGCGTCGCGCGCTGGTCGGGCACACCGCAGTGCCTGGAGCACCAGGCGCTGGACTGGCGCCCTGCGGATGCGTTGCTGTCGCACGGGCTGTTACCGGCGGACGCGCCGATCGTCAACGCGCTGCGTTTGCCGTCCATGGTGGCCGTCACTCCCGCCGCTGCCGAGCATGGCGAGGCGCAGTTCATGGACGGTATTGAGGCCCTGGCTGAACGCAGTGGCGACGCGTTGATCTGCCTGCGGCGGCCGGACCTGGCGCCCGCCAGGCTGGTCGAGCTGGCCGGCGGTGTCGCCTGTCGCCTGGAGGGGACGGGGGCGCGCCTGCTGTTGCATGGCGAGCCGGCGGCCTTGCTGTCGGCGCTGGAGTCCGCGCCGGCCGGGCTGGCCGCGCGGCTGGAGCCGGTCCTGGCCGGCATCCACATGCCCGGTCGCTGCCTCGAGGCGCTGCAGTCGCGGCCGGTGCCGCGCAGCATGTGGTGGGGTGTGTCCTGTCACGATGCCGCGCAGCTGGCGCGTGCCGTCGCCATCGGGGCCGACTACGCCTTCCTCGGCCATGTCGCCGCGACCGCGAGCCATCCCGGACAGCCCGGCATGGGCTGGGATCGCTTCATGGCGCTGGTGGCCGACCTGCCGCTGCCGGTGTACGCCATCGGCGGCCTCGGTCCGCAGGACCTGGAGGCTGCCCGGGCGCACGGCGCGCAGGGCATCGCGGCGATCCGCAGTCTCTGGCAGGCAGGCTGACGGCCGAGGACGCTCAGTCCCGGCTGTCGTCCGGGTCCGGCGCGGGATGGCTGCCCGGATCGGCAGGCTCGCCGGGAATGGCGTGCTCTTCGCCGAACCATTGCCCGAGGTCGATGAGCCGGCAGCGCTCGCTGCAGAAGGGGCGCCACTGCGACTCCGGGCGCCAGGGCACCGGCTTGCCGCAGTGGGGACATGCGACTTCGTGCATCGGGCGGCTCAGCAGCAGGTCAGCTCGAAGCGGACCTCGTCGCTCACCTGCACCGGGCGCTGCTCGGGGCCCGACCAGGCGAGAAAGCGCACCGTGAAGCGGTGCTGGCCGCCGCTGATCTCGGGGTAGTACTCGACGCCCGCCGGCAGGCTGATGCGCACCAGCTGGCAGCCGATGGAGCGGTCGATCTGGTACTGGAACATGCCGCCGGGCGCCAGCTCGGGACGGCCCGGCGAGGACTCGCGCGTCAGCCACAGCAGCTGGCCGATGGCGTCGCACAGCGGCTTGAGGTGCCGGAACCAGGCCTGGAAGTCGTTGTAGCGCTGCTCTTCCGGCAGGCTCAGCCAGTGCTTGAAGTCCGGCAGGTCGAACTCGCAGGTGCCGCCGGGGATGGCGCTGCGGTGGCGGATGGCGGCGAGGAACTCGGAGGTCTTGAGCGGCTGGGTGTAATTTGAGCCGCAGTTGCCCAGTTGTTCGCGCAGCTGCGAGATACGCGCCAGCAGGGCGTCGAGGCGGGTCCGGTCCACGCCGGGGCGGTTGCCGAAACCGGTGAGCAGGGTGGCGTGCCGTTCCAGGTCCTTCAGCACCTCGCCGCGCACGTCGCCGCGGCTGACGATGGCAAGGATCTCGATCAGGCTGTGCATCGCCGCGCGACTCGACCAGGCCGAGGGCTGGCGCGCGTGATGCTGCGCCTGGCGGGCGAGAAACTCGATGCGCAGGAAGGTGCGCATCCGCTCGGTGAGCGGCTGCTCGTAGACGATC
>CAYPTW010000197.1:0-2988 GCA_964413755.1 uncultured Thioalkalivibrio sp. | reverse complement strand
TCGTCGTTGACGTGCGTGATGACGTCATTGGGACGCAGCCCCGCGCGGTCCGCCGGGCTGCCGGGTTGCACGGTGGTCAGGATGATGCCGTAGGGCTCGGGCAGGCCGAGGGCGCGTGCCTGGTCCGGCGTCAGCGTCTGGGTGCCGACACCCAGCCAGCCGCGGATCACGCGGCCATGCTCGAGCAGGTCCTCCATCACGCCGCGCACCAGGTTGATCGGGATGGCGAAGCCGATGCCCTCGGAGTCCAGCCGGCGCGAAAAGAAGGCGGTGTTGATGCCGACCAGCTCGCCGCGCGCATTCACCAGTGCGCCGCCGGAGTTGCCGACGTTGATGGCCGCGTCGGTCTGGATGAAGTTCTCGAACTGTGACAGCCCGAGCTGGCCGCGCCCGGTGCCGCTGACGATGCCCTGGGTGACCGTCTGGCCGATGCTGAACGGGTTGCCGATGGCCAGCACGACGTCGCCGACCTCGAGCTGGTCGGAGCGGCCGACGCGGATGCTGGGCAGGTCCGGCAGGTCGATCCGGAGCAGGGCGACGTCGGTATCCGGGTCGGTACCCACCAGCCGTGCCGGGGCGCTGCGGCCGTCCACCAGCACCACCTGCAGCTCTTCCGTGCCCGCGATGACATGGTGGTTGGTGATGACGAAACCTTCGCCGTTCATCACCACCCCAGATCCCAGGCTGCCCGGTGACTGCCGTTCCGCGAAACCTGCGGGGACTGCCGGGCGGCCCACCAGGGTTACCACGGCCGGTGCCGTCGCGGCGACGGCCGTAGCGTAGGAATCGGGCGCCGCGCGCCCGCCGCGCAGCGGATGGCCTTCCGGCAGCAGGTCGGGGAACAGGAACACCGCCACGAACGCGACCGCCAGCCCGGCAACAGCAGACTGGAGCAGGAAGCTCAGAGTGTGGCGGGTGCTGCCCATGCGTGCGGTTTCCGGCTGCTCGGGGGTGGGCCCCGGGGGGCGACATTATAGGCAGAGTCGGGCGGGGCTGCCGCGGGGCAACGGACGGCGAGCGGTAGGCAGCGCGAAACGGCGATGTGTATAATCGCGGGATTGCCCAAACTGGCCGCAAATCGCGCCCCTCGGGCCCGTACAGCCGGCCTTTTGCCCCAGGAATAGTTCCAGGAGTGAACTCGGGATGAGTGATGGTGTAGATCTTGGTCGCCGCCGTTTTCTCGGCGCGGCCACGGGGGTGACTTCGGCCGTCGGCATCGCCTTCGCGGCGGTACCGTTCCTGGCTTCCTGGAAGCCCAGTGCCCGTGCCCAGGCGCTCGGGGCCCCGGTCGAAGTCGATATCAGCAAGCTCGACGACGGCGCACTGTTGCGCGTGGAGTGGCGCGGCAAACCGGTCTGGGTGCTGAAACGCACGCCGGAGATGATCGACCGCCTGAGCCAGGCCGACGACATGGTGCGCGATCCCGCGTCCGAGCAACCCCAGCAGCCCGGGTACGCAGCCAACAAGCTGCGCTCCATCAAGCCCGAGGTGCTGGTGGTGATCGGTACCTGCACGCACCTGGGCTGCTCGCCCACGCCGCGCTTTGAATTCGGCGCCGAAGACCTGGGCGCCGACTGGCCGGGCGGCTTTTTCTGCGCCTGCCACGGCTCCAAGTTCGACCTGGCGGGGCGGGTCTGGAAGGGCGTGCCGGCGCCGCTGAACCTGGTGGTGCCGCCGCACAAGTACATCGATGACGCGACCGTGCTGGTCGGCGTGGACGAGGGGGTGGCCTGATGAGCGCCGCGACTGACAAGAAGGGCGCCGCGGGCGGCGGTCTCTCCGGCTGGTTCCGGAAGCGCTTCCCCTGGGACCAGATGATGGAGGAGCACGTCACCGGCTACTACGCGCCGAAGAACTTCAACTGGTTCTACGTGTTCGGCTCGCTGGCGCTGCTGGCGCTGATCATCCAGATCGTCACCGGCATCTTCCTGACCATGAGCTACAAGCCCTCGGCCGCCGAAGCCTTCGGCTCGGTCGAGTACATCATGCGCGATGTGGAGTGGGGCTGGCTCATCCGCTACATGCACTCCACCGGCGCCTCGATGTTCTTCGTCGTGGTCTATATCCACATGTTCCGGGCGCTGCTGTACGGCTCCTACAAGAAGCCGCGCGAGCTGATCTGGATCTTCGGCATGCTCATCTACCTGGTGATGTCGGCCGAGGCCTTCTTCGGTTACCTGCTGCCGTGGGGCCAGATGTCCTACTGGGGCGCGCAGGTGATCGTGTCGCTGTTCGGCGCTATCCCGGTCATTGGTGACGGCCTGGTGGAGTTCATCCGCGGTGATTACTTCATCTCCGACGTGACGCTGAACCGCTTCTTCGCCCTGCACGTTATCGCCTTGCCGATCGTGCTGCTCGGCCTGGTGGTGGCGCACATCCTGGCGCTGCACGAGGTCGGCTCGAACAACCCCGACGGCGTCGAGATCAAGGACCACAAGGGTCCCGACGGCAGGCCGCTGGACGGCATCCCGTTCCATCCCTACCACACGGCGAAGGACGTGCCGGCGTGGGTGATATTCGCCATGGTGTTCGCCGTCATCGTGTTTTTCGCGCCGGAGATGGGCGGCTACTTCCTCGAGCATGCCAACTTCGAGCCGGCCAACCGGCTGAAGACGCCGGAGCACATCGCGCCGGTGTGGTACTTCACGCCCTTCTACGCCATCCTGCGCGCCGTGCCGGACAAGCTCGGCGGCGTGCTGGCCATGGGCGCGGCGATGTTCGTGCTGTTCCTGCTGCCCTGGCTCGACCGCAGCCCGGTGCGCTCGATCCGCTACAAGGGCCCGATCTTCAAGGTCGCCCTGACCCTGTTCACCGTCAGCTTCGTCATGCTCGGCTGGCTTGGACTGCAGCCGGCCACCGACCTGTACACCTGGCTGGCGCGCTTCTTCACGGTGCTGTACTTCGCGTTCTTCCTGCTGATGCCGATCTACTCGAAGATCGACAAGACGAAGACGCCTCCTGCGAGGGTGACCTACCATGGCTAGGCCT
>CAYPTW010000196.1:0-3137 GCA_964413755.1 uncultured Thioalkalivibrio sp. | reverse complement strand
AAATGACATGAGTACGGGTGATCTCCTGATCGTATATTTCGCCCAGCGGAAGCTTAGCTCCGGCCGGTCCAGGCTCGATGTTCAAAGTGCTCGAGGCTGACCAGTTGGGGTTGCCGCAAGGGCCGGATGCAGACCGGTGTGCATCAGGAGTGGGCGCACTATAGCACAGCCCTACGAAAAACAAGGATTTATTTTCCCCGGTCGTCCAGCTGGGTCGTCCAGCTGGGTCGTCCGGCTCAGTCACCCAGGGCGACGATGCATTCGATCTCGACCCGCGCGCCCAGCGCGAGGCCGTTCACCCCGAGCGCGCTGCGCGCCGGCCGTTTCTCGGGGAAGAACTCCCGGTAGACCTCGTTCATCGCCGCCCACTCGCCCATGTCGGCGAGGAACACCGTGCACTTCACCACGCGCTCCATCGAACCGCCGTGGCGCAGGACGGCCGCGCGGATGTTCTCCAGCGTCTGCCGCGTCTCGGGCTGGATGCCGCCGGGGGCCAGCTCGGCGGTGCCCGGCTTGTTGCCGAGCATGCCGGACAGGAACAGCAGGTCGCCGGCCCGCACGGCCTCGGAGAACGGCCACTTGCCCTCGGTGTCGCCCGGCGGCGGATGGAACTCGACCTCGGCCGCGATGGCGGTGCAGGCCAGCAGCGTGGCCGCCAGGAAAGCAATGGTGCGTGAGTTCATGCCTCAGGTCTCCTCAAATCTCGCCGCGACGGGCGAACTCGCCGATGTGCTGCGCAGCCCGGAAGGCCAGCGCCATGATGGTCATGGTGGGCTGCCCCCGCCCCGAAGTCACCATGCTCGAGCCGTCGCAGATGAACAGGTTGGGCACCTCGTGGCTGCGGTGGTACCGGTCCACCACGGAGCGCTGCGCATCGTCGCCCATGCGGCAGGTGCCGAGCAGGTGGGCGCCGACGGTCTCGGGCTCGACCGGCTTGCGCCAGGTCTTCTCGGCCCCGGCCGCTTCCGCGATGCGCTCCGCCCAGTCCTGCAGGAACTTCGCCATCGCCAGGTCGTGCGGATGGTCGTTGTAGGTCACGCGCATGGCCGGCCGGCCGAAGCGATCCGTCAGGTCGGGGTCCAGCGTGATGTTGTTGCGGTCCATCGCCAGCGAGGTAGTGCTCGCCGCCAGCATCATGCTGCGCGTGAAGCCGTGGGCGAGCTCACGCTTGAAGCCCGCGCCCCAGCGCGGCGCGTCGGGCGGCATGCCGGTGAGCGCGTACAACATCGGTGAGGCGCTCAGGAACGGCCGCGCGTCGATGGCGCCGCCGCCGTAGAAGCCGCGCTTCGGATCCGACTCGTAGAAATCGTGCACGATGCGGCTGCACTGCACGCTCTTGTAATCGTTGAGCGGCTGGTCGAACTGCGCGTAGGTGGCGGAGTGGGCATTGAACATGAGGTTGCGGCCCACCAGGCCGCTGCCGTTCGCCAGTCCGTCCGGGAATCGCTCCGAAGCCGACATCAGGAGCAGTCGCGGCGTCTCGGCGCCGTTGGCGGCGACGATGACGGCCTTCGCGCGCTGTCCCTGCTCCTGCCCGGCGGCGTCGTAATACAGCACCTCGCTGGCGCGGCCGCGCGCGTCGGTTTCGATCCGGTGCACGGTGCACTCCGGGCGGATCTCGCAGCGACCGGTCGCCTCCGCCTGCGGAATCATGGTCACCAGCGTCGAGGACTTGGCGCCGGTCTCGCAACCGAAGCCCATGCAGAAGCCGCAATGGATGCATGCCGCCCTGCCGTTCAGGGGCCGGGACAGGATCGCCACGGGCGCCACCTGGGGGTGCAGGCCGAGCTCGCGCGCACCCTTCTCCAGCAGCACGCCGGAAGACTTCACCGGCATCGGCGGCAGGGGATACGGTCGCGAGCGTGGCGGGTCGAAGGGACCGGGCGCGCCGGACACGCCGATCTCCCAGTCCACCCGCGTGTAGTAGGGCTCGAGTTCCGCGTAGTCGAGCGGCCAGTCAGCGAGGTCGGCGTCTTGCACCGCGCCGAGCAGGCTGCGCTCCTTGAAATCCACCGGGCGCAGGCGCCAGAAATTCGCCGAGAAATGCACGCTGCTGCCGCCGACCATGCGGGCGTAGTATGCGGGCGGGAAATCCCGCAACTCGGCCGCCTGGCCGGCATCGTGACGGAAGGTCTGCGGGTCTGCTCCCCGCTGGCCGCCGACGTACTCGTCATGGAACATGACGGACAGCTCGTCGTGGTTCAGGAACTCGTGCGTGCGGCGGTAACGTCCCTGTTCCAGCACCACCACCGAGAAGCCGGCCACGGACAGCTCGCGCGCCAGGATGCCGCCCGCGGAACCCGAGCCGATGATGACGAAGTCCACTGCCTCGCGCAGGGGGAAACGCGGTTGCTCAACCATGGTCATGTCCCCCGGCGCGGGCGGGCGCGGGCGCCTCCTGTCCCGTCGCCTCCGCATCGTAGTGGCCGAAGGGCGGCGCCCAGCCGTGGCGGTGCTCGAACCCGATGAGCCGCCAGCCGAGATGGTCGCGGTTGCCGCCGTAGGTCGGCAGGGCGAACGCGCCGGCGATGGTGAGGAAATGCACCAGGCCGAAGAAGGGCGTGTCCTCGACCTGCCCCAGCAGTGCGTCCTGCGCCGTCTCCGGCAGCTGGGCAAAGGGTTGTCCGCCCGCTTCCATGGCGCGCGTGTCCAGCGCCGCCATGCCTTCCCGCAGGCTTGCGGCCTCTTCCTGCATGAAGCCGCCGACCGCCTGGTCGATGAAATGAATGACGCCCATCTCGCGCGCACCCGGCGTCTCGTCGCTGGGAATGATGCGCGCCACCATGGCCTCCAGGCCGGCCCCGGTGGCGGCGTCGAGATGCAACAGGGCGGCACCGGCCTCGTGCGCCTTCGCGGCGGCCTCGGCGGCGGCGAGCAGCGCGGGCGCATGCGCGGCCATGAGGCTGGTACCGATGACGCCGCCCGAGGCGGCGAGGAAATCACGCCGGCTCATGGCGGGGGGACGGCGGGGGCCGCTGGCTGGCTTCATTGCTGTGGTTCCTGCTCGGGGCGAACGTGCCGCGGAGCCGAGGATAAGCGGCACCGCCTGCGAAAGCGATTCGCGCACTGCAGCACGAGGTGTCGGCGCGTTATAGTCGGCAATTAGCCAGGGAGCACCGCGATGAGTGGTCGCCAGG
>CAYPTW010000195.1:0-3142 GCA_964413755.1 uncultured Thioalkalivibrio sp. | reverse complement strand
CCGAGCATGCGCTGGATGAACTCCAGCGGAAACTCCGGGGTCGGGAAGCGCTTGTGGCCGTTGCTGCAGTCGAGCGCGGGCAGCCCTTCGATTACTATGTGCACGCCGTGCTCTTCCCCCTCGAGGCGGCCGAGCCGCAACGGCGTGGTATCGGCGTTACACTGCCGGCATACGGTTGTCGTCATGGATGCTCTCCTCTGCTTGTGTGTGCTGCACCTCTCCCCTGTCATTTCGTGGCTGCAACATGTAGCCCCTTAACCATAGTCGAGCCCCGGGAGCCCCTCCAGTCATGAAACTGCACCGCGCGACCCGGCCTTCGCGCCCCTCCTGGTGGCGGCGTTTCTGTTTGTGGCTGCTGCAGGCCATGGGCTGGACGCCCGTCGCGCCGCCGCTGCCCGGGCCGCGGGGCGTCATCATCGTCTACCCGCACACCTCGAACTGGGATTTCCTCTTCGCCGTGCTGTACCGCTTCGGCACCGGGCTGGCGACCAACTGGATGGGCAAGGACTCGCTGTTCCGCTGGCCGTTAGGCGGTTTGCTGCGGCGCATGGGCGGCGTGCCGGTGAACCGGCGTGCAGCCAGCGGCTTCATCGGCGCCGCGGTGGAACAGTTCGGCACGCACGACTGGCTGTGGCTGGCACTCGCGCCGGAAGGCACGCGCAAGCACACCGACCACATCAAGTCCGGCTTCTACCAGATCGCGGTGCGGGCCGGCGTGCCGGTAGGCTTCGGCTTCATAGACTACCCGTCGAAGACCATCGGCCTGGCGGAATTCGTGCGCTTCAGCGGCGACCCGGAACAGGACATGGAGCTGATCCGCGCCTTCTACGCCGACAAGCGCGGCCGGCGCCCGGCCGAGGCCAGCGACCTGCGTTTCCGCCGCAGCTAGCCGAACAGGTCGTCGAGCGCCTGGCGCGCCGCTGCGCCAGCATCTTCCCCGGCACCCGCCAGCCCATGGCGCGGACGAAACCAGCCGCAGAAATTGGCGCGCGTCTTGTCGGACACCGGCTCGGCCACGGGTTCGCGGCAGGCGTTGGCCTTGCTGGTGTCGTAGAACTCGCACATGCGGCAGACATGCAGCTCGGCGCGGCACTGGCGGCACTCCGCCGTGCGCGACAGGGGCAGCGGTTCGTCCACCACGGCCGCACCGCAACGCCAGCAGTTCAGGGTATCCGCGCTCATGCCTCACCTCCGACCGGTCCGATTCTAGCTTGCGCCGGGTCGGGCCGCCCGCCGGACCCCACTCCGGCGGCCAGCAGCGCTAAACTACGGTGCAGCGCCGCACTCACCCGGGAGCCGGATCCCATGAACAGCCTCCGCCACCGCCTCAAGCGCATGTACGTGGTCGTGATGATGCGTATCGTCGGCTGGGGCCTGCGCGCCATGAGCCGGGTCGACCCGGTCGTGCGCGCCGAGGCCGCCGGTTTCCCCGACGGCATGGTGATCGCCATGACCACGCTGCCGGACGGGCCCAGCATGGTGCTGGAAAAGACCCCCGACGGCCGCTTGCGCTATCTCGGCGGCCGCCTGCCCGGGCAGCTGGGACTGGCGATCCGTTTCAAGCACCTGGACTACGCCTTCCGCGTCTTCGCCTTCATCGAGAGCACGCCGACCGCCTTCGCGCGCGACCGCATGGTGGTGGACGGGGACGTGGGCAGCGGTATCCGGCTGGTGCGCTGCATGTACCGGCTCGAGGCCCTGCTGATGCCGCGTTTCATCGCTGCACGCGGCGTGAAGCGCTATCCGGCCGGCCTCGGGCTGGGCGAGAAGCTGGGCCTGAACGTGAAGATTTACGGCCGCATCGCGCTCGATCTCGTGACGAGGAGCTGACGTGAACGAAACCTATTACGAATTCTTCTGCCCCGTGAAGCTGATCGTCGGTGCCCGCGCCCTCGAGACCATCCCCTTCGAGCTCGGCGCCCTCGGCGCCAGCCGCCCGCTGGTGGTCACCGACCGCGGCGTGGCCGGCGCCGGGCTGGTCGACACGCTGCGCGAGATTCTCGCCGCCGGCGGCCTGGAGATCGCCGCGGTCTACGACGAGGTACCGCCGGACTCCTCCATGAAGGCCGTGAAGGCCATCGCGCGGGCCTACGCCGAACTGGGCTGCGACGCCCTGATCGCGCTCGGCGGCGGCTCACCCATCGACACGGCCAAGGCAGCCAACATCCTCGCCTCCTACCAGACCGAGGACCCGGCAAAATACTCCGGCGTGGGCAACCTGCCGCGCCGGCTGAAGCCGCTGCTGGTGATCCCGACCACGGCCGGCACCGGTTCCGAAGTCACCTACGTGTCCATCGTCAGGGACGAGGAGCGCGGCGTGAAGATGCCCTTTGCCTCGCCCTTCCTGATGCCCGACGCCGCCGTGCTGGATCCGCGCATGACCCTCAGCCTGCCGGCGCAGATCACCGCCGCCACCGCCATGGACGCCATGACCCACGCCTGCGAGTCGTTCATCTGCCTGGCCAAGAACCCGATGAGCGACGCCTATGCCGCCGCCGCAGTGCGCGCGGTCTCGACCAACCTGCTGCACGTGCTCGACCATCCTGCCGACGAGCAGGGCCGGCTTGCGCTCGCCCAGGGCGCGGCGATGGCCGGCATCGCGTTCTCCAACTCCATGGTCGGGCTGGTGCACGCACTCGGTCACTCCGTCGGCGCGCTGTGCCACGTCCACCACGGCACCTGCATGAGCATCCTCCTGCCCGCCGTGCTGGAGTACAACCTCGAGGCACGCCGCGAAGCCATCGGGGAACTGCTGCTGCCGCTGGCAGGGGCCGACACCTACGCCGCTACGCCCCCTGAGCAACGTGCCGACAAGGCCATCGCGCACCTGAAATGGCTGAAGGACGAGATCCACCAGCGCTGCGGCCTGCCGCGCACCTTGTCGGAGAGCGGCAAGGTGCAGGAGTCGCAGCTGGAGCAGATCGCGGCGATGTCCCTCGACGACGGCTCGATCATCTTCAATCCCGTCGAGGTCGATCGCGACGAGGCGCTCGGGGTGCTGCGGCGAGCCTGGTAGCGGGCGCCCAGGCGGGTCCGTGCCCCTTACCCGACCGCACCGGGAACTCGTCGCCATCGACCAGGCCGCGGGGCCGGACCGCGCAACGCTCCCTTCGCTCGGAAATCTTTATCTCGCTCAGTGAGC
>CAYPTW010000194.1:0-3157 GCA_964413755.1 uncultured Thioalkalivibrio sp. | reverse complement strand
TGGCGCAGCTGCTCGGCCACCAGGAAGCGATGCGCCTCGTTGCACACCACGATGGGGTCGGCAAGGCCGTCGATGCCCTGGAGGCGCGTCAGCGTCGCCTGCAACATCGTGTCCTCGCCCACCAGCGGCAGGAGCTGCTTCGGGTAGAGCTCGCGCGACAACGGCCACAGCCGCGTGCCCGAGCCGCCGGAGAGAATGACAGGAACGATCATGCGACAGTCCTTGGCGTCAAAGCGTTGCGGCGAATTGTACGACAAGGACGCAGGGGCGTTTCCGTGACCCAGCGTGGATTTTGTGACGGGCGTCCATCCGGCTGCGGGGGCGCCGATTTATCTTGCCTGCATGCACGCCATACAGCTCGAAGCTGCACCGGACGAAGCCCCGCAGTTCCACCTCGGGCGCCAGCCCATCCTCGATCGCGAGGGCCGCACCGTCGCCTACGAGCTGTTGTTCCGCCCGAGCGCACGCAACGGCGTGAAGGTCACCGACGACCGGGCCGCGACCGCGGCGGTCATCGCGCACGCCTTCAGCGACCTCGGCATCGAGGCCGCGCTGGGCGGTTGCCAGGGCTTCATCAACTTCGACGCTGCCCTGCTGCACTCCGAGGTGCCCGAGCTGCTGCCGGCGTCCAGCATCGTCATCGAGATCCTGGAGACGGTGGAGATCACGCCGGAGCTGCTGGCGCGTTGTCGCGAGCTGAAGCAGAAAGGCTTCCGCTTCGCCCTCGACGACGTGATGCGGCCGGAAGAGATCAGCGCCGAGGTGCTCGAGCTGATCGACATCGTGAAGGTCGACCTGGCGATCGCGCATCCTGATGCCGTGCCGGCCATCGCGCTCGCGGGCCAGGCGGCGGGCGTGAAGCTGCTGGCGGAGAAGGTGGACAGCCTGTTCCTCGCCGACCGCTGCAAGGAGCTGGGCTTCGACCTCTTCCAGGGGTATTACTTTGCGCGTCCCATGTTGCTCGGCGGGCGCCGCACTGATCCGCACCGCCAGGTGCTGCTGCAGCTGTTGCAGCAGGTGGCGGCGAATGCGCCGCGGGATGAAATCGAGCAGACCTTCAAGCACGCGCCCGAGCTGACCTACAAGCTGATGCGGCTGGTGAACTCCGTCGGCATGGGCGTGCCCAACCGTATCCAGAGCCTGGCCCACGCGCTGGTGGTGCTCGGCGAGCGGCAGCTGCATCGCTGGCTGCAGGTGCTGATGTTCGCGCACCAGGACACCGGCGGCGCCTCGACTGCGCTGATGACGCTCGCGGCCACGCGCGGACGCCTCATGGAACTCATCGCCGAGAACTGTCCGGGCTATGCCGACCTGCGCGACCAGGCTTTCATGACCGGCATCATGTCGCTGCTGGATACGCTGCTGGACGTGCCCATGGACGAGCTGCTGCAGCAGGTCAACCTCGGCCTGCCGATCCACGAGGCGCTGCTGGTGCGGCACGGACGGCTCGGCGACATGCTGTCGCTGGTGGAGGCGCTGGAGAAGAAGGACTCCAGGGCGCTGCCGTACATCCTCGGCGAGGACTCGGTGTGGCCGGTGGACGAGCTGCCGGCGCTGCAGGTCCAGGCCATGACCTGGGCCAACGACCTGGCGGTAGCGCGGGGCTGAGATTCGTCAGCCAGTCCCTGGCTCAGACCCAGTTTTCGACGACCAGGCCCGGCACACGGCCGAACTCGCGCGCGTTGTTGGTGACCAGCGTGAGACCGGCGCTGCGCGCATGCCCGGCGATCATGAGGTCGTAGGCACCGATCGGCCGACCCGCCCGCTTGAGCTCCGCACGGACCCGGCCGCTGTGCCAGGCTGCAGATGCGTCGAAAGGCAACACTGAGAGTCGCGCCGCGAAACTCTCCAGCACACGGTGGTTCTCGTCCGGGCGCGATGAGTTCTCGGCGCCGAAGTAGAGTTCGCTCAGGACTACCGTGGAGACGGCCAGCGATTCGGCGTGGCGGTTGAGGCGCTCCTGCAACGAGGGGTACCGGTGCCGCAGGACGTAGATGCAGATATCCGTGTCCAGCATGTAGCGAAGCATCAGAGTCCGTCACGCTCCTGCACAGGCGGCTGCTCACGCTGGGGCATGAAGTCGGCAGAGACGGCCGGCCCGGCGAAGAAATCATCCCAGCGCCGCCCGCTCGGGACGATCAGCCGCGCCGCACCAACGCGGAGGATGTCCACCTGTTTCACGTCCTCCGGCAGCGCCACGTCCTTGGGCAGGCGCACCGCCTGGGTACGATTGCTCTTGAATACGGTGGTCTGGGTCACTTCGTGCTTGCTCATCGCCGTGAGTATGGGCGGCCGGATGGGATATATCAATGGGATATACACGAATCACGGGCGTATTGTCAGCATGCACGGGGGCGCGCCGCCTTACCAGGGGGGATAAGGGGGATAGACGGCGGAATTTCCGGGGTCCGGGGCGGGAGGTCCCTTACGTGACACGAAACCCGGGGTTTGCTGTCACGTAAGGGCCGAAAACGGGGCTATTTCGGAGTGGTTTCCCTTTGGGAACAAATGCCTACGACGGTCCGACCCGTTACCCGTTCAGGCGCTCGCCGCGGCCGATGCCGTAGTAGACGAACCCGAGCCGCTGCATGTGGTCGGGGTCGAAGACATTGCGGCCGTCGAAGATCACCGGCTCAGACAGCGCTTCCTTCACAGCGTCGAAGTCGGGGCTGCGGAACTCCATCCACTCGGTGACCAACGCCAGGCAATCGGCTCCTTCCAGCGTCTCTGCCGCGTTCTTGCAGAGCACGAGATCCGGACGCTCGCCGTAAATGCGCCGCGTCTCGTGGCGCGCCTGCGGGTCGTAGGCCCGCACCTTCGCGCCCGCCTCCCACAGCGACTCCATGAGCACGCGGCTGGATGCCTCGCGCATGTCGTCCGTGTTGGGCTTGAAGGCCAGGCCCCAGACCGCCACGGTCTTGCCGGCCAGGTCGCCGCCGTAGTGCGCGCTGATCTTGTCGAACAGCACACGCTTCTGGCGTTCGTTCACCGCCTCGACGGCCTCCAGCAGCAGCGCCGGGAAACCCGCCTTGCTCGCGGAGTGCGCCAGCGCTTTCACATCCTTGGGGAAGCAAGAGCCGCCATAGCCGGCGCCAGGGTAGATGAAGTGATAGCCGATGCGTGGGTCGGAACCGATGCCAAGGCGGACATGCTCGAT
>CAYPTW010000193.1:0-3172 GCA_964413755.1 uncultured Thioalkalivibrio sp. | reverse complement strand
GGCAGAAACTCGAACAGCCGGTAGCTGGCGGGGCCAGCCTTGGGTGCTTCGAGCAGGCGGCGCCGATCCGCGGCGATCAGGCTGGCAATCGCGATGATGCTGCGTTCCGCATCGCTGGCGGCCGTCGCCACCCCTTCAAGGAAAAATGCGACCCAGGATTCCCAGTCGCCTTCGGTGCGGATGATCGAAAGGCGCCGGTAATATTCGCCCTGATGCTGCTTGAGGTAACCGCTCAGGTACATCAGCGGCTCGGGCAACAGGCGCCAGTGTTCGAGCAGCGCTGCGATCAGCAGGCGCCCAATGCGGCCATTGCCGTCGAGGAAGGGGTGGATGGTTTCGAACTGGGCGTGTGCCAGCGCAATCCTGACCAGGGGCGGGAGCGCGCCTGCATCATCGTGAATGAATTGCTCCAGGTCGCCCAGCAGATCCGCCACCCGGTCGGCCGGCGGCGGCACGAAAGCCGCGTTGCCCGGACGGGTGCCGCCGATCCAGTTCTGGGAACGGCGCAGTTCCCCGGGCTGCGTGCCGGCACCGCGCACCCCGTCCAGCAATGCACGATGAGCCTCACATAGCAGCCGCACGCTGATGGGCAACCCATTGGGGTCGCGCAGGTTGTCCTGTACCAGCCGGAACGCGCGCAGGTAGTTGGTGACTTCCTCGACATCGTCAGTGTTGCTGACGGCGAATCCGGCTTCCTCGTCGAGCAGGTCGGTCAAGGTGGCCTGGGTGCCTTCGATTTGCGAGGTCAGCAGCGCCTCCTTGCGGATGGCGCTGTACAGCAGCCAGTCCACCGACGGCACCAGCCCCGCCACCCCGGAAAGGCGGGCGAGCGCCAACTCGGCCTGATGATTCAGGTCGGCATACACCTCAGGTGCAAGCGGCGGCTCGTCGGGCGGCAGCGGATGTGGAACGAAGGCCTGGACCGCTTCGCCCAGCGTATTCGAGACGGCGTAAGTGCCCGTAATTCGCTTCATGGTAAAGAGGGCTTTAATTGATCTTCCGCGAATTAAAGCACTCTTTAATACAGGATGCCAGCGTTAAAGGAGCCTTGCCTTAGCCGGAGGCGGGAGTCCCGCCGGCCTTTTCCTGCGCGACCCGGGCCGAATTCAGCACTTCGGCCAGTCCCGCCACGGCGCCGCCGATGTTGCTGAGTTCAGCCGGCAGGATCAGGGTGTTGTTGGTCTTGGCGAGATTGCCGAACTCGCGCACATACTGCTCGGCGATCCGCAGGCTGACCGCTTCCCGGCCGCCGGGGATGTTGATCGCGGTGGCGATGCGCTCGATGCCCAGTGCCGTGGCATCGGCAAGCATCTGGATCTCGCGTGCCTTGCCTTCGGCTTCGTTGATCTGTTTCTGTTTCTGGGCTTCAGAGAGGTTGATGATCTGGATTTTCTCGCCTTCTGAAACATTGATCTGCTCCTGGCGCAGGCCCTCCGAGCGCGCCACGACGGCGCGCCGCTCGCGCTCCGCACGCATCTGCTGCTCGAGGGCGTCGGTGATCGTGCTCGGCACCACGATGTCGGCGATCTCGTAGCGCAGCACCTTGACGCCCCAGGGATTGGCCGCCTCGTCCAGCGCCTTGACGACTTCCTCGTTGATCTTGGCCCGTTCCTCGAAAGTCTTGTCGAGTTCGATCTGGCCGACCACCGAGCGCAGCGTGGTCTGCGCCAGGCTGGCGGTGGCGAACTGGTAATTGGCGATGCCGTAACTGGCGGCATGTGGATCCACGACCTGCAGGTAAAGCACGCCATCCACCGACACGCTGATGTTGTCGCGCGTGATGCACTGCTGTTGCGGCACATCGATAGCCTCTTCCTTGAGCGTCTGGCGATAGGCCACGCGATCAATGAAGGGAATGAGGATGTGGAAGCCGGCATCCAGGGTGCGCGCGTAGCGCCCGAGGCGCTCGACAATATAAGCCGAGCGCTGCGGCACGATCTGCGCGGTCTTGAACAACGCGACCACGATGATGGCGAGGATGACCACTGACACCACGGTCATGATGTTGAGATTGTCCACGTGAATGCTCCCTGGGAAATCGGCCTCGGCTAATCGGCCGGGCGCTCGCTGCTGACGTTCAGGACGAGCCCGTGCCGTCCCGTGATCCAAAGTCTCTGCCCGGCGGTGACCGGCTCTTCGCACTCGGCGTTCCAGCGTGCACCGCGATAGGTGACCACGCCAACGCCATCCACGAAGTCCTCCTGCGCGACTACGCCGGTGCCCGGTACCAGCACTTCGATTCCATCGCTCGCATGCTCGGATTTGCCGCGGAACCAGCTCTTCACGCGCTTGCGCGCCAGCACCAGCAGCCCGACCGCGAGTACGCCGAACAGCAGGATCTGCATGTTGAGCGACATGGCGATGCCGAACCACAGCGCGAGGCCGATGAGCAAGGCAGCGATGCCGAAGAACACCAGGATCACGCCCGGGAAAGCGAACTCGGCCAGGATCAGGAGCACCCCAAGCAAGGCCCACACGGCCGGCGGCGAAATACTGAAATCGATATTCATGCCGAAATCTCGCCAAGCCCTTTGCGGGGCGACAGGGCCAGTTTAAGCGTACCGGGCCTCGCGGGGTACTGTGCCAGTACGTAACAGGCAGGCATCGCCGGTCGCCAAGCAGCGGCCCGCCCGAGTATCCTTCGCCCCTATGCTGCAAGGCCTGGCCCTCATCTTTCTCTGCCAGCTCGCGGGCGAGACCCTGGTCCGCCTGCTGGGCGTGCCGGTGCCCGGGCCGGTGGCGGGGATGGTGATCCTGCTGGTCGGGCTGGTGCTCGCCGGCGGGCCGGGCGAGTCGCTGCGCCGCGCCGGCACGGGGCTGCTCGGTTATCTCACGTTGTTCTTCGTTCCCGCCGGCGTCGGGCTGGTGACGCACGGGCCGCGGCTTGCGGCCGACTGGCTGCCGATCCTGGCGGCGATCGTGGTCAGCACGCTGGCGACCATGCTGCTGGTGGGCTGGCTGGTGGGGCGACGCATCCCGCTCGAAGCGGAGCCCGGTGGCGATGCCTGAGTTCGGCGACATCTGGGTCTACCTCGCTGAGGCGCCGCTGCTGTGGCTGACGCTGACGCTGGTCGCCTACCTCGGCGGCGTGTGGCTGAACCGCAAGCTCAAGGGCAACCCGCTGGTGCACCCGGTGCTGGTGGCGATGCTGGTGCTGATCAGCCTGCTGCTC
>CAYPTW010000192.1:0-3293 GCA_964413755.1 uncultured Thioalkalivibrio sp. | reverse complement strand
GCGGCCTATTTCGCCGGCTCGTGGGTGTGCGTGGAGTTCTTCGCCTTTCTCGAGGAGCGCTTCCTGCTGTCGCCGCACCTGACCAACCTGGTGCTCCTGCTGTTGTTGCTGATGCTGCCCAGCGTGGCGCTGTTCACCTGGTTTCACGGCAAGCGTGGCCCGGATGAATGGCAGCGGACCGAGAAGGTCTTCATCCCCCTCAACGCGCTGGTGACGGTCGGGGTGCTGGTGGCGCTGTTCGCCGGCCGCGACCTGGGCGCCATGACGGAGACGGTCACCGTCGAGGACCCGGAAGGCAACGCGGTCGAGCGCGTGGTGCCGAAGAGCGAGTTTCGCAAGAGCCTGGTGCTGTTTCCCTTCGAGGTCGCGGACGGCGACGAGGATGTGGTCGCACTCGCTTACGGCGCGCTCAAGGTGCTCACCATCGACATGGTGCAGGACATGTTCATTGACCTGCGGCCGCCGGCCCTGTACCGGGACAAGGCGCGCAGCGCCGGTTACGAGGTCAGCGAGGTGCCGCGGCCGCTGCAGCGGCGCATCACGCGGGAGCTGAACCTGGATTATTTCGTGGATGGCAGCTTCGCCTACGACGGCGCGACCTTCCGCTTCTCCGTGCTGCTCCACGACGCCGAGCGCGGCGGCCTGGTGGCCGAGCGCAGCTACGAGGGGACCGACCTGTTCGCGCTGATTGATGAAGCGGCCGTCCAGCTGCGCAAGGACCTCGACCTGCCGGTGCGATATGTCGACGACAGCCTGGACCTGCCCGCGAGGGATCATTCCACGGCCTCGATCGAGGCGCTGCGGGCTTACGGGCGCGCCGACTATGTGCTGCTGGAGCAGGACGACTTCGATGCCGCCCGGGCGGCGCTCCGGCAGGCGGTGGAGCTGGATCCGGGCTTTGCGACCGCGGCATTCATGCTCTACCAGCTCAACATCCTCAGCAGCGAAGTGCCCGCGGCGATGGCGGCCATCCGCAGCACCATGGATCACCTGTACCGCATGCCGGAGCGGTTCCAGTTCGCCGTGCGGGCGGAGTGGTACGCCATGCAGAGGGACCTGCCGAAGGCCTTCGCCGTCTACGAGATGTGGGCCGAGCTCTATCCCCAGGACCTCGACGCCCAGCTCTACACGGCGCAGGTCCGCAGTTTCCAGGGCGACCGGGAGGGTTCACTGGAAGCGTACGAGAAAGCCCTGGCGCTGGACCCGACGCGGCTCGACATCGTCGAGCAGGTGGGCGAGCTGAACGAGCAGCTGGGTCGGCCGGACGCGGCCCGTGTCGCCTATGAACGGATCATCAAGGAGCGGCCGGGCCAGCCGGGTGGCTTCATCCAGCTCGCCCAGCTGGAAAGCCGGGTGGGCAACCACGAGGCAGCGCGGTCCCTGTACGAGCGGGCGTCCCTGGTCTCGTCCGAGGATGTGGCGGTGATCATCGGAGTGGCCGAGCTGGATGCGGACCTCGGTGAGTTCGACGCCGCGGAGGCCGCGTTCGAGCGGGCGCTCGCGGCAGCCAGGACCCCGGAGCAGCGCTTCACGGTCGTGCGGGCCGTGCGTAATTACCACTCCTATCGAGGCGATTACGTGCGCGCCCTCGAGTACCAGCTGCAGTCGGAGGAGGCCGGCGCCGAGTTCCAGCCACCGATCGCCAACATCCAGATGCGCCTGCTCGGCTTGCGGACCTTCCTGCTGGCCGGTCGGCCCGACGAGGCGTTGCAGCGGCTGGAGACGCTCGCCGCGCAGTTACAGCCGCCGATGGATTCGCTGGTGCCGATCGGACGCATCGCCGTGTATGAGACGCGGGAGGATGCCGACGCCCTGGCGGCCGCATTGGATGACGCGCGGACGATGCTCGAGCGCACCGGACTGAACATGCTGGAGAGCAATATCGTCTTCGGCCAGGGGCGGCTGCACGAGATCCGCGGGGAATGGGAGGCTGCCCTCGCGGCTTACCAGGAAGAGCAGCGGCTTTCGCCCACGGATACCAACGTCCCGCAGCAGCTGGGCCGGGTCTACCGCGCCATGGGGAACCTCGCTGAGGCCGAGCGGCAGCTCCGGGCCACGCTCACCGCCCAGCCGTCGCACGGCCGCGCCAACTACGAGCTGGCGCTGGTGCAGGCCGAGCAGGGGCGCAACGCCGAGGCGATCCGGTCGCTGGAACGTGCGCTCGAGACCTGGGCCAACGCGACCGGGGACTATCCGTACCCGGCCCTGGCCCGGGACAAGCTGGCGGCGCTCAGGTAAAGACGCCGGCCGCTATGCGTCCAGCGCGCGCATCACGTCGCGCCAGGTCAGGATGCCGAGGGGGCGCTGCTCCTCATCCACCACCGGGATGCAGGACACGCCCTCGCGGTTGAAGATGCGGATCGCATCCGCCAGCTGGGCAGAAACGGGCAGGGTGACCAGGCTGCGGTTCATCACCTGGTGTACCCGCTTTTTCAGGGTCGCCAGGTCCCTGGCGGTCTCTGCGGCCGAGCCGAGATGCGGGCTCAGCGCCTTGAGCAGGTCCCGGTCGGAAACCACGCCCACCAGGCGGTAGTCTTCCACCACGGGCAGGTGGTGAAAGGCGAGCTGGTCGAAGATCTCCTTGACCGTCTCCAGCGTGTCGTCGGGCTCTACGGTCACCGGGCTGGCGCTCATTGAGCGTGCGATGTCGATCATGTCGTAGCCCCGTGGCGTTTCAGTCCGCGTAATATAGCTGAGCCACGCCGAGGAGAATGGAGACCCCCGATGCAGCAGCCTGAGCCCACCGAGGGCGTCGCCGAGGTCCTCGAGGAAATCACGCCCGAACAGTGGCAGGTGATCCGGGCCGCCCTGGAGGCGGAAGACGCTCTCGCGCTGAAAGAGGCGCTGGCGCCGGTCCATCCCGCTGATATCGCCGATGTGCTGGAACAGATCGGCGCCGACCAGCGCGCGACCTTCCTGCGCCTCTATGCGGCCGAGTTCGAAGGCGAGATTCTCTCCGAGATCGACGAGTCGATCCGCGAGGAGGTCATCGACGTCCTGCCGCCGGAGGTGCTGGCCGAGGCGGTGCGCGAGCTCGACTCGGACGACCTGGTCGACATCCTGGAGGACCTCGAGCAGCCCGAGCGCGATTTCATTCTGGACTCGCTGGAAAGCGAGGACCGCGAGGCGGTGCAGAGCGCCATGGCCTGGCCGGAGGGCTCGGCCGGGCGCCTGATGCAGGTGGAGACGGTCACGGCGCCAGAGCATTTCAGCGTCGGCGAGATGATCGACTACCTGCGCTCCGCCGAATGGCTGCCCGACCAGTTCTATCACATCATCCTGGTCGATCCCGA
>CAYPTW010000191.1:2844-3340 GCA_964413755.1 uncultured Thioalkalivibrio sp. | reverse complement strand
TTTCTCGCGCATGTGCCGGCGCAAGACGGCTGCAGCGCCGATCCTGGCCACTGGCATCCTGCTCGCCTGCGGCACCATGTTCCCGCGCATGTTGCTGGTCGCCAGCGTGCTCAACCCAGCCCTGTTCCAGCTCCTTGTGCTGCCCGCCGCGGTGATGGCGCTGATGGCCTACGGACCGGCGGTCGCCTACTGGCGCGGCTCATCCAGCGACAACGTCGACTCGGATGCGCTGCTGAAAAACCCGCTCGAACTGCGGGCGGCACTCGGCTTCGGCTTCCTGCTGGCGCTGGTGATGCTGCTCGGCAGGGCCTTGCGCGAGTGGTTCGGGGAGGGCGGCGTGCTGGCCCTCGCGGCGGCCTCCGGTGTCGCGGACGTGGACGCCATCACGCTCTCCCTGGCGCGCATGACCCAGGACGACCTGGCGCTGCCGATCGCGGCCACCGGGATCGTGATTGCCGCGGCGGTGAACAGCCTCGTCAAGGGGGGCATGGCCACC
>CAYPTW010000191.1:0-2825 GCA_964413755.1 uncultured Thioalkalivibrio sp. | reverse complement strand
GGAGGATCGGCATGCATGTGGGGTTGCCGCTGCTGGCTGCCGCGGTGGCGGGTCTGTTCACGGTATGGCTCTGGGTCTGGTAGGCGTATTTAGCGTTCCACCATGTATCGTCATCCTCCGCCCGGTAGAATCGGGCGGGCTGCACTGCGTCGAACTCAGTGGTTGATCGGCCAGTTTCCGGCCCGGGGGGGAAGCCTGATGAGCAATAGCATCATGAAGGACTTGCTGGAGCGGCGCGTACCGCAATACCTCGCGGCCTATCTCGCCGGGTCGTGGATCCTGGTCGAGTTCTTCGCATTCCTCGAGGAGCGTTTCCTGCTCTCGCCGCACCTCACCAACCTGGTGCTGTTCCTGTTGTTGCTCATGCTCCCCAGCGTGGTGCTGTTCACGTACTTCCACGGCAGGCGCGGCCCGGATCGCTGGCGGCGGGCGGAAAAGATCTTCATCCCGCTGAACGCGCTGGTGACCGTCGGCGTGCTCTTTGCGCTCTTCGCGGGGCGCGACCTCGGCGCCATGACCACCACGGTGACGGTGCAGGGCCCGGAAGGCGAAGCGGTCGAACGTGCTGTGCCGAAGAGCGAGTTCCGCAAGGGCCTGGTGTTGTTTCCCTTCACGGCCGAGGACGGCAACGACGACACCCGGGCCCTGGCACAAGGCGCCCTGAACGTGCTCGCCGTCGACCTGATGCAGGACAGCTTCATCGATGGCAGGCCGCCGGCGCTGTACCGGGACAAGGCCCGCAACGCTGGCTTCGAGGTGTCGGAGGTGCCGCGGCCGCTGCAGCGGCGCATCACGCGGGAGCTCAACATCGGGCACTTCGTGGACGGCGCCTTTTCCCGCGACGGCTCGACGTTCCGCCTGTCAGTCCAGCTCCACGATGCCGAACGCGGCGGGCTGGTTGCCGAGCATGATTATGCCGGCGCGGACCTGATGGCCCTGATCGACGCCGCGGCCATCCAGTTGCGCGAGGATCTCGGGCTGCCGGCGAAGTACGTCAATGAAACGCTGGACCTGCCGGCACGGGACCATGCCACGTCCTCGCTCGAGGCCCTGCAGGCCTACGGCGAGGGCCTGTTGGCGTTGCTCGAGCGGGATGATTACGAGGCGGCGCGCCAGGCCATGCAGCGTGCCCTGGAGCTCGATCCGACGTACGCTGCCGCTGCGTTCAACCTCTACCAGTTGAGCATCCTGAGCGGCGACGTGCCCGCCGGCGCGGCAGCGATTCGCCAGGCCATGGATCACCTCTATCGCATGCCGGAGCGCTTCCAGTTCGCCGTGCGCGCGGAGTGGTATGGCATGCAGCAGGACCTGCCGAAGGCCTTCGCCGTGTACGAGATGTGGGCCGAGCTCTATCCGCAGGATCTCGATGCCCAGCTCTACAGCGCCCAGGTCCGGACTTTCCAGGGCGACCGGGAAGGCGCGCTGGAGGCATTCGAGAAAGCCCTTGCGCTCGATCCCACGCGGCTCGATATCGTCGAGGAGATCGGCAAGCTGAACGAGCACCTGGGCCGGCCGGACGCGGCCCGCGCCGCTTTCGAGCGCATCATTGCCGAGCGGCCGGGGGACGAAACGGGCCTGATACTCCTGGGGAAGCTGGAGAGCCGGATCGGCAACCACGACGCGGCCCGGGCCCTGTACGAACGGGCTTCGCTGATGGAGTCCGAGAACGTACAGATCATCAAGGCGCTCGCCGACCTGCATGCCGACACCGGGAACTTCGAGGAGGCGGAGGCGGCGTATGAGCGTGCGCTGGCCGCGGCCAAGACCCCGGAGCAGCGCTACGAGGTGTTGCGCGCGCTGAGGAACCACCATGCTTACCGGGGCGCCTACGCCAGGGCCCTCGATTACCAGTTGCAGGCGGAAGCCGAGGGCACGGCGTTCCAGCCGCCGCTCGCGCAGGTCCAGGTGCGCTTGCTCGGCCTGCGGACCTACGTTCACGCCGGGCGTGCCGAGGAGGCGCTGGAGCGCCTGGAGGCACTGGCGGCCCAGTTACAGGCGCCGATGGACGCCCTGGCGCCGATCGGGCGCATCGCGGTGTACGAGGCGATGGGTGACGCCGCTGCGCTGGCGGTGGCGCTGGAAGATGCGCGCGCGATGCTGGAGCGTACCGGGCTGAACGTGCTGGAGCGCGACATCGTTTTCGGGCAGGGCCGGCTGCACGAGATCCGGCGCGAATGGGAAGCGGCGATCGCGGCCTACCAGGAGGAACTTCGGCTGTCGCCCACGGATACCGAAATCCCCCTGCAGCTGGGCCGCGTCTATCGCTCCATGAACGACCTGCGGGCCGCCGAACGGCAACTTCTTGAATCGCTCACGGCAAGGCCGTCGCACGGCCGCGCCAACTACGAGCTCGCCCTGGTCTACGAGGCACGCGGGCGCCGGGCCGACGCTATCCGCCACCTGGAGCGCGCGGTGGCGACCTGGGCGCCGGCTGACGAGGCTTACGACTACGCGCGCCTTGCCCGGGAGAAGCTGGCGGAGCTGAAGCAGGCGGGCTGACATCCGGGGCGTCGAGCGCGACCTTCCGCCACGGGCTGCGAGCGCGCATGATGTCGCGCCAGGCCGCCATGCCGAGCGGCCGCCGATGGTCCGCGTAAGATAGCAGAGCCACGCCGAGGAGAAGGGGAACCCCCGATGCAGCAGCCGGAGCAGAGCGAGGACGTCGCCGAAGTCCTCGAGGAGATCACGCCAGAGCAGTGGCAGGTGATCCGCGCCGCCATCGCGGCGGAGGACGCGATGGCGCTGAAGACGGCGCTCGAGCCGGTCCATCCGGCGGACATCGCCGACCTCCTCGAGCAGCTCGATGCGGAGCAGCGCGCGACATT
>CAYPTW010000190.1:0-3355 GCA_964413755.1 uncultured Thioalkalivibrio sp. | reverse complement strand
CGACAAGCTGGCCGAGACGGCGCGCGAATACCTGCGCAAGGGCTCCCAGGTGTACATCGAGGGCAAGATCCAGACGCGCAAGTGGCAGGACAAGGACGGCAACGACCGTTACACCACCGAGATCGTCGCGCGCGACATGCAGATGCTGGGCGGCCGGCCTGGCGGCGGCGCCCCGGCGAGCCGCGACGACGACTACCGCTCTTCCGCGGGCAGTTCCTCTGCGGGCAGCCGCAAGGAAGAGCCCTTCGAGGACGACATTCCTTTCTGACCGGGGACAGATGAACGCGCACAAGCCCGGCGGCAAGCTCTTCATCCGCACCTTCGGGTGCCAGATGAACGAGTACGACTCCTCGAAGATGGCGGACGTCCTGCGCGAGTCGCACGGCCTTGAGCCGGCGGTCTCGCCCGAGGAAGCCGACGTCCTGCTGCTCAACACCTGCTCCATCCGCGAGAAGGCCCAGGAGAAGGTGTTCTCGCTGCTGGGTCGCTGGCGCGAGCTGAAGGCGGCGCGGCCCGGCGTGGTGATCGGGGTCGGCGGCTGCGTCGCCAGCCAGGAAGGCGAGGCCATTCTCGAGCGGGCGCCTTTCGTCGACGTCGTGTTCGGCCCGCAGACCCTGCACCGCCTGCCGGCGATGCTCGAGGACGTGCGCCGCAGCCGCAAGCCGGCCGTGGATATCTCCTTCCCGGAGATCGAGAAGTTCGACCGCCTGCCTGAGCCGCGCGCCGAGGGCCCGACGGCGTTCGTCTCCGTGATGGAGGGCTGCAGCAAGTACTGCAGTTTCTGCGTCGTGCCCTACACCCGGGGCGAGGAGGTCAGCCGGCCCTTCGACGACGTCATCGTCGAGGTGGCGCAGCTGGCGGCCCAGGGCGTGCGCGAAATCAACCTGCTCGGCCAGAACGTGAACGCCTACCGCGGCCCCATGCACGACGGCACCACGGCGGACCTCGCCGCCCTGATCCGCTTCGTCGCCGCCGTGGACGGGATCGACCGGATCCGCTTCACCACCTCGCACCCGGTCGAGTTCACCGACAGCCTGGCGCAGGCCTACGCGGAGGTGCCCGAACTGGCGCCGTACCTGCATCTGCCGGTGCAGAGCGGCTCGGACCGCGTGCTGGCGATGATGAAGCGCGGCCACACGGCGCTCGAGTACCGGCAGAAGATCCGGCGGGTGCGCGAGGCGCGCCCGGGCATCAGCATCAGCTCGGACTTCATCGTCGGCTTCCCCGGCGAGACGACGCAGGATTTCGACCACACCATGAAGCTCATCGAGGAGGTCGGCTTTGACCAGTCCTTCAGCTTCATCTACAGCCGCCGCCCCGGTACGCCCGCGGCCTCGCTGCCCGACGACGTCACCACGGCCGAGAAGCAGCGCCGCCTGGCCCTGCTGCAGCACCGCATCAACCAGCAGGCCGCGGCGATCAGCGCCGCCATGGTGGGCAGCGTGGAGCGCGTGCTGGTAGAGCGCCCGTCGCGCAAGAGCCCGCGCCAGCTGGCGGGGCGCACCGGCAACATGCGCTGGGTGAACTTCGACGGCGAGCCGGGCCTGATCGGCCGCTTCGTCGACGTGCTGGTCACCGAGGCCCTGCCCAATTCCTTGCGCGGCCGCGTGGTCGGCGTCGAGGACGTCCTGCCCCGCTCAGCCTGAGGTCCGACAGCGAACTTGAACGCCAACCTTGTCAGGGACCTGGTACTCGAGCCAGACGACAACCCGCGTCTCGCCAACCTGTGCGGCCAGTTCGACGAGCACCTGAAGCAGATCGAGCGCCGCCTCGGCGTGCAGGTGCGCCCGCGCGGGAACCTGTTCCAGCTCGAGGGCCCGACGCCCGCGGTGGAGGCGGCCGAGCGTCTCCTCGTGTCGCTGTTCGAGCAGGCGGCGGAGGAGAGCATCAGCCCGCAGCTGGTGCACACGGCCATGCAGGAGTCCGGCCTGTACGCGGCACCTGACGAACATGCGCCGGGCGAGATCCGCACACGCCGCGGCGTCATCCGCGGCCGCGGCCCGAACCAGGGCCGGTACCTGGAGTCCATGCGCAAGCACGACTTGTGCTTCGGCATCGGGCCGGCGGGCACCGGCAAGACCTACCTCGCCGTGGCGCGCGCGGTGGAAGCGCTGGAAAGCGACGAGGTGCGGCGCATCGTGCTGGTGCGCCCGGCGGTGGAGGCCGGCGAGCGGCTCGGCTTCCTGCCCGGCGACATGTCGCAGAAGGTCGATCCCTACCTGCGGCCGATGTACGACGCGCTGTACGAGATGCTCGGCTTCGAGCGCGTGGCCAAGCTCATGGAGCGCCACGTCATCGAGGTCGCGCCGCTGGCTTTCATGCGCGGCCGCACGCTGAACGAGGCCTTCGTCATCCTCGACGAGGCGCAGAACTCGACCGTCGAGCAGATGAAGATGTTCCTCACGCGCATCGGCTTCGGCTCGCGCGCAGTGGTGACCGGCGATGTGACCCAGACCGACCTGCCGGCCAACAAGGTTTCCGGCCTGCGCCATGCCTCGCGCGTGCTGCAGGACGTGGAGGGCGTCGGCTTCACCTGGTTCACGGCGCGCGATGTGGTGCGTCACCCGCTGGTGCAGCGGATCGTCGAGGCCTACCAGCGGCACCAGGAGGACGAGGCATGAGCGTGCGCATCGACGTGCAGGTGGGCGGCACGCGCACCGGCCTGCCCGCGGTCGCCAAGTTGCGGCACTGGGCCCGTTCCGCTCTCGCCGGGCGCCGTAACGCCGCGGAGTTGAGCATCCGCATCGTGGATGCCGCCGAGAGCCAGGCCCTGAACCGCCAGTTTCGCGCCAAGGACAAGCCCACCAACGTGCTGGCTTTCCCCGCCGAGCTCCCGCCCGAGCTCGGGCTGCCGCTGCTCGGCGACGTGGTCATCTGCCGCGAGGTGGTGGCGGCCGAGGCCGCGGCGCAGGGCAAGGCGCCGGAGGCGCATTGGGCGCACATGGTGATTCACGGTACCCTTCACCTGCTCGGGTTCGACCACCAGGACCCGGCGCAGGCGGCGGAGATGGAGACCCTGGAGACGGAGCTCCTCGCCGAGCTGGGCTGGCCCGACCCCTACCAGGAGACGGACGCGCACCATGGCTGACGACCAACCTCCGAGTACCGGCGGGCGCCGCACGGGCCTGATGGCCCGCCTTGCCGGCGCCTTGCGCGCTGCGCCGCGCGACCGTGCCGACTTGCTCGAAATACTGCAGCAGGCGTGTGCCGGGCAGATCCTGGACGCTGACGAACACCAGATGCTCGAGGGCGTGCTCGAAGTCTCCACCATGCAGGTGCGCGACATCATGATCCCGCGCGGCCAGATGGTGGTGCTGGAGCGTGACGCCACTCCCCAGCAGATGCTGGAAGTCAT
>CAYPTW010000189.1:0-3359 GCA_964413755.1 uncultured Thioalkalivibrio sp. | reverse complement strand
ACGCCGCGCTGGCGCGTCATGCGCAGGGCCGAGGAGGCGGAGGCGGTGATCGCCGAGCTCGGCCTGCCGCTGATCGTGAAGCCGGCCGGCGAGGGCTCGAGCGTCGGCATGAGCCGGGTGACCCATGCGGACGAACTGCCGGCGGCCTTCGCCGAGGCGGCGCGCTGGGCCGGGCCGGTGCTGGCCGAGGAGTGGGTCACCGGCGGCGAGTACTCGGTGGGCGTGCTGCAGGGCGAGGTGCTGCCGGCGGTGCGCATCGAGACGCCGCGCGCTTTCTACGATTACGAGGCCAAGTACTTCTCGGACGAGACGCGCTATCACTGTCCCTGCGGTCTCGAGCCTGCCGTCGAGGCGGGCTTCGCCCGGCTGGTGCGCAAGGCGTTTGCGGCGGTGGCCGCGAGCGGCTGGGGGCGGGTGGATTTCCTCCTTCCGGAGGACGGCGTGCCGCGTTTCCTCGAGGTGAACACCATCCCCGGCATGACCAGCCACAGCCTGGTGCCCATGGGCGCGCGCCAGGCCGGCATCGATTTCGCGGAGCTCGCCTGGCGTGTGCTGGAGACCAGCTGTGCGCCGCGCACGGGCGATGCCGACGACGCAGCGGAGGTGCGCCATGGCGCGACCGGCTGAGTCCCGCCGCCGCGGCGCCCGGCGCCAGCCCGAGCCGCGCTTCCGCTGGCGGCTGCCGCAGCTGCCGGCATTGCCGTGGCCGGCGATCGGCGCTGCCGCGCTCGCGCTCGGGGTGCTGGGCGGGGTCGGCTGGGGTGCGGCCAAGGCGCTCGACCGGCCCATCCGCCAGGTCATCGTGCACGGCCCCTTCGAGCGAGTCAGCGTGCTGCAGGTCGAGGCCGCGCTGGGCGACCTGCGCGAGCAGGGATTCCTCGGCGTGCAGCTGGAGAGCGTGCGCGCGCGCATCGTCGCCATCGACTGGGTGGATGACGCGGTGGTGCGCCGCCGCTGGCCGGCCGAGATCGAGGTGACGGTGCTCGAGCAGGTGCCCGCGGCACGCTGGGGCGACAGCGGACTGTTGAACACGCGCGGCGAGCTGTTCGTGCGCGATACGCGTCACGTGCCGGCCGACCTGCCGCGGCTGTCGGGGCCGGAAGGCAGCGAGCAACTGGTGGCGCGGCGCTACCTGGACGTCCGCTCCACGCTGGCAGGGGTCGGCATGGGCGTGCGCGTGCTGGAGCTGGATGCGCGCGGCGCCTGGCGCATGGAGTTGAGCAACGGCTTCGAGGTGCGCCTCGGCCGCGAGTCTTTCGACCAGCGGCTGCAACGTTTCGCGCGCGTGGCGGCGCCGTTGCTGACGCCGCGTGCCGCCACCGTCGAGTACGTCGACCTGCGCTACAGCCGCGGCTTCGCAGTCGGGTGGCGCAAGGAGAGGGACGCGGACGGCGCAGGCAAAACCGGGGGCGCGCAGGCGCAGAGGGAAGGGACTAATGGTCAAGCGTAACGCCAGGGACATCATCGTCGGGCTGGACATCGGCACTTCCAAGGTGGTCGCCATCGTCGGCGAGCTCACCGGTGAGGGCGGCCTCGAGGTCATCGGCATCGGCAGCCATCCCTCGCGCGGGCTGAAAAAAGGCGTGGTCGTGAACATCGAGTCCACGGTGGCGTCCATCCAGCGCGCGGTCGAGGAGGCCGAGCTGATGGCCGGCTGCGAGATCTCGAACGTCTATGCCGGCATCGCGGGCAGCCATGTGCGCAGCCTGAACTCGCACGGCATCGTCGCCATCCGCGAGCGCGAGGTGACGCCGGGCGATGTGGAGCGCGTGATCGACGCCGCGCGCGCCGTGGCCATCCCGGCCGACCAGAAGATCCTGCACATCATCCCGCAGGAATTCCTGATCGATTACCAGGAAGGCATCCGCGAACCCATCGGCATGTCCGGCGTGCGCCTGGAGGCCAAGGTGCACATGGTCACCGGCGCCGAGAGCGCGGCGCAGAACATCATCAAGTGCGTGCAGCGCTGCGGCCTGACGGTGGAGGACATCGTGCTGGAGCAGCTCGCCTCCAGCCACGCGGTGCTGTCCGACGACGAGAAGGACCTCGGCGTGTGCCTGGTGGACATCGGCGGCGGCACCACCGACATCGCCGTGTTCTCCGGCGGGGCCGTGCGCCACACGGCGGTGATCCCCATCGCCGGCGACCAGGTGACCAACGACATCGCGGTGTCCATGCGCACGCCGATGCCGTACGCCGAAGAGATCAAGATCCGCTATGCCTGCGCGCTGTCGCAGCTGGCCAACCCGGACGAGACCATCGAGGTGCCGAGCGTGGGCGACCGCCCGCCGCGGCGCCTGGCGCGCCAGACCCTGGCCGAGATCGTGGAGCCGCGCTACGAGGAGCTGTTCGCACTGATCCGCAACGAGATCACGCGCTCCGGCTTCGACGACATGATCGCGGCCGGCGTGGTCCTCACCGGCGGCAGCTCGAAGATGGAAGGCGCCATCGAGCTGGCGGAAGAAATTTTCCACCTCCCGGTACGGCTCGGCGTACCGCAGGGCGTCACCGGCCTGGCCGACGTCGTGCGCAACCCGATCCATGCCACGGGGGTGGGCCTGCTGTTGTACGCATTGCACGAGATGGAGCAACGGCAGGGGGAGTCGCCCATGGGCGGCGGAATCAAGGACGTCTGGGCACGCATGAAGGCGTGGTTCCAGGGCAATTTCTAGTCACACAACGGGGCGGGGTAATCCCGAGGAGAGCGCAATGTTCGAACTGGTAGACGGGTACAACTCAAACGCGATCATCAAGGTGATTGGCGTGGGCGGGGGCGGCGGCAACGCCGTGTCCCACATGATGGATTGCGGCATCGACGGCGTGGAGTTCATCTGCGCCAACACCGACTCGCAGGCGCTGAAGAACTCGCGCGTGCGCACGGCGATCCAGATCGGCTGCAATATCACCAAGGGCCTGGGCGCCGGCGCCAACCCGGACCTCGGTCGCCAGGCGGCGATGGAGGACCGTGACCGCCTGCGCGAGGCCATCGAGGGCAGCGACATGCTGTTCATCACCGCCGGCATGGGCGGCGGCACCGGCACCGGCGCGGCGCCGATCGTGGCGCAGGTGGCCAAGGAGCTCGGCATCCTGACGGTGGCCGTGGTGACCAAGCCCTTCGGCATGGAGGGCCGCAAGCGCTCCGAGATCGCCGACCAGGGCATCACCGAGCTCGCCAAGTACGTCGACTCGCTGATCACCATTCCCAACCAGAAGCTGCTCACGGTGCTCGGCAAGACCACCACGCTGCTGGATGCCTTCCGCTCCGCCAACGAGGTGCTGCAGGGCGCCGTGCAGGGCATCGCCGAGCTGATCACGCGGCCGGGCCTGATCAACGTCGACTTCGCCGACGTGCGCACCGT
>CAYPTW010000188.1:0-3388 GCA_964413755.1 uncultured Thioalkalivibrio sp. | reverse complement strand
CGGCCCTGCCCGGCCTCCTGCTCCTCATCCGCCGCCTTGCGCGACAGCGCATCGGCCAGCGCCTGGTAGTACCAGAGAATCTCCGGCACCCGCTCTTCGAGCCTGGCGTCGGGCTTGTCGTCCACGAAGCGCCGCCAGAACGCTGCCGGCGGCTCGTTCTTGCGCTGGTAGTTCCTCAGGTCCGTGACGATGGCGCGGGTGTTGTGCAGCTTGTCGGCGGCGGTGACCAGCAGGGCGCGGTAGTCGTCCTTGTGCTCGAGCGTCGCGAGATAGGCCTGCTTGCGCTCGGCCCACGGCGGCTTCTGCTCGCCCGGCGCCGGCATCGCGTCGGTGCAGTGCTCGACGATGTCGCCGACGCGGTCGCCGAAGCGCGCCCGCACGTCCTTCAGCCGATCCGCGCCGCCGCAGTCCTCGACCACGTCGTGCAGCAGGCCGGCGATGACCAGGTCCTCGAAGTCCTCGGGGATCTCGCCGTCGCCGTCGGCGGCCGCCTCCATGACGAGGCTGGCCACGGCCATCAGGTGGGAGAGGTAGGGAATCTGCGTGCCCTTGCGGCACTGGCCCGCGTGGGCGTCGGCCGCGTAGGCGAACGCGGCCTCGATCTTGGTCGTCAGCATGGGAGTCCTCTCGGAGTCAGTCCGGGGTGGACAGCAGCAGTCTAGCGCCGGCGAGGCTCAGGGGATGAGCCCGGGGCGCCGATATCGAGCTGGGGAAGTCCTGCAGGCCGGAGCCGGCCGCTCAATCAACCGTAGAGGCAAGCCGCATCGGCAAGGCCGGCTGAAATCAGCACGGATACGAGCAGAGCACCAGCGCTGAGCAGGAGCAGGAATCGCATGGGTCGCTGTGTGGTCATATCTGCCTCCGTGGCATTGCACCGCTCAGGATGCCAAGCCAGTGCCCGGACGGCCGTGCGACACGTCACGTTTTGCCAGGATTCGACCTAAACTCCGTCTATGCCCCGCCACCGTCCCACGGTGTTGCCCCCGCCGCGAATCCCTCTCGCAGCCGCGTGCCTGCTTTTCGTTGCCGCCACCCTGGTGGCCTGCACGTCTTCCGGTCCGCCGGAGGGCGCGGTAGCCGAAGTGCAGGCGCTGGTCTCGCTGCAGCCGGCCGGCGCCTTCTACCGCGACGGCACCCTGCTCATCCGCTACGACTTCGACGAGGGCGAGGCCGGCCTGGTCGCCTCGTGGTCGCCGCCCGGCCCGGACGAGGCGGGCCACCACCTGCACATGGCGGTGATGGACATCGAGACGCCGCTGCCGGCGACGCCGGCGGAGCTCGCCGAGGACTGGGAGCCGGTGGCGCTGTTCGGCTATCCGCGCTGGCGGGCGCTGGTCACGGCGCTGCTGGAACAGTTCGCCCCGGCCGCGGCCGGCGAGGCCACGCTGGTGGCGATCCGCCGCGCGGATTTCGTGGTGCATCGCGCGCCGGACGGGGCGCTGCGGGTGCATCATCTCGCCGAGGCGCCCGCCGGCCTGCGCATCCGGCAGCGCGTCAGCGAGGAAACCTTTTCCGCGGCGGCCGCGGACTTCCTCCAGGCGCAGCTCGAGGCCGCGGGCGAGCCGGCGGCCCTCGCGCTGTTCGCGGTGGACGAGGACGAGCTGGGCAGCAGTTTCGTGCTGTTCGACTTCGCCCGGCGCCAGTCGGTGTTCATCGCCCCCATGCCGCGCGCGGACGCGCCGCACGAGCAGCTCGACTTCTCGCTGCGGGTGCTCGGCTCGGTCAGCGTGCAGGGCCACGTCCTCACCGTGGCGCAGCAGCCCTTCACCTTCGTCAACCGCCTGTTCTGGACCACCGCGCAGTCGGGCCTGGCGGCATTGCCGATGGCGCCCCCGCCAAACGGCGAGATTCCGCCGCTCTCCGCCGCGGCGCCGATGGACCCGGCGGCCTGGGAGAAAGAGCTCGACGAGCTGGTCGGGCGCGACCGCTATCGCGGCAGCATGGAGCTGCTGATCGACGGCGAGGCGTTCTTCGAGACCCTGCTGCAGGCGGTGCAGGAGGCGCAGCGCAGCATCGACATCCGCGTCTACATCTTCGACCGCGACGACTACGCGCTGCGCGTGGCGGACCTGCTCAAGGCCCGCTCGCAGGACATCAAGGTGCGCGTGCTGGTGGACCGGCTCGGCACCCTCGCGGCCGGCCACGCGCCGGGCGAGCTGGCGCATGAGACCCGCGCCGACGCGACGGCTTCCATCGTCGAGTACCTGCGCCGCGACTCCAACGTCGAGGTGCGGGTGGTGGAGAACCCGTGGTTCACCTCGGATCACACCAAGGTCATTGTGATCGACCGCGCGCGGGCCTTCGTCGGCGGCATGAACATCGGCGGCGAATACCGCTACGACTGGCACGACCTCATGGTCGAGGTGCGCGGGCCGATCGTCGGCCGCCTCGACAAGGACTTCGAGAAGCGCTGGGCGCACACCGGCGCCGGCGGCGATTTCGCCTTCGCCCTCCGGGCGCTGCGGCCGGAGCGCTACGCCGGGCCGGCGCAGGATCCCGGCTACATGGACCTGCGCCCCCTGTACACGCGCACCGGCGATCCCGAGATCCTGCGCGCCCAGCTCGCCGCCATGCGCGCCGCGCAGTCGCGCATCTACATCCAGCAACCCTACGTCGCCGACAGCCAGGTGCTGGCCGAGCTCATCCGCGCGCGCCGCCGCGGCGTCGACGTGCGCATGATCCTCCCCGCCGAAGGCGACTCGAAGATCATGAACAGCGCCAACCTGGTCGCCGCGCACATGCTCATCAGCCACGGCGTGCGCGTGTTCGTCTACCCCGGCATGACCCACGCCAAGGCCGCGCTCTACGACGACTGGGCCATCATCGGCTCCGCCAACTTCGACAAGCTCAGCCTGCGCATCAACCAGGAAACCAACCTCGCCACCTCCGACCCGCGCTTCGTCGAGGCCCTCGAGCGCGAGCTGTTCGACGTCGACTTCGCCCGCTCCACCGAGTGGACCGAGGCCGCCCCCGTCGGCTGGGGCGACTACATCGCCCGGGTGATTGCGAAGCAGTTGTAGGGGTGGGGTCGGCGCGATCGCTCCGCCACCCGGTGTGCCTTGCGTTCTATATCTGAACGGATATAGTTTATGCCCGAGAAACGGAAGCTCCTGTACTGGGAGGGGTCCTTCATGCCACGCAAACTACGTCCCCAGGGCACCGACAACGTGCTGGCAGACCTCGGGTTCGAAGACGCGGAAGAGCTGTCTGCGAAAGCCGCTCTCGCGGTCAAGCTGAACGACCTGATCGCGCGGCGTGGCCTGAGCCAGACCGAAGCGGCCCGAATCACCGGCATGACGCAGCCGAAGATCTCCCACGTCAGGCGCTACAAGCTGCAGAACATTTCGCTGGAGCGCCTGATGCAGGCACTGGTGTCGCTCGACCAGGA
>CAYPTW010000187.1:0-3394 GCA_964413755.1 uncultured Thioalkalivibrio sp. | reverse complement strand
GCATCAGGAACGGGTCCATGTCGTGCTGCCCGTGGCCGACGATGCGCACGATCCGTACGCCGGCGCCGTCGGATGCAGGGCGCCCCTGGAGGAGGTGCCGAACGTGGCGGTGAGTCATTGGGATGTCCCTCGAAAGAACCTGCACGCAATTTAGCTTCGACCAAATCGAAGATAAATGGCAAAATATCGCCTTATGATTTCGAGTAAATCGAAATGAGGCCCCGGGTCACGCTGGAGCAATGGCGCATGCTCCAGGCCGTCGTCGACCACGAGGGATACGCCGGCGCGGCGGAGGCGCTGTCGAAGTCCGTATCGACCGTGAGTTACGGCATCCGGCGGCTGGAAGCCGGCCTCGGTGTCGCGCTGCTCGAACTCGACGGGCGGCGCGCGGTGCTGACGGGCGCGGGCCGCGAGCTGCTGCGCCGCTCGCGCCACCTGGTGGACGAGGCCCTGGCGATCGAGCGCGCGGCAGGCGCGCTGGCGCGCGGCTGGGAGCCGGTGGTGACGCTGGCGGTAGAGGTGATTTTCCCCCAGGAGCGGCTGCTGCGCAGCCTGGACGCCTTCGCCCGGCTCACTGGCACGACGCGGGTCGAGCTGATCGAGTCCGTGCTCTCGGGGACTACCGAGCAGCTGTTCAACGGCACGGCCGACCTGGCGATCACGGCGTGGGTGCCGCCCGGATTCCTCGGCGACCCGCTGGTCACGGTGGAGTTCGTCGCCGTGGCGCATCCGGACCACGCGCTGCACCAGCTCGGGCGGCCGCTGACACAACGTGACCTGCGCCAGCATCGCCAGCTGGTGGTGCGTGACTCAGGCGTGCGCGAAAGCCGCGACGCGGGCTGGCTGGAGGCCGAGCAACGCTGGACCGTGAGTCACCTCTCCACTTCGCTGGAGGCCGTGGCGCGCGGCATGGGCTTTGCCTGGCTGCCGCGCCACCGGATCGAGGACCGGCTGGCCGCGGGCAGCCTGCGGGCCTTGCCCCTGCTGGAGGGCGGAGTGCGGCACCACGAGCTTTACCTGGTGTTCGCCGACCGCGACGATGCCGGGCCTGCGGCGCGCGCGCTGGCGGACTGCCTCAGGCAGAGCTGCCCGGCCGGCTGAGCAGGAACAGCGCCAGTCCCGCCACGAGCAGTGCCCAGCCGGCCGCCGGCGGGGCGGTCTCCAGCCCGAGCCAGAGCACGCCGCCGAGCAGCAGGGCGCCGCCGGTGCCGCTGCGCCAGCGCTGCCGGCGCCCCGTCTCGAGCTCGCGCCGCAGCGCATCCACGCCCGCGTGCTTCACCTCGACCTGCAGCTGGCCGGCGGCCGCGCGCTGCAGGATGGCGTGCAGCGCCTGCGGCAGCTCCTGGATGGTCTCGCCGACCTCGGGCAACTGCTCGCGCAGGCGCTCGACGATGGCGCGGCCGCTGACGCGCTCGCGCATCCACTCCTCGAGGATCGGCTGCGCCGTTTCCCACAGGTCGAGGTCGGGATAGAGCTCGCGCCCCAGGCCCTCGACGTTGAGCAGGGTCTTCTCCAGCAGGATCAGCTGCGGCTGCACTTCCATCTCGAACTGGCGCGCCACCGTGAACAGGCGCACCAGGAACTGGCCGAAGGAGATGTCTTTCAGGGGCTTGTTGAAGATCGGCTCGCACACGGTGCGGAAGGCCGACTCGACCTCGTCGATGCGCGTGCCCGGCGCCAGCCAGCCGGATTCCACGTGCAGCCGTGCCACGCGCTGGTAGTCGCGCTTGAAAAAGGCGAGGAAGCTCTCCGCCAGGTACTGCTGGTCGCTGGCGCTGAGGCTGCCGACGATGCCGAAATCCACGGCGATGTACTGCGGGTTGGCCGGGTTCTCCGGGTTGACGAAAATGTTCCCCGGGTGCATGTCGGCGTGGAAGAAGTTGTGCCGGAACACCTGGGTGAAAAAGATCTCCACGCCGTTGGCGGCGAGGCGCCGCATGTCGATGCCCGCCTCGTGCAGGCGCGCGGTCTGGCCGATGTTGATGCCGTGGATGCGTTCCATCACCAGCACGCCTGGCCGGCACCAGTCCCAGTAGACCTCCGGCACGTACAGCAGCGGCGAGCCCTCGAAGTTGCGCCGCAGCTGCGCGGCGTTGGCCGCTTCGCGCATCAGGTCGAGCTCGTTCATCAGCGTGTTGTCGAACTCGCGCACCACTTCGCGCGGTCGCAGCCGGCGCGCCTCGCTCCAGTAACGCTCGGCCAGTCCCGCGAGGGCGTGCAACACGTCCACGTCACGGCGGATCTGCGCGCGCACGCCGGGGCGCAGCACCTTCACGATGGCTTCGCGTCCGTCCGGCAGGCACGCGGTGTGCACCTGTGCGATGGAGGCGGCGGCCAGCGGCGCATCGTCGAAGCGCGTGAACAGCTCGTCCAGCGGGCGCTTGTACGCAGCGGCCAGCTGGCGATGCGTCTCTGCCGCCGGGAAGGGCGGGACGCGGTCCTGCAGCTTCGCCAGCTCGTCGGCGATCTCGCGCGGCAGCAGGTCGCGCCGGGTCGACAGGGCCTGGCCGAACTTGACGAAAATGGGCCCGAGCTCGACCAGGGCCTCGCGGATGCGCACGCCCATGGGCTGGGCGCGCGCCGCCTTGCTGATGCCGAGCCCCGGCACCCGGCGCAGCCAGGCGATGGGCCGGAACAGGTGGGTGGCGCTGACCAGCTCGTCCAGGCCGTGCTTCAGCAGCACGCGCTGGATGCGCAGCATCCGCCACACCTGGCGCGGGCGGATCACCGCGCCTGTTCCAGCCGGCGCAGGCGCGCCTCGAGCCGGGCGGTATCTTCGGCGAGGCGGTCCACGCGGTCGAGAAAGGCCTCCACCTCGGCGCGCGCCGGCAGGTCGCGGCTTTCTTCCTGCAGGTATTCCGCCACCGTGCGCGACAGCCGGTCGGCGGCGTCGAGGCCCCAGCTGCGCACTCCGCGCAACAGGTTGCCGGCCTGGCGCGCCGTCACGTCGCCCACGAGCCGCGCCAGTTCCTCCTCGAAGTCGGGCGCAGCGATGTCGATGAGGTCGCGGAAGTCCCGGGCGACCAGCGGGTCGCCGCTGATGCGCACGGCGCGGCTGCGCAACAGGCCCTCGTCGCCGCTGGCGGCAAGCCGGGCGAGCGCGCCGGGCGAGCCGCTGAGGCAGGCGTCCGCCGCGCCCGTGCCCGACAGCGCCACGTGGTCCCCGCGCGAGACGAGGGTCAGGCCCAGGTTGAGGCCGTCGAGCTCGATGCGGAAGCTGCGTCCTGCCAGCTCGCGGCAGCGGCGGGTGGCGTCGGTGGAGCCGCGGATGCCCCGATTCAGCAGGCTTTCCAGCGGCCCGAACATCAGTACTTCCAGCCGCGATGCAACGCCACGATGCCGCCGGTGAGGTTGTGGTAGCGGCAGTCCTCGAAGCCCTGCGCCGCCATCATGT
>CAYPTW010000186.1:0-3418 GCA_964413755.1 uncultured Thioalkalivibrio sp. | reverse complement strand
GGCGCATCCTCGGCATGGTGAAGCGCAACGAGTACAAGCGCCGCCAGGCGCCGCCGGGTATCCGCATCAGCCGCCGCGCTTTCGGCCGCGACTGGCGCTACCCGATCACCTCGGGGTTCGCGGCGAGGTAAGGCCCGGGCTTAGCGTGCCCGGTTGGCCTCGAGGATACGGCGGGTGTCCGCCGCCAGTTCCTGCAGCCCGAGTTTGTCGTAGGCCTGCGCCATGATCTCCAGCGCCGGGATCACCGACGGCGTCTCCTGGAAGGCTTCGAGCACGGTGCGCGCGCGGTTGACGGCGGCCACGTAGGCGTCGCGATCGAGGTAGAACTGCGCCACCGTCACCTCGTGCGCGGCAAGCCGGTTACGCAGGTAGATCATGCGCTGGCGGGCGTCTTCCGCGTAAACGCTTTGCGGGTGCTGCTGCAGGAGCTGCTGGAAGGTGTTGAACGACTGCTGCATGCCAGCCGGCGGGCGCTTGTCCAGGTCGATGCGGAACAGCCTTTCCAGCGGGCCGGCCTCGCGCGGGAAGCGCGCCAGGCCCTTCATGTACAGCGCGTAATCGACGCGCGGGTGGGTCGGGTTCTCGAGCATGAAGCGGTCGGCGGCCGCGACCACCGATTCCGGCTGGTCGCTGCGCAGGTAGACGTACATCAGGTTCAGCTGCGACTGGCGCGCCTCGTCGCTGAAGGGATAGACCGCCGTGAGGTTCTCGTAGGCGGCGATGGCCGCCGGGTAGTTCCCGCTCGCCATGGCCTTCTCGGCCTGGGCGAAAATGCGCTGGGCGCTGCTGTCCGGGTCGGGCAGGTCGTCGTCACGCCCGGAGGCGCAGCCGGTCGCGAGGGCCGCGAGGGCGAGGAGCGAGAGCAGGGCGCTGAGGCGTGAGGTCATGCTGAATCCGGGACGCGGGGCCGAAGCCCGGCATTATACCTGCGCGCGGGTGCCGGGCGCGGGGGGCGGCACCCGGGGGAACACTCGCCATCGAGTAAACTGCCGGCTGGCGCGCCATTGCGGAACCCCCATGCAGACTGTCGAACTCGAGGCCGAGATTCCCCTGGAGATGGCCGGGCAACGCCTCGACCAGGCGCTGGCCGCGCTGTTCCCGGATTATTCCCGCAGCCGGCTGCAGGGCTGGATCCGGGCCGGACAGGTGAGCGTGGACGGGCGCGCGCTGCGGCCGCGCGACAAGATCGACGGCGGCGAGCGCGTGCGCATTGCCGCCACGCTGGCGGACGAGAGCCGCGACGAGCCCGAGGCCATCGCGCTGAACCTCCTGTACGAGGACGAGCACATCCTGGTGCTGGACAAGCCGGCCGGCCTGGTGGTGCATCCGGGCGCCGGCAACCCGGCCGGCACCCTGGTGAACGCGCTGCTGCACCACCGGCCGGACCTGCGCGTGCTGCCGCGGGCGGGCATCGTGCATCGTCTCGACAAGGACACCAGCGGGGTGATGGTGGTGGCGGGCACGCCGACCGCGCATGCCTCGCTGGTGCGGCAGCTCGAAGAGCGCAGCGTGAAACGCGAGTACGAGGCCGTGTGCGTCGGCGTCATGACCGGCGGCGGCACGGTGGACGCCCCCATTGGCCGGCATCCTGTCGACCGCGTGCGCATGGCGGTGCGCGAGGGCGGGCGCGAGGCGGTGACGCATTATCGCGTGGTGGAGCGCTTCCGCGGTCACACGCACGTGCGCTGCCGGCTCGAGACCGGCCGCACGCACCAGATCCGGGTGCACATGGCGCATATCCGCTACCCGCTGGTGGGCGACCCGGTCTACGGCGGCCGGCTGGCGGTGCCGCCGGGCGCCAGCACGGCGCTGTCCGAGGCGCTGCGCGGTTTCCGCCGCCAGGCCCTGCACGCGGCGCGGCTGGAGCTGGTCCACCCGGGCCACGGCGAGAGCGTGCATTTCGAGGCGCCGGTGCCGGCCGACCTGGCGGCCTTGCTGGCGGTGCTGCGGGTGGACGCCAAGTCATGAACCCTGCCTGGCTCGTGCCGGACTGGCCGGCGCCGCCCGGGGTGCGCGCTGCATCGACGCTGCGCCGGGGCGGGGAGAGTCCACAGCCCTGGGCCTCATTCAACCTCGGCACACACGTGGGCGACGACCCGGCGCGTGTGGCGGCGAATCGCCGCCGCCTCGCCGACGCGCTGAACCTGCCTTCAGAGCCGGCGTGGCTGGAACAGGTGCACGGGCGGGAAGTGCTGCGCCTGGACGCTGCCGGCGTGCCGGGCACACGGGTGGCGGACGCCGCGGTGACCGGGGTGCCCGGGCGTGTGCTGGCGGTGCTCACGGCCGATTGCCTGCCGGTAGTGTTTGCGCGGGTAGACGGCATGCGCGTCGGCGTGGCGCATGCCGGCTGGCGCGGGCTGGCTGCCGGCGTGCTGGAGGCGACCCTGGCGCAGATGGACGCCGCGCCGGGCGAGGTCGTGGCCTGGATCGGACCGGGTATCGGCGCCGCGGCCTACGAGGTCGGCGCGGACGTCAGGGCGTCGTGCCTGGCCGCCTGCGGGCCCGACGCCGCGGTCTTTTTTGCCGCCGGTCGCCCCGGTCACTGGCAGTTCGACCTGGCCGGCCTGGCGCGACACCGGCTGGAGGCGGCCGGCGTGGCGGGTGTCCACGGCGGGCGCTGGTGCACCCACGCGGAGCCGGAGCGCTTCTTTTCGCATCGCCGTGACGGCGCCGAGCGGCCCACGGGCCGCATGGCCACGCTGGCCTGGATCGGCGGCAGCATTCCGGCTTAGCGGATCAGGGGCTGCCGCCCGTTGAAAAGCGGGCCCGGACCCCCCATATCGGGAGAAACCGAGCTTTCCGGGTGAACTCCCATGCGCATGGATCGACTGACCAGCAAGTTCCAGATGGCGCTCGCCGACGCCCAGTCCCTGGCCGTCGGCCGCGACCACCAGTACATCGAGCCCGCCCACGTGATGGTGGCCCTGCTCGACCAGCAGGGCGGCGGCCTGCGGCACCTGCTCGACAAGGCGGGCGTGAACGTGAACCGCCTGCGCTCCCGCCTGGGCGAATCGCTCGACCGCCTGCCTAAAGTCGAAGGCACCCCGGGCGAGGTGCACATATCCCGCGACCTCGACCGCATGCTGAACGTCACCGACAAGCTGGCGCAGCAGCGCCACGACCAGTACATCTCCAGCGAGCTGTTCGCGCTCGCCGCCCTGGAAGACAAGGGGCCGCTGGGCGAGGCCATGCGCGAGGCCGGTGCGGTGCAGGCGGCACTGGAGAAGGCCATCGAGGAAGTACGCGGCGGCAAGCAGGTGGACGACCCGTCGGCCGAGGAAACCCGCCAGGCGCTGGAGAAATACACCATCGACCTCACCGAGCGCGCCGAGCAGGGCAAGCTCGACCCGGTCATCGGCCGCGACGACGAGATCCGCCGCACCATCCAGGTGCTGCAGCGGCGCACCAAGAACAACCC
>CAYPTW010000185.1:0-3450 GCA_964413755.1 uncultured Thioalkalivibrio sp. | reverse complement strand
GGATTGCCGTGGTGCTCGGGGCGAGCGGCTACATGGGTTCCAACCTGGCGCCCGCGCTGGCCGAGGCCGGCTGGCAGGTGCGGGCGGTGGCGCGCAACAAGGCGGTGCTCGAGGCGCGCGAATGGCCGGGCGTGGAGTGCTGGTCGGCGGACGTGCTCAAGCCCGAGACGCTCACGCCCGTGCTCGAGGGCGCGGACGTCGTGTACTACCTGGTGCACATGATGTGGAGCGGCGGCGACTTCGTCCCCGTCGAGCGCCGCGCCGCGGAGAACGCGCGCAAGGCCTGCGAGGCCGCCGGGGTGCGGCGGATCGTGTATCTCGGCGGCATCATGCCGAAGGCGACGCTGTCCCGGCACATGGAGGGCCGGGCGATGGTCGGCGACACGCTGCGCGAGGGCCCGGTGCAGGTGATCGAGCTGCAGGCGGCGATGATCGTCGGCCCCGGCTCGGCGGCCTTCGAGGTCATCCGCGACCTCGTCAATCACCTGCCGTTCATGATCACGCCGAAGTGGGTGCGCCGGCGCTCGACGCCGATCGCGCTGGAGAACGTGCTCACCTACACCATCGCCGCCGCGGACCTGCCGTTCGAAGGCCACCGCACCCTGGAAATCGCCGGGCCGGAAGTGCTCACCTACCAGGAGATCATGGACATCTACGGCGAGTTCGTCGGCAAGAAGCCGCTGGTGCTGCCGGTGCCGGTGCTCACGCCGCGACTCTCCAGCTACTGGCTGTATTTCGTCACCTCCGTGCCGCCGACCACGGCCATGTCGCTGGTCGAGGGCATGGCGCACGACTACGTCGGCGAAGACCACGAGATGCGCGAGCTCGTGCCGCAACGCCTGCTCACCTTCCGCGAAGCCGTCGCCGTCACGCTGGAGGCGGAGAAGAACCGCCAGACGCCGGCGCGCTGGGTCGAGGGAGCCATCGCCTGCCGCGACTGGAACCCGCAGTACTCCTTCTACGCCAAGAAGTTCTGCGGCGAGAAAGAAACCACCGCTTCCCGCGAGGCGCTGTTCCAGGTGCTGCAGCAATTCGGCCGCGAGGGCGATTTCTTCTCCTACCGCCCGCTGTGGTGGCTGCGCCGCGCCTTCGACTGGCTCATCGGCGGCCCGAGCTTCCGCACCGGCCGGCGCGACCCCGAGACGCTGCGCATGGGCGACGTGGTGGACGGGTGGCGCGTGCTCGGCCTGAAGCCGAACGAGCGCCTCACGCTATCGATGCTGATGCGCGCGCCCGGCTCAGGCCTGCAGGAGTTCAACATCCGCGAGCGCGACGGCAAGCGCGTGGTCGAGCTGTGTTCCTACTGGCACCCGGCCGGGTTCTGGGGGCTGCTGTACTGGTACGGTCACCTGCCGCTGTACAGCCCGCTGGTCAACGGCGCGGTGGCGGAGATCGCGAGAAGGGCGGAGGCATTAGAGGCCACGCCGTGAGCGGTGTCGGTTTAGCCCGGATCCCTCAGTCGCGATAGCGCTAACGCGTACACCTCGTTCCTGCCGCGCTTGCCGACCGCGATCACGGTTACGGTGACGGTGCGGTCCTCCACGGAGTACACGAGTCGGTAGCCTGCCCGGCGCAGCTTGATCTTGTAGATATTCACCCCGCCGGACAGAGCTGCGCCGGGCACATGCGGGTTCTGGAGACGCTCGAGCAGTTTTTTCTTGAACTGGGCCCGCACCGTATGCCCGAGCTTTCTCCATTCCTTCAATGCGGACGTCTTGAACGCCAGTTCATAGGTCATCGACCGAGACCCTGACGGATTCCTCGTGTTCGCGCTGCTTGACCAGGTCGAGGAGTTCGAGGTCCTCGATCAATTCCATCATGGCCTCGTAGGCGTCGGCCGGAACGCAGTAGAAGGCGGGCTGGTTCCGGTTAAGGACCACCACGGGCATGCCCTTTCCGCTGCCCACCACCTTCATGGGGTTCGCCTTCAGTTCAGAGATGCTGGCAGCCGTCTCGGCGAGTAGCTGATGGGGCATGCTGGATTCTCCATATGGGCCAATAAAGACCGAATAATAGGTCTCTTATTAGGTCTCTTGCAAGGTCCCTGCGGCGAAGCCCACGAGCTCGAGCCTGGCGGCTCCGGCCGCAATTGCTCACCCACTCGCACCGGAACTCCCATCCAGCAACCGCACCATCGCCCCGTAATCCGGCGGCTTGCCGTCCCACTTGCAGCGGAACGTCTCCGCGGAGACGCCGTGCTGATGATTGCCGGCAGCGAGCAGCGCAAGCGGATCGCCGGTGAGGACCAGCGGCCGCGGCACGTCGGGGATGCGTTCGCCGTCGGGGCGCGTGAACACCAGCGCGCCGTCGTCGGTGACGCGCAGCCCGTAGCCGCCCTCGTGCAGCAGCCGGTGATGCGCGCTGCAGAGCTCCACCAGGTTGGACAGCTTCGTCTCGCCGCCGTCGGCCCAGTGGCGCACGTGGTGCGCATCGACGTGGCGGGTGTGCGTGCAGCCCGGAAAGCGGCAGCCCCGATCGCGCAGGCGTAGCGCTCGCCGGATCGCCGGCGGCACGGCGCGCGTCTTGCGCCCCACCGACAGGATCTCTTCGCCGTCGTGCAGCACCGGCACCAGTCCGGCCTCGCAACCGAGCCGGCGGACGGTCTCCTCGGCCAGCGCCGGGGCGTCCGGATCCGGCACCGGGCCATCCGCGTCGCGCCTGAGGTCGAGGTGCACGTGGACCTGGTACTTCTCCGCGAGTGAACGGAGCCGGCCGTCCGGCTCGAGATAGGACTCCGCGACCCGAACCAGCGCGTCGGCCCGCCGAGCGCAGCGCGTCTCCGCGGAGACGTCCTCGTCCGGGTGGGCGGGCGGCTCGTCCCAGAACGAAGGTGGCGTCTCCGCGGAGACGTCATCTTCCCGGTCGCGGCCTTCGAGGGAGGCCTTCGCCGCCTCGATGGCGCGCAACACGACCGCCGCCTGCTCGGCAGGGAGGCGGATGCGAAACGACACCATGCCGTCGTCCTCTTCCCATGAAGTGAAGGAGCGCTCGCGGTGCTGGCTCATGGCCGCGGCGTTCTCCCCGTGGCGGCGGTAGAGGCGGGAGAACTTCTCCAGCTGCGAGGCGGTGGAATGCTGCGCCCACATGAGCAGGGTCGCCTCGTTGTCCGGCGTGGCGACGCGGATCACGGCGCGCACCTGCGCGAAGGAGAGCCGGCCGGCGCGGAACGCCTCGCGGATCTGAGGGAGGCCCGGCAATGCGCGGGCGACACGGAACCGTTCCCGCGCCGCGCCGAGGGAGTAGCCGCAGCGCCATTGCAGCCAGTGCGCCGGCGTCGGCCAGCCGCTCCAGCCCTCGAGCTCGTCGAACTCGCGCAGCATCTCGATGAGGCGGTAAGTGGCGGCGTTGATGTGGGCGGCCAGCGAGGCGATTTCGCCCTCGAGCTCGGCCGCGCGGGCCTGGCGGGCGAAGCCCTCGGGGTTCAGCGCGGGGCCAGGTTGGCGGTGGTCT
>CAYPTW010000184.1:0-3479 GCA_964413755.1 uncultured Thioalkalivibrio sp. | reverse complement strand
TTCTACGGCTTCCTCGCCGGCGAGACCTCGCAATGGGAGCCGCGGCTGGTCGAGAACTTCAACCCCGTCGAGCCGCCCCACGACGCGACCTATCATCTAAGCGAAGACCTGGCGGAGAAGGCCGTCACCTGGCTGCGCAAGCACCGCGCCTTTGCCCCGGACAAGCCCTTCTTCATGTACTGGGCGCCGGGCGCGGCGCACGGGCCGCATCATGTCTTCAGCGAATGGGCGGACAAGTACAAGGGCCAGTTCGACGACGGCTGGGACGCGCTTCGCGAGCGCACCTTCGAGCGTCAGAAGGCTCTGGGCTGGATTCCGCCCGACACACAACTGACGCCGCGCGCCGAGAGCATGCCGGGGTGGGACAGCATCCCCGAGTCCCAGCGCGCCTTCCAGACACGGCTAATGGAGGTCTTCGCCGGCTTCGTGGAGCATGTTGACGTCCAGGTCGGCAAGGTCATCGACGAGCTCGACCGGCTCGGTGTCCGCGACAACACCCTGGTCTTCTACATCTTCGGCGACAACGGCTCCAGCGCCGAGGGCCAGAACGGCACCATCAGCGAGCTGCTGGCGCAGAACAACATCCCCAACACCTTGGACCAGCACCTGGCCGCGCTCGATCAGCTCGGAGGCCTGGACGCGCTCGGCGGACCCAAGGTCGACAACATGTATCACGCTGGCTGGGCCTGGGCGGGAGGCACGCCGTTCCAACACACCAAGCTGATCGCCTCCCACTTCGGCGGCACGCGCAACCCCATGGCTGTGTCCTGGCCTGCCAGTATCGCCGCGGACAAGACGCCGCGCTCCCAGTTTCACCATGTCAACGACATCGTCCCGACCATCTACGACATCCTCGAAATCACGCCGCCCGAGGTCGTCGACGGCTTCGCGCAGGACCCCATCGACGGCGTGAGCCTCGCCTACACCTTCAGCGATGCCGACGCGCCGGGGCGCAAGACCAAGCAGTACTTCGACAACAACGGCAGCCGTGGTCTCTACAAGGACGGCTGGTTCGCGAGCACCTTCGGCCCGCTGACGCCCTGGCTCACGGTCAGCCCGGGGCTTGCGACCTGGGATTCGAGCGAGGACGTCTGGGAGCTCTATGACCTGACGAAGGACTTCTCCCAGGCCGAGAACCTGGCCGACCAGGAGCCGGAGCGCCTCGCCGCGATGAAGGCGGAGTTCCTCGAGGTTGCGGAAGCGAACAAGGCCTTCCCGATCGGTGCCGGCATTTGGCTGCGCATCCACCCGGAGGACCGCATCAAGACCCCCTACACCAGCTGGCAGTTCGACGCGACCACCACCCGCATGCCGGAGTTCACGGCGCCCGGCCTGGGCCGCGAGAGCACCCATGTGATCATCGACGCGGAGCTGCCGGAGAACGCCTCGGGCGTGCTCTACGCCTTGGGCGGCGCCTCCGGGGGCTTGAGCCTGTACATGGACCAGGGCCGGCTCGTCTACGAGTACAACATGCTGGTCATCGAGCGCTACGGCGTCGCCAGCGCCGAGAAGATCCCGGCGGGCCGGCACCGCATCGAGGTGGAGACAACCATCGCCAAGCCGGGCGCGGCGGCAGAGGTGGTCCTGCGCGTCGACGGCGCCGAGGTCACCCGCACCGAGGTGGCGCGCACCGTGCCGGCGGCCTTTACCGCCAGCGAGACCTTCGACGTCGGGGTCGATCTGGGCTCACCGGTGTCGCTGGACTACTTCGACCGGCGGCCGTTCCCGTTCGACGGGCAGATCAACTCGGTGCAAGTGCACCTCAAATAGGTGAATGCGCAGGGCCGGAAACGCGGGGGCAATCTTGGCTGGAACAATCCGGTCCCGCCCCGAGGGCACGCCTGGTAGGAGGACTGGATCAACCAGACGTAGATTCGCACGGCGGCACGATACCGTCGGATGTTGCGGCGATCGAACAGTTTGCCCGAACGGGCGGACAGTCCGCTGTGGGTCGGAACCTGTCGCTACGCGACAGGTGGGGGACGTCAGCGAAGGGTCCGAAAGCTGACCTCCTCGGAACGGGCTACGATCGGCAGGTGTCGGCCAGAAGCGGCCAATGGTGAATGCTCTGCCGCACGGGCAGGGCAACGCGACGGGTTGCTAGCTGCGCATAAACGGTTCTCGGCGCCACCAATGCGCACTCGTGCGAAGCGCACTGCGTCCGGTATGATTGTGGTCGACAAGCTCAGCCGCGGCGGTTGGCATGTTGCAGCCGCAGCTAAGAATTTAGCCCAACTGATGCGAGTGCCGCCGATGACACGTAAGCTCCCGCGATTGCTCTTCGCGCTAGTCGCAGCTGGACTAACCATCGCTACGTCGCCAGCTGCTGCCAGCGACCTCAACACCCTGATTGGTCAACTCGGCGTCGGGTGCAAGAACCGGGTGATCGAGCAGTTCGACGTGCCAAGCTCCGACATCACCGTTCGACTCGGGGCAACCCTTCAGGCCGATCTCGACTCTGGCGTGATGAGTGCCAAGGAACTGAAAGAATACGGCGCCTCGTTCGACTGGAGCGTTGCCGGCAAAGACGCCGGCGGCTACTGCAACGTCGACGGCAAGGGCAAAGTGACCGAGTTCAAGCAGTGGTGATGCGTTCGCCAATCCGTCGGGCCGCAGTGGCACGCTTGCTCGCAGCCGCTTTGGTCTTGCCCGCAAGCCTGGCCACGGCGAGCGAACCGGGAAGCGGCGTCTATGCGCTCGACTGTGCCAGCTCCGACGAGACGTACCGCATCAGCATTCGCGGCGACGGCTCCGCCGAGGTTCAGCTCGGCGAGACCACGTTCATGGAATTGTTGACCTCGTACTCCTACTTCGGGAACCGCACAGCGAACAACTTCCTTGTCGCCGTGCTCTTCGATCCGGAGGCCAGCCCCATTGCCGCCGGGCCAGACGGTTCTCCGCGTATCGAACTCTGGTCCGGCGAGAGCGCCTACTACGCGCTGATCAACGGCGACACGAAACGGCGTCTCGACTATTGTGGGCCGCTGGGCACGCCCGGTGCCGCCGCCGATATGCCGTACTCGACCGACGACTACGACGCCGTCGGCTATCTGGACTGCCAGCTCGTCGGCTCTGAGATCCCGCGTGCCTGTCCGTTCGGGATCGACCGCGGCGATGCCGGCTCGGCCTCGCTCACGATCCAGACCCCATTCGGGAAGGAGCGCATCCTCAACCATGCTGCGGGCAGCTTTACCGATCCTTCCGGAGACCGCGTCTCGGTGCAGCGTGAGGGCCACCTCTGGCGGGTAACGGTGGGTGAGGAGCACTACGAGATCCCGAACGCCGCGCTCACCGGTGACTGACACGCTTGCGAGAGCGAAGAACACAACGAGACGGTCGGCCAATACGGTCTCGACGCTGGCCCAGGATATCAGGTTGACTCGCTCGTGAGGGCGACGCGCCCAAGCTTGGCGATAGACCGTTAATTCTTAGACGCTGTAAGTCCGCTCTGAGTCGGGTACTGTCTCTGCACGTCAGCC
>CAYPTW010000183.1:0-3554 GCA_964413755.1 uncultured Thioalkalivibrio sp. | reverse complement strand
TGACCTCGACATGATAGTGCGCGCCTTCGATGCGAAAGCGCGCCGTCATGCCGTCATGCGTGAACGAGGTGCCGTCGAAGTCGGCCACCACCGTCTCCGGGCCGGGCAGGGTCCAGGCCAGGGCGTGGTGCGAACCGGACCACGCCGCGGCGGCCGCCTCGTGGCACCCTGCGCAGGCCGCCGATCCGACGTAGTCCGGCGGCGTTGCCGCCTGCGCCATGCCGCTGCCGGCCGACAGGGCCAGCAGGGCGGCGAGGGCGGTCAGTCTGCGGGCCAAATGGTGTTCCAGTCCTGTGCCATGTCCACGATCAGCCAGCCACGCTGCGGTCCCTCGTCGAGCCCGCGCTCGAGCTTGCCGATGTGGCTGTCCCGATCATAGGCGAATTCGCGCTCTGCGTCGGTGTGGTGCACCAGCATGGCGAAGCGCGGGCCTTCGCCGGCCATGGTGTACTCCAGCATCTGGAAGTCGCCGTCCGAGTTACCGGCGGCAAAGATCGGACGCTTGCCGATGCGGCTGTCGATGCCGACGGGCTTGCCCACCTTGTCGTCCACGAACTCGATGCCCGGCAGCTTGACGATGGTCGGCACGCCGTCGATGACGCGGTACTCGGTCGGGGCTGCGCTGCCCATGACCTGCTGCGGCGGGATGCCGTAGGTTTCGGCCGCGAAGGCGCGCAGGAAATGCACGCCGCCGCCGGAGACGATCCAGGTCTGGAAGCCCTCGGCGCGCAGGTACTGCAACAGCTCCAGCATCGGCTGGTAGATCATCGCGTCGTAACGGCGCCCCGTGGTCGGGTGCCGGGCGGACTCGAGCCAGGCCAGGACGTCGGCCTGGAAGTCCTCCACCGACATGCCGGCGTGTGAGACGGCCAGGACCTCCATGAGACCCTCCTTGCCGCCGGCCAGCATGCCCTTCACATCACCGGCCGCCGCGGCCTTGAGCACGTCGTTGGTGAGGATGGCTGGGTCGGCTTCGGCCTTTTCCCGCAGCCGGTCCAGGGCGTAGATGAGCTGGAAATAGACCGGCTGCTCGGCCCACAGGCAGCCGTCGTTGTCGAAGGTCGCGATGCGATCCGCCGGGAAGACGTAATCAGGGGAATCGGGATCGGTGACGCTCTGCACGAACGCGATGATCCGCGCTTTGGCTTCGGTGTCAGCCCATGAGGGGAGAGGATCGGCGGCGAGCTGGGTGGCGAACAGCAACGCTGCTGCGCCCAGGGCAAGAATACGATTCATATCATTCGCTCCGGGTGGGCTGGTGCCTCAGGAGAGAGGGTGGGAGGGCGCCAGGACGGCGCCCTCCCGACACATCAATTGCCGATACCGGACTTGAGCTTTTCTTCGATGGCAGAGAGGTTGAACGAGCCCGGGGTCTGGCTGGGCGGGTAGTCCTGCATGCTCTGCAGGAACCGTGCGGCCAGCGCCTGGATGGGCACGATCACGAAGGCGCGATCGAGGAACCAGTCGTTGTAGGTGTTCGCGTTGTGCTGGGCCTTCTCGAACGGGTCCCGCCGCAGGTGGAACAGCAGCGGCACGCGCAGCTCGACGAAGGGCTCGCGCCAGACGCCGAAGGCCTCGCCGCGGTTCTCGAGAAACACCACCTTCCAGTCGTCGTAGCGCGCCGCCACCACCTGGCCGTCGTCGTTGACGTACCAGAATTCCCGGCGCGGCGACTGGTCCGTCTTGCCGCTGAGATAGTCGGACAGGTCGTAGCCGTCGATGTAGTTCTGGTAGCTGCGACCGTTCAGCTTGGCGCCCTTGCGCAGCTGTTCCTTGACGTTGGGGTTCCCGGCGAAGGCGGCGAAGGTCGGCAGCCAGTCCTCGTGGCTGACGATGCCGTTCAGCGTCTTGCCGGCCGGGAAGCGGCCGGGGAAGCGCACGAACGTGGGCACGCGATAGGCGCCTTCCCAGTTCGAGTTCTTCTCGTTGCGGAACGGCGTCGTCCCGGCGTCCGGCCAGGTGTTGTAGTGCGGACCGTTGTCGGTCGAGTACATCACGATGGTGTTGTCCGCGATGCCCAGCTCATCGACCAGCGCCAGCAGCTCGCCGACGTGCATGTCGTGCTCGACCATGCCGTCGTGGTACTCGTTGCCGCTGGGTCCGGAGAGCCCGGTGTGCTCGTCGCGCACGTGGGTGCGGAAGTGCATGCGCGTGGCGTTCCACCAGACGAAGAAGGGCTTGTCGGCGCGCACGGCCTCGGTGATGAAGCGCTTCGCCGCGGCCACGGTCTCGTCGTCGATGGTCTCCATGCGCTTCTTGGTCAGCGGCCCGGTGTTCTCGATGCGGTGCTCGCCGTTGGGCATCTTCCAGCTGTGGATGACGCCACGCGGGCCGAACTGTTCGACGAAGGTCTTGCCGTTCGCCAGCACGAGGTCGCGGGGGTAATCCCGGTTCTCCGGCTCTTCCTCGGCATTCAGGTGATAGAGGTTGCCGAGGAACTCGTCGAAGCCGTGGTTGGTGGGCAGGTGGGTGTCGCGGTCGCCCTGGTGGTTCTTGCCGAACTGCCCCGTGGTGTAGCCCTGTGACTTGAGCACGGTCGCCATGGTGACGTCCGTCTCCTGCCAGCCCTGCTCGGCGCCGGGCAGGCCGACCTTGGTCATGCCGGTGCGCACCGGCACGTTGCCGCCGATGAAGGCCGCGCGGCCAGCGGTGCAGCTCTGCTGCGCGTAGTAGTCGGTGAAGCTCAGGCCTTCCCGGGCGATGCGATCGATGTTGGGCGTCTCGTAGCCCATCATGCCGCGGTTGTTGTGGCTGATGTTCCAGGTGCCGATGTCGTCACCCCAGATCACCAGTATGTTCGGCTTCTCAGCCGCGGTGGCCGCGCTGGCGCACAATCCCAGCGCCACGGCCCCCAGCAGGGCGCGGGCGCCCCGGAATTGACTCTTCATCACACACTCTCCCTTTCCGGCACGGTCGAGCCGTGCCAGTATCTTGTGGTACGCGCGACCGTGGACCCGGCCGTCAGGCAGAGAATGCCAGCACAGGGAGGGCGAGTTTGGCTCATTTGGACCAATCAGCGGGTGCGGATATACAGCGCCTTGGGATCCTCGGCCAGGTCGGCTGGCTGGCGCGACAGCCCCTGGAGTTCCAGGCTGCCGTGGCGCGGCTGGGACGCTGGCGCGAATACAAGCCGAGGGAAATCATCTACCTGGCCGGCAGCGAACCGGATGGCATGTACGGCCTCGCTGCAGGCACCCTGGAGCTCTCCTTCCCGCTGGTCGGCGAGGAAGAGGTGATAGTGCATCGCGCCGAGCCGGGGTTCTGGATCGGCGAGGCCGCGATCCTGGCCGGCCGGAGTCGCATGATCACCCTGACTGCAGCGACGGCCGTGAAGGTGTTGTTTCTCCCTCGGACAGAACTGCGGCGGATGATCGAGGCGGATCCGCGGCACTGGGGTGCATTCTACGAGCAGAGCGTGGGCAACCAGATCATCACGCTGACGCTGCTCGCGGAGGTGTTGTCACTGACGCCGCGTGCCCGGGTCGCGCGCTTGATGCTCCGGCTCGCGGACGGCGAGGGCGTGGTGGCCGGCAGCCAGGAGGACCTCGGCCGGC
>CAYPTW010000182.1:459-3572 GCA_964413755.1 uncultured Thioalkalivibrio sp. | reverse complement strand
ACCACCGGATAACACGCCTCGCCCCACACCCCCTGCGCGTTCTCCATCATGAGGTGGATGACGATCGGCACGACGTCGCCGAGGATGTTGGCGCCGTCGCGGATCTGGTCGCGGTTGACGCTGCTGTGCCACGTCGCGCCGCCGTGCAGGACCTGGTTGCGCAGCACGTAGAGGCGCTCGAAGGTCGCGGCGAACAGCTTCTTGGTGCGCCCCTCGCCCAGGGCCCGGCGCGCGGACGCCCGGCTGCGGTCGAAGCGCTGCTGCCACTCCGCCTCGCTGATGTAGCCGTTCACGTAGTCCCAGAACGGCTGGTAGACGAAGCGGTTGTCCAGCAGCAGGCGGATGGAGGTCGGGTAGCGCTGCCACACCAGTTCATACAGCAGCCTCTCGCGGTCGGCGTCGATGAGCCGGTCGAGGAACTTCAACAGCAGCCGCGTCTCGGAGAAGTCGCGCCGGTGCGGGAACTCCTGGGCGTAGGCCGCGTTGAAGGCGATCCACAGGAAGACGAAGCGCGCGTCATGATCGTCCGGCTCCTGCTCGGCCCGGTGCAGCCAGCTCAGCGCGCGGTGAACGCGCAGGCCGAGGGACTCGGGGAAAGCGTGGCGCAGCTCGCGCTGGCGGGCCTTGAGGGTAGCGTGGTCGAGGGCAAGCTTCACATCATCCTCCGTGGCGGTGGCAGGCCATCCATGGCCTTGGCTCGCGGCCCGTCACGTCCGGGTGACGGGGCCAGTATCCATGCGGTCAGGCTCACCGGGTGAGCCTGCAGGGTCGGGCCTTGATGGAAACGCAGCAGACCGGACGACTCAGGTCAGCGCTCGCGCCCCGCCAGCCAACGCCGTAACGACGCCTGAGACTCGTTGGAAGGCAAGCCACGGAGCAGAGAATCGACGCTGATATCTTCATCGATCGCCGGCCAATGGATGCCGGAGCCTTGTGCGATCAGCTCCCAGTCCTGCCGCTCTTCACTCGTCGCGTGCTCCAGGCGTGGATACCACGACAGGGGAACAGAAATGGTCCGGCCGTCGCTGAACTGGACGGTCAGCTCGTCATCGGAGCTGCTTACTGAAACGGCACGCGGCCTCTCAATCTGCTCTGCTGAAGAACTCATCCCAGGCCTCCAGAAGCTGTGGACGACTCGCGTCGATGATACTCCGGATGCGCCGTCTGCAAGGTCGCCTTCGTCGTGTATCCCTAGCGGACGCCAATATGCTGCCGCCCAATCTCCGCGATGCTGCGGGCGCCCACCTGCCCCATCACCATCGCCAGCTCCGCCCGCAGCATCTCCAGCACCTTCTCGACGCCCGCCTGGCCGAACGCCGCCAGGCCCCAGATATAGGGCCGGCCGATGCACACCGCATCCGCGCCCAGCGCCAGGGCCTTGAAGATGTCGGTGCCGCGGCGGAACCCGCTGTCGATCATCACCGGGACGCGGCCGTTCACGGCCTCCACGACTTCGGGCAGGCTCTCCAGCGCGCCCCAGCCGCTGGCCTCGGCGCGGCCGCCGTGGTTGGAGACGTAGACCGCGTCGGCCCCCGCCTCGACCGCGCCGGCCGCATCCTCGCGCGTGACGATGCCCTTGACCACGATCTTCATCGAGCAGGCCCGGCGGATCCGCTCGAGGTAGTCCCAGGTCATGTCGGGCGTGGCGAAGTCGGCGTACGTGGTGCGCGATCCTTCGTACATCGGGTTCATGCGCAGGAAGTCCTCGACGCTGCCCGTGCCGTGGCACACCGTGCAGTCGCGGTCGTCGGTGCGCTCATGCTGGCCGAGCAGGACGCGGTTGCTGCCGGAGTTGAGGTCCACGGTCAGCACCACCACCCGCGCGCCGGCGCGCTCGGCCCGCTCGAGCATCATTTGTGCCGTCGACCACTGGTTGGTCGGGTAGAACTGGAACCAGACCGGCTCACCGCGCGCGGCGATCACGTCCTCGATCGGCGTGGTCGCCACGTTCGACAGGAGCTGCAGGTGGCCCTGCGCTTTGGCGGCCCGCGCCGTGGCGAGCTCCGCATCGGGATGGAAGGCGCCCTGGCTGCCGACCGGGGCCAGCACGATCGGCGACTGGAGCGACTCGCCGAGCAGCGTGGTCTCGAGGCTGATCCGGCTGGTGTCCACCATGCGCATCGGCCGCAGGTAGACCTGCTCGAAAGCGCGCCGGTTGGCCGACAGGGTCTCGTTGCCGTCGGTGCCGGTGGCGAGGTAACCGTAGTGGGCCGGCGGCAGCGTGTGCTTCGCCACGGCGTGGAAGTCGAACACGTCCAGCGCATCGGCCGGCGACTTGATGAGGTAGTCGGGCAGCTCGATGGCGTCGAGCGACTCCTCGGCCAGCAGCCGCCCCGCCGCTGTGCAGTACAGCAGGGGACTGGCCGCGAGGAACTTCAGTAGCTGCCGGCGGGCTGGGTTATCCATGCTGCGTTTCTCCGGTCGGCGGGTTGCGGTTCAGGGCCCGACAGCGGATTGGGCTTCGGGGAAAACTAGCAGCTGGTGTGCTGCGGGGATAGTCCTGGGTCATGACGTACAACAGACTGAAGCGGCAGATGCTCAATCCGCTGGTGCGAGACATCCTGGTGGAGAAAGCGACAATGGAGTCGAGGAAGGATTCTGCCCCGGCTATGCTGGCGATTGATGCTGAGGGGCCCGGAGAGTGAGTTTCGGTGAGACAACTCCAGAGATTGTCTCGGTTCGACGAATCATGGCTGCAGTCGAAGCGCTCCGGGCACTACGCGTCGGCAAGGTGGCCAGTCATAGCGTCGCCCTTCCGGCTTCGACCGTCACCCGGATCGCGGCCAGAAGCCCGTCCAATGAGCCCCGCCAGTCCTGCCAGGAGAAGTACAAGTACCTGTTCAGGCAGTCGTCAGGGATCGAAAGCGTAGTCCGCTCGCGAACTTCCTTGAGAAACCTGTCACGCGCCGGGACGTCTTCCTCGCCGTTGAGCCATCCGAAGTTCAGCGACATCTTCCCATCGGTGTAAATCGCCGCCATGGACTTGGAAACGATACCCGGCCACTTCGCATTTAATGAGCCCGTATGACTACCCCTGCCCCAGGCCATCTCGGCACCGAGAGACTCCATTTCGTCGATGAACCGCCTGAGCGGCACTAGGGCCTCGAAACCAA
>CAYPTW010000182.1:0-449 GCA_964413755.1 uncultured Thioalkalivibrio sp. | reverse complement strand
ATCGCCTCTAGGAACCTCTCGCGACTCCAGGGTCGCTGGACAGGTTTGTCCACGGACACTGTCCGCTTCACGCGACGCGCCTCCTCGGTGTAACCGAACAGGTGCGGCACCACGATGCGCGATTCGCCATCCTGGTACTGCCGAGCCTCGACGATCAGCACCTCGGACCGCTCCATCTGCCGGTTCAGGAATTCGACGATGCTGCGCAACTGCCAGGGGGCTTCTTCCAGGAAGAACACCATCCGGACCTGGCCCTCTCGCAAGTTGTCTTCGACACGCTGGAAAAACGTCTCGACCGTCTCTTCCCCATCCGGCCTTAACCCAAGGAGCCTAGACTCGAGGTCGGTCTCCTGACGCTGCGCGGTACGCTCGGCTACCGCGCGCAGGTCCTCCTTTTTCCAGTAGTAGTTTGCGTTCGCCGCGTAATCGAGCATCTGGGCCACGACCTC
>CAYPTW010000181.1:0-3676 GCA_964413755.1 uncultured Thioalkalivibrio sp. | reverse complement strand
AGCCGCCAGGCCTCGCGCAAGTTCGTCACCATCGCCATGGACAAGGTGGAGTTTCACAAGCCGGTGAAGATGGGCGACATCGTCAGCCTGTGGGCCGACACCATTCACATCGGCCGCAGTTCGATCCGGGTACGGGTCGACGTGCTGGCGCGGTCGCGCTCCATCGACGAGGAGGTCCGCGTGACCAGCGCCGAGGTGACCATGGTCGCCATCAACGAGCAGGGCCAGCCGACGCCGATCCATGTCGACGACCCGGACGCCCCTGCTACGGCGAACCCGGCCTGACGGCCGGCCGGAGCAGCTACGCTCCGAGCAGCTGAACAGTCTCCCGCGCGATCTGCAGGGCCTCGTCGGCGGCGATCACCAGCACCGCCGCACTGCTGCCGGCGGCCTGTAACTGCTCGGGCAACGGTCCGGGCGCCAGGTTACGTTCCGTGTCGAGGCGCACGCCAAGCACCTCCAGCCCCGCACAGATACGCGCGCGCACGTCCGCGCGGTGCTCGCCGATCCCGCCCGTGAAAACCAGCGCATCGAGCCGGCCCAGGGTCACGGCCAGCGCGCCGACGTGCCGCCGCGCGCGATGGCAGAACACTTCCAGCGCGAGCTCGGCACTTGCGTCCCCGCCCTCTGCACGACGCCCGATTTCGCGCATGTCGCTGGCGCCGCACAGCGCCAGCAGCCCGCTCTGCTCGTGCAGGAGGCGGTCTATCTCGGCCGGCGCCAGGCCTGCCTCGCGGGCCAGGTAACCGGGCACCGCCGGGTCCAGGTCGCCGCAGCGCGTACCCATCACCAGCCCGTCCAGGGTCGACATGCCCATGGACGTGTCGATGCTGCGCCCGTCCCGCACGGCGGTGGCGCTCGCGCCGTTGCCCAGGTGCAGCACCACCAGCGCGAGGTCGCCGGGATCGCGGCCCAGCTCACGCGCTGCCGTTTCCGCGGCGTAGCGCACGGAGCTGCCGTGGAAGCCGTAGCGCCGCACGCCGTAATCGCGGCGCCAGGCATCGGGCACGGCGTAGCGCCAGGCGTACTCCGGCATCGACTGGTGGAAGGCGGTATCGAACACCGCTACCTGCGGGCATTCCGGGAAGGCCTCGACTGCCGCCTCGATGCCGGCCAGGTTGGCGGGGTTATGCAACGGCGCCAGCGGCACCAGGCCCCGGATGCGCTCCAGCACCCCGGCGTCGATGCGCACTGCGGCGCTGAACTCCGTGCCGCCGTGCGCCACGCGATGGGCCACGGCGTCCGGCGCTCCATGCGCGGCGAGCTGCGCGATCAGGCCCGGCGCATCGGGCGTGCCTGCGTGCTCCACCACGCCCGCGGCGAGGGTTTTTTCCGCCGGCATGTCGTAGTAGCCGAACTTCAGCGTGGAACTGCCCGCATTGAGCACCAGCACTCTCACCGTGAGAACTCCTGCGCCTGCACCGCAGTGATCGCCACGGTCTTCACGATATCGCCGACGCTGGCCCCGCGTGACAGGTCGTTCACCGGCTTGTTGAGGCCCTGCAGCACCGGCCCGACCACCACCGCGCCGCCCGAGCGCTGCACGGCCTTGTAGGCGTTGTTGCCGGAATTCAGGTCCGGGAACACCAGCACCGTGGCGCGCCCCGCTACCTCGCTGCCCGGGATCTTGGTGCGGGCCACGGCGGCGTCGACCGCCGCGTCGTACTGGATCGGGCCTTCCACGGGCAGGTCCGGCCGGCGCTGGCGCACCAGCGCCGTCGCCGCGCGCACCCGCTCCACCTCGGCACCGGTGCCTGACTCCCCGGTGGAGTAAGACAACATCGCGATGCGCGGCTCGATGCCGAACATGCGCGCCGTCTCGGCGGAGCTGATGGCGATGTCGGCAAGCTCCTCGGTGGTGGGCTCCGGCACCACGGCGCAATCGGCATAGACCAGTACCCGGTCACGCATGCACATGAACAGCACACTGGAGGCGATGCAGACCTCGGGCCGGGTGCGGATGAACTCGAACGCCGGCCGGATGGTGTGCGCGGTGGTGGTGACCGCGCCGGAGACCATGCCGTCGACGTCACCGAGGTGGACCATCATGGTGCCGAAGTAGCTGCGGTCCCGCATCATGTCGAGGGCACGCTCGGGCGTGACGCCGCGATGCTGGCGCAGGCGGTGCAACTCGGCGGCGTAGCGCTCGAGACGATCCGAGTGCGCCGGGTCGATGATCTCCGCCTCCTCGAGATCCAGCGCCAGGGCCGAGATGCGCCGGCGGATCAGCGTCTCGTCGCCCAGCAGCACCAGTTCCACCGCGCCGCGCTTGAGGAGGATGTCCGCCGCACGCAGGATGCGCTCCTCTTCGCCTTCCGGGAGCACGATGCGCTTGCGATCGCTGGCGGCGCGACGCATCAGTTCGTACTCGAACATCAGCGGCGTCATGCGTGCGGGACGCTTGAGATCGATGCGCGCCTCCAGCGTCTCTACCGAGACCCCCGCCTCGAACAGGCCGAGCGCGCGCGCCACCTTGGACTCGTCCTCCGCCTTCAGCCAGGCGCGCACCTCGTGCACGCGCGTCGCCGTCTCGTAGGTCTCCTCGGTGACCGCCAGCACCGGCAGCGACTCGTCCGACAACCCGCTGACGAGGTCACGGATCTGCAGGGTCGGCTCCAGTCCGCCGGTGAGGACGATACCGGCCAGGCCGCTGCCCGCCGTGGACCGGTTGGCGACGAAGCTGCCGAGCAGGATGTCGGCGCGGTCGCCGGCCGAAATCACCAGCGAGCCGGGCTCCAGCCGCTCGAGAAAATGCGACAGCTCCATGGCCGCCACGCGCACCCGCGTAATGTCGCGCCGCAGGGACTCGGGCGAGCCGTGCAGCAGCCGGGCATCCAGCGCCCGGGCGACATCGTCGACCGTCGGCCGTGCCAGGGCCGCGTCTTCCGGCACCACGAACAAGGGCTCGCCGTTCGCCTGCGCCGTGGCCAGCTCCCGGCGCAGCAACTCGAGGTCGGGTGCGTCGGCGCGGTTGACGATGGTCGCCGCCACGTCACAGCCGCGCGCCTGGAACACCTCGCGCGCCACCTGGATGGCGTTGTGAATCTCGTCCGCCGTGCGCCCGCGACCGCTGATGACAGGGAGGATCGGCGCGCCCAGGTTCTTCGCCACCGCGGCGTTGAAATCGAACTCGAAGGCGGAGGACACGCCGGTGTAGTCGGTGCCCTCGCAGAGCACGAAATCACTCTCGGCCTCCAACGCCTTGTAGCGTTCCAGGATGACCTTCAGCACCTCGTCATGCCGCCCCGCGGCCAGTTCGCGCTGCGCCTGCTCGTGAGTAAAGGCGTACACCGCCGTGACGCCGATCTCCAGTCCGTAGCGCCCGGCGATGAGTGCCATGTCGTTGTCCGGAGCGTCGGCCTGCGCCACGACGGGGCGGAAGAACCCCAGCCGCGCCCGGCGGCGCGATAACAGCTCCATCACGCCGAGCGCGACCAGCGACTTGCCGCTCATCGGCTCGGTGGCCGCGATGTAGAGGTTGTCCGCCATGTGCCTAGCATGACGCGCTGCGGCAGGCTCGGCAATCGCGGCTTGCCGCGACCTCGGCCCGCCCTGCCCGGCGACCGGGCCCTTACCCCTGTCCGCAGCCGGGCCATTGCATGGTCCTCCTCGCTTGGAATTCCTATGCCGCTCGAAGGACCATGCAATACCCCGGCCGCTACCCAGGTGATGCCCG
>CAYPTW010000180.1:0-3692 GCA_964413755.1 uncultured Thioalkalivibrio sp. | reverse complement strand
GCGATGTCCTGCAGCATGGCCTTGCGGCGGTCGCCGAAGCCCGGCGCCTTCACCGCAGCCACCTTGACGATGCCGCGGATGGTGTTCACCACCAGCGTGGCCAGGGCCTCGCCTTCCACGTCCTCGGACACGATCAGCAGCGGCCGGCCGGACTTGGCCACGGCCTCGAGCAGCGGCAGCATCTCGCGGATGTTCGAGATCTTCTTGTCGTGCAGCAGGATGTACGGGTTCTCGAGCACCGCCGACTGCGTCTGCTGCTCGTTGATGAAGTACGGCGACAGGTAGCCGCGGTCGAACTGCATGCCCTCGACCACGTCGAGCTCGCTCTCCAGGCCCGAGCCGTCCTCGACGGTGATCACGCCTTCCTTGCCGACCTTGTCCATCGCCTCGGCGATGCGGTTGCCGATCTCGCTGTCGCCGTTGGCGGAAATGGTGCCGACCTGGGCGATGGCCTTGCGGTCCTCACAGGGCTTCGACAGCTTCTTCAGCTCGGCGATGATGCTGCCGGTGGCCTTGTCGATGCCGCGCTTCAGGTCCATCGGGTTCATGCCGGCGGCGACGGACTTCATGCCCTCGCGCAGGATCGCCTGGGCCAGCACGGTGGCGGTGGTGGTGCCGTCGCCGGCCTCGTCGGAGGTCTGCGAGGCGACTTCTTTCACCATCTGGGCGCCCATGTTCTCGAACCGGTCCTGCAGCTCGATTTCCTTGGCGACGGAGACGCCGTCCTTGGTCACGGTCGGCGAACCGAAGCTCTTCTCGAGCACGGCGTTGCGGCCCTTCGGGCCGAGGGTCACCTTGACGGCGTTGGCGAGGATGTTGACGCCGCGGACCATGCGGCCGCGTGCTTCATCACTGAACTTGACTTCTTTTGCAGCCATGGATGTCTGCTCCTTGGGTATCTGTGTTCGCTGGGAAGGGGGGACGGGGCGTTCAGCCCTCGAGCACGGCCATGACGTCGTCTTCGCGCATCACGAGCACGTCTTCGCCGTCGACCTTCACCTCGGTGCCGCTGTACTTGCCGAAGAGGACGCGATCGCCCACCTTCAGGTCGAGCGGGCGGGTCTCGCCGTTCTCGAGGATCTTGCCGTTGCCCACGGCGATCACTTCACCGCGGATCGGCTTCTCGGTGGCGGTGTCGGGAATGACGATGCCGCCCGGCGAAGTGCGCTCTTCCTCGAGGCGCTTGATAACGACCCGGTCATGAAGCGGACGAATCTTCATATTCGCTTTCTCCTTGAAAATCATTGGGTTGTAGAAATCAACCCGGACTGTTTTGGCGGGCGAGGCTGTTAGCACTCGCCCCGAGTGAGTGCTAATAATAGGGGCGGTTTGGCCGGAGTCAAGGGTTATCGCCCGCGCATGGCGCGAACCCGCCCGGACCGCTATCCTTGTCCGCCACGAATTTAGGCGGATTTGCCCAAGTGACTGAACCGCAATGCATTGTCGTGCTCTGCACGTGTCCCGAAGGGGACGCGGCGGGCGACATCGCGCGTGCCCTGGTGGAGGACGGGCTGGCCGCCTGCGTGAATCGCCTGCCCGGCGTGGTGTCGAACTTTCACTGGCAGGGACGCGTGGAAGAAGAGCGCGAGACGCTGCTGCTGATCAAGTCCACGCCGGAACGGCTCGAGGCCCTCAGCGCGCGCATCAAGGCACTGCACCCCTACGAACTTCCGGAGGTCGTGGCTGTCCCTGTAACCGGGGGGCTCGCGGGCTACCTCGACTGGGTGCGCAGCAGCGTGGCCGGCGCTTCCGGCTCCTGAACGGCGAAGAATAATGTTGAGACTGATCCTGCTGGCGCTCGGCTCGCTGCTGTCCTTGTCCGCCGCAGCCGAGCCGCAATTGCTGCGCGCGGAGCAAGCCTTCCGCTACACCGCCGCTCAAGACGGCGGCGAAGTCGTGGTGCGCTGGCAGGCCGCCGACGGCTACTACATGTACCAGGACCGTTTCGGCTTCCGCAGCCTGGACCCGGCCGTCACCCTGGGGGAGCCCGTGATGCCGGCGGGCCTGCCCTACGAGGACGAGTTCTTCGGCGCCACGACCATCCATCGCGGCGATTTCGAGATTCGCGTGCCGATCGTCGGCGCCGCCGTCGACGCCCCCTTCACCATCGAGATCCGCTCCCAGGGTTGCGCCGACATCGGCGTGTGCCTGCCGCCGCAGACCTGGCAGGCCGAAGTCGTGCCCGCAGCCGCCGTAGCGCCCGGCCCCGCCGCCGGCGCCGCGGGCCCGGCCACCGAGCAACCGCGGCGCTCGCTGTTGTCCTTCCTCACCGGCAACGGCGCCGCGGGGCAGCAGGCCTTCCTGCCGCCGGGCGAGGCGTTCAAGACGCGCGCATGGCGCGACGGCGAGCGCGTGGTGCTGGAGTGGGAGATCGCGCCCGGCTATTACCTGTATCGCGACAAGTTCGGCGTCAGCGCCGACGGCGCCGAGCTGCCTGCCAGCTTCCCGGCCGGCGAGATCATCCACGACGAGGCCTTCGGCGACGTCGAGGTGCTCTTCAATGCCGCGTCGACCACGGTCGTGCCGCCGCCGGGCGTCGACACGCTCGTGGCCCGCTACCAGGGCTGCGCCAAGGACGGCATCTGCTATCCCCCGGAGAAGTGGACCGTCACGCTGGCCGGCCTCGGCAGCGCGCCGGCGGGCGCCGGCGTCGCCGTTGCCGCCGGCAACATGCCTGCCGGGCAAGCCCCGGTATCTGAGACCGACCGCCTCGCGGCGCTGATCAGCGACGGCTCGCTGCCGGCGGTGCTCGGCGTGTTCTTCGGCCTCGGGCTGCTGCTCGCCTTCACCCCCTGCGTGTTGCCCATGGTCCCCATCCTGTCGGGGCTGATCGTGGGCCAGGGGCCCGACGTCACGGCACGGCGCGCTTTCTCTTTGTCGGCGGTGTTCGTGCTGGCGATGGCGCTGACCTACACCATCGCCGGCGTGGTCGTCGCGCTGCTCGGCCACAACCTCCAGGCGACCTTCCAGCATCCGGCGGTGCTGATCGGCTTCGCCGCGATTTTCCTGTTGCTGGCGCTGGCCATGTTCGGTTTTTACGAGCTGCAGATTCCCGCGTCCCTGCAGACGAAGATGACCAGCCTGTCCAACCGCCAGCAGTCAGGCACCTGGGTGGGCGCCGGCGCCATGGGCGTATTCTCGGCGCTCATCGTCGGGCCCTGCGTGGCCGCGCCGCTCGCCGCGGCCCTGATTGTCATCGGCGCCTCCGGCGACCCGCTGCGCGGCGGCGCCGCGCTGTTCGCCCTGTCGCTGGGCATGGGCGCACCGCTGCTGGCCTTCGGCGCCTCCGCCGGCAAGCTCCTGCCACGCGCCGGTGCCTGGATGGACCACGTCAAGAACCTCTTCGGGCTGCTGCTCCTCGGTGTCGCGGTGTGGATGCTGGAGCGCATCGTGCCCCCGGCGGCGACCCTGGCACTGTGGGCCGGGTTGTTCTTCCTCGCGGCCGTATTCCTCGGGTCGCTCGAGCCGCTCAAGCCTGACGCCGGACCGGGGCGGCGCATCGCCAAGGGGCTGGGACTGATGAGCCTGCTGTACGGCGCGGTGCTGCTGGTGGGCGCGGCCGCCGGCGGACAGTCTTTGTGGCAGCCGCTGGCGGGCCTGCGCGCGCCGGCCCAGGGTGCCGTCGCCGCCACCGCCACACGCGAGTTCCGCATCATCAAGACGGTGGCCGACCTGGAGCGCGAACTGCAGGC
>CAYPTW010000179.1:0-3726 GCA_964413755.1 uncultured Thioalkalivibrio sp. | reverse complement strand
CCTGGCTGGTGATCGAGGTGGCCGAGACCGTGCTGCCGATCTTCGACGTGCCGGACGGCGTGCTGCGCGGCCTGGTGGTGTTGCTGGTGATCGGCCTGGTGCCGGCGCTGGGACTGTCGTGGATATACGAGCTCACGCCGGAAGGGATCAAGCGTGACGCCGGCCCTTCGGCCAGCGAGTCACAGGCCTCGGACACGGGCCGAAAGTTGAACTGGGCGACTCTGGCTGTGGCCGTGATCGCGATCGGCTTCATGGCGATGGACCGGATGCGTCCGGCGCCACCGGTCGGGACGCCGTCAGCAACACCGGCATCCGCATCGGCTGCGGCACAGGCGCCGTCGGCGGCCACGGGCATGGCGGACGGCGCAGACAGGGCAGACAGCCCGGATAAGGCGAGCACGGCGAAGACCGCTGATACGGTTGACGCCGCGTCGATCGCGGTGCTGCCCTTCGCCGACCTGTCCCCAACCGGCGACCAGGAGTACTTCTCCGACGGGATTGCGGAAGAGATCCTCAATGCGCTGACTCGCGTCGATGGCCTGGCCGTCGCCTCGCGCACCTCGGCCTTCCAGTTCAAGGGGCGCGAGATCGGCATCCCGGAAATCGCCGCGGCGCTGTCTGTCCGTCATGTGCTCGAGGGCAGCGTGCGGAAGGCCGGCGACACGCTGCGTATCACGGCGCAGCTGATCGACGCGTCCAACGACCGCCATCTCTGGTCGGAGACCTTCGACCGTTCGTTGACGGCCGAGAACGTGTTCCAGATCCAGGATGAAATCGCGGTTGCGATCACCCGGGCGCTCGGCGTGGCAATGAAGCTGGACGGCGAGCAACTGGTTTCGTCTGCGGGCGCCACGGACGATATCGACGCCTACGCGCTGTATCTCGAAGCGCGCACGCTCTATCACCAGCGCAAAGGCCTGGACAAGGCGGACAAGCTGCTCGGACGCGCGCTGCAGCAGGACCCCGCATTTGCACGGGCCTGGGAACTGCGGGCGCCGATCCCCACGCTGGCCATCGAGTACGGCGAATCCAGCGAGTCGCCGCAAGCCGCGGAATTGCGAACGCGCGAGTATGCGGCACGGGCATTGGAGCTCAATCCCGGAAGCTCGCTGGCGCTCGCAACGCTGGGTCGTATCTTGATGAACGAGGGAACCGCCCTGCAGGGCTTCGCGGACTGGGCCAAAGCGCTCGATTATTTCGAGCAGGCGATCGAGGCCGATCCGGCCAATGCGAGCGCCTACCTGTGGCGCGGTAACACGCTCGATGCGCTCGGCTTCGTCGAGGAGGCGCTGGCCGCCTACGAGCAGTGCGTCGCGCTCGAGCCCTTGTACCTCCCGTGCGTGAATAATCGCCCGTTCAGCCTGGTCGCCCTCGGCCGATTCGAAGAGGCGCTGGCGATGTATCGACGGGACCTAGGCCGCGGTTTGTCACTGTATGGCTTCGGACTCATTCCTCTTTGGGTAGAAATGAAATCCGACATCCTTTTTATGGAGGCCGCCAATCACCCCGATGTGCTGAAAGGCTTTCCCCGCCTGGCTGAACTCTACACTGCCCACCTCGATCCCGGCGGCGATTACGCTGAGTTGGTAGCCGACGCGATCACGTACCGCCCCCCATCGCAAACCTACGTGGGCCAAACAATTACGGAGTTGCTGCTCGTGCCGTTGGGTTACATGCAAATCACCGGGCTATGGTCGCCGAATTGGGGCGAATCGTTCCGGCGCTTCCGCCAGACGGAAACGTTCAAGCAGATCATCCGCGACGCCGGGGTGTTGGCGTACTGGCGCGAGCATCGCTTTCCGCCGCTGTGCCGGCCGGTTGGGGGCGAGGATTTCGCATGCGATTGAGGACGGACCGATGAGCCTGTTCGCCGAACTCAAGCGCCGCAAGGTATTCCGCGCCGCAATCGCTTACCTGGTCGTCGCCTGGGTCGTGGTGGAAGTGGCGAGCACGGTGGCGCCTAACCTGAACCTGCCGGAGTGGACGCCGCGCATGGTGACCCTGCTGGTCATGCTGGGCTTTCCGCTCGCGCTGGTGCTGGCATGGATCTTCGAGGTGACGCCCGAGGGCGTGAAGGTCACCGAAAACCACGGCGGCAATCGCGGCTTCTACGCCGTCGCGGCCGTCATCGCGGTGGCGGCCATCGGCTGGTTCCTGTACTCCGGCAGTCCTGGCGAGGATGCGCGGTTGCCGGATGCTGACGAGGGGCCGTCGATCGCAGTGCTGCCTTTCGTGAACATGAGCGAGGACGCGGGCAACGAGTATTTCGCCGACGGGATCTCGGAGGAATTGCTGAATATTCTCGCGGGGATCGACGGGCTGAAAGTCGCCTCGCGCACTTCGGCTTTCTCGTTCAAGGACACCAACACGCCCATTCCCGAGATTGCCGAGCTGCTCGGCGTGCGCCACGTGCTGGAGGGCTCGGTGCGCAAGCAGGGCAACCGCGTGCGAATCACGGCGCAGCTCATCGAGGCCGGCGACGACGCTCACCTGTGGTCGGAGAGCTATGACCGCACCCTGGACGACATCTTCAAGGTCCAGGAAGAGATCGCGCAGGCCATTACGCTGGCGCTGGGGGATGTGCTCGGCACGCGCCGCGTGACGGTGCAGGCGTCCACCGGCGACCTGGAGGCTTACGAGCGTTTCCTCAGCGGCCGCGCGCGCTTCCACCAGCGCTCCGGCCTGGACGAGGCCATCGCCGACCTTGGATACGCGACTGAGCACGATCCGGGCTTTGCCGAGGCGTGGATTTACCTGGCGGCCGCCCACCACGTTGCGCCGGGCTACCCATCGGACAGGAACTTGCCTTACGAAGCCATGGAGCAGGCCGCACGTGCCGCGCTGGCGCGCGCCAAGGCGCTGTTGCCGGACAATCCGTTGGTTCTCGCCGTGGAGGCTTCCATGGAAGCCCGCTCGGGCAACCCGGTGGCTGCGTTGGCCTTGTTCGAACGGGCTTCGGCGATGCGTTCCCATGATTCGACGCCGACCATGTGGCATGGCCTCCTGCTGTTGAGGGCCGGTTACATTGTCGAGGCGATCGCTGTGCTTGAACGCGCTCACAGGATGGATCCCCGGGTCGGGATAAACAGCGGCTACCTCGGGCTGTCTTATCTTGCCGCCGGCCGGGACGCGGAGGCGGAAGAGCAAATCCGGCTCGCGCATGCCAACGGCTGGTCGATCGCCGCGCGTCTTTATGTGATTGCATTGGCCGCACGCGGTGAGCGAGCCAGGGCCGTAGACTTCTTGCAAAGCGTCGTGGCAGAGGAGGATCTCGCGTCGCCGGCCGGCATCGCCTTCCGGGATGCGATTGCGGATCCGGGGCAGGCTGCGCCGCTTGTCGCGATGATCGAGGGTCCCGACGGTTTCGACGAAGTGTTGCTGGGGCTCGAGCGCGAACAGCGGTTCCTCACGGCAGCCGAGGCTTTAAGCCGCCGGCCGGAGGGCAAGCAGGCATGGTGGCTGCGCATGGTCTGGCAGCCGTCATCGGTTGGCATACGAGAGGACCCGCGCTTTTTCGGCATCGCGCGTGAACTGGGCCTGGTCGAACTCTGGGAAACTCGCGGCTATCCGCCGGGTTGCTCGCGAGTTGTCGCACCGGAGGGCGACCGGCTGGATTGCCCGGGGATGCGGCCATGAGCCTCTTTGCCGAACTCAAGCGCCGCAATGTCTTCCGCGTAGCCATCTTCTACGTGGTCACCGCCTGGCTGGTGATCGAGGTGGCCGAGA
>CAYPTW010000178.1:0-3746 GCA_964413755.1 uncultured Thioalkalivibrio sp. | reverse complement strand
GCTCCGCCGAATGGCTGCCCGACCAGTTCTATCACATCATCCTGGTCGATCCCGAGGGCCATCCGACGGGCTACGTGACACTCGGCCGGATGCTGGCGTCACGGCGGGACGTGCTCCTGAAGGACATCACCGAGGAGAGTTTTCGCATCGTCCAGGCGAGCGAGGACGAGGAGGAAGTCGCGCACCTGTTCAACAAGTACCACCTTATCTCCATGCCCGTGGTCGACGGGGCGCAGCAACTGGTCGGCGTGATCACCATCGACGATGCCATGAACGTGCTGGATGAAGAAGCCGAGGAGGACATCCTCCGCCTGGCCGGCGTCAGCGAGGAGAGCTCGCTCAGCGACCGTATCTGGGACACCACGCGCGGCCGCTTCATCTGGCTGTTCATCAACCTCCTCACGGCGATCTTCGCCTCTTTCGTGATCTCGCTGTTCGAGGCCGAGCTCGACGCCATGGTGGCGCTGGCGGTGCTGATGCCGATCGTCGCCTCGATGGGCGGCAACGCCGGCACGCAGTCCATGACGGTGGCGGTGCGCGCCCTGGCGACACGCGAGCTGACGGGCCAGAACGCGCAGCGCGTGCTGCGCAGGGAGATTGTCGTCGGCGTGATCAACGGGGCCGCATTCGGCATCATCATGTCGCTGGTCGCCGCCTTCTGGTTCGGCGTGCCCATGCTCGCCATGGTGATCGCGATGGCGATGATGCTCACGCTCGCTGCGGCGGCTTTCGCCGGGATCGTGTTGCCGCTGGCGCTGGACAAGATGGGCATCGACCCGGCGTTGGCGTCCGGGCCATTCGTCACCACGGTCACCGACGTGGTCGGCTTCTTTGCCTTTCTCGGGCTTGCCTCGCTGCTGCTGCTCTAGGACGGCGCGGGGCGGGGCCTGGCAGGCGATTCCGCCAGGCCGCCCGCTTGCGGCTTGCTAGTCTTCGCCGACCGCCTCGCCGCCGAGCATGGCGGTCGTCAGGCGCAGAATCCCGTCGCTCATGCAGGTCAGCGGCGCTGCAGACCCCTCGCCCGACGCATCGGCGTGGTCGTGCCCCGTTTTCGGGTCGTGCCCGCCAAGCGCCACCAGGAGCCGGGCCATTGCCGGGTTCGTCGGCGGCGCGATCGAAGCTGCCCCGTCGTTCTCCAGCGCGAACACGGTCTCCCCTTCCTTGATGGTCTCGAGGACCTTGATCCGTTCCAGAGTCTCCGGGTCGACCGCCGTGGGATCCGTGGACAGCACGACCAGGTCGGCCAGCTTGCCTTCCTCGATCGACCCCTTCCAGTGCTCCTCGAAATGCTGCCAGGCCGGCCAGATGGTCATGGCCTTCAACGCGGTGATTACGTCGACGCGGTGGGCCGGACCGATGATGTCGCCTGAGCGCGAGCGCCGCGTGACGGTCGCGTCGAGGATGCGCATGGAGTCCGGGAATGCGACCGGCGCGTCGTGATGGGAGCCGAACTTCATGCCGCGCGCCAGCACCCAGCCCGTGGGGGAAATGTTCTCGGCGTTCACCGGCCCGACGGTGTGGTCGCGGTGCCAGTCGCCCCAGTAGAAGGTGTGCATGGGGAACAGCGACGGGAAGATGCCGAGCCGGTCCAGGTCTGCGACCTGGTCTTGGCGCAGGAACTGGCCGTGGATCAGGACATCGCGACGTTGTGCGGCATCGTGCGCCTCCTGCGCCGCTGCATGCGCCGCGATGAGCAGGTCTGAGGCGGCCTCGCCGTTCGAGTGGACCAGGAGCTGGATGCCGTTCTCGTAGGCCCAGGCGACGGCCTCGAGCACCTGCTCGTTGGTGATGGCGGGATAGCCGACGTAACCCGGCGGGTAGTCACCGACCGGGTCGTAGTATGGACGGTCGCGCCAGGCCGTGAAGCCCTGCGGCGAGCCGTCGATGGTGAGCTTGGCGCCGCCCAGCCGGTAGCGGTTGTGATAGGTCCGGTCGGCGTTCTCGGCGATGTAGCCCCGATCCATCAGCACGTCGGCGTAGGCCACCACGTCGATCGCGAGGCCGCCTTCTGCGGCGACTTCACGCAGGATGTTGGCGCCGACGGCTGACGTGCGGCCTTCCTGTCCCGTGGTATAGCCGAAGCGCGCCCAGAGCTCGCTGCCGGCGCGCACCATCTGCTTCGCGCCGGCCTCGCCGACGCGCGGGATCAGCTTGAGCAGCGCCGTGAAGAAGGCGGTTTCTTCCAGCACGCCGTTGGGCTCGCCGTCAGCGCCGCGCCGGATGATGCCGCCGGGCGGGTTCTCGGAAGCGGCGCTGATGCCGGCCTCTGCAAGTGCTTTGGAGTTCATGGCGCCGATGTGGCCGGACTGGTGCACGAGGATGATCGGGACATCCCGCGACACGGCGTCGAGATCCTCTCGGGTCGGGTGCCGGAGCTCGGCCAGCTGGGCGTTGTCGTAGCCGAAACCGAAGATGAGGTCGATCTTGTCGACGACCTGCTGGTTCGCCGCGACCCAGTCACGGATGACCTGCTGCATGGAGGCGATATCCGTGACGTCGCCGTCCGGGGGCGCCAGCATGTTGGCTGATAGCGCCTGCAGGCCGCCCATGAAGACATGGCCGTGGCTGTCGACGAAGCCCGGCACCATGGCGCGGCCCTCGAGGTCGATTACCTCGGTGCCTTCACCGCGGTGGGCCATGACCGCGTCCGTCGCGCCGACGGCGAGGATGCGTCCGTCCTTGATGGCGACGGCCTCGGCGCGCATGGCAGCGTCGTTCATGGTCAGGATCGCGCCGCCGGTCCAGATCCGGTCGGCGTTCTCAGCGTATGCGGGGGTGGCGACGAGGACGGCAACGGCCGTCAGCAGCGCGAACGCTGGGGAAATATGCATGAGGCAGTCTCCTGGTGGGGCGTGGAAGGCGGTGTGGAGCCCGTCCCCGGGTCTCGGCCGCCTCCCTGAGTAGGGCTGCAAATTACGCGAACGCGCTGTGTCGAATTGTCGTGAAATTGACAAACGGCGTGTTTTCTCGAAACCTGCACTGCAGTTTCTCGATCCCGGGGGGCGGTCATGAATGCGTTGTTGCAGCAGGGCTGGTTATCACGCTGCCCGCCGGATTTCCAGCAGGCCGTGCTCGAGCGGGGCAAGGCGCAGCGCTACGCGGCACGCGATTTCGTGTTTCATCTTGGTGACGCGCCGGCCGGCATTTATGGCATCGTCGCGGGCACCTTCGGCGTGACCGCGGCGCCAGAGCGCAACGTGCCGCGCCTCAGCCTGCTGCTGTATCCAGGGGCCTGGTTCGGCGAAGGGCCGTTGATGACCGGCCAGCGGCGCCGGGTCGCCGCGCAGGCTCATACCGCGGGGGAGGTGATTTACCTTTCCATCGAGGAAGTGAACGCCTTATGCGAGGCTGCCCCGGCACGGCACCGGCTGTTCGGAATGCTGGCATTCGAGAATCTGGCAGTGGCCGCGAATATCGTCACCGACCTGCAGCTGCGCCGCAGCGAAGCCCGGCTCGCCGCCGCGCTGCTGCGCGCCGCCGGGCGCACCGTGCTGACACTCGATCGCGCGCTTTTTCCGGTGCGGCTCAGCCAGGCAGAGCTCGGCGAGATCGCCAACGTGTCGCGCCAGGTCGTGAACGGCACGCTGCGCCGCTGGCAGGCCGCGGGATGGATCGACGTGCGTTACGGGGAAGTCGTGGTGCACAACCTGGAGCGCCTGCTCGAGTGCACCGCTGATTGAGTCCCGCAGCGTTCAGCGCCTGAACTTGCCCAGCATCCCCATGACGTCGTTGAGCGGGTTGCCGTC
>CAYPTW010000177.1:0-3767 GCA_964413755.1 uncultured Thioalkalivibrio sp. | reverse complement strand
ATCGGCGAGCCCGGCGTCGGCAAGACCGCCATCGCCGAGGGCCTGGCCCAGCGCATCGTCGACGGCGAAGTGCCGGAAGGGCTGAAAGACAAGCGCATCCTGTCGCTGGACATGGGCGCGCTGATCGCCGGCGCCAAGTTCCGCGGCGAGTTCGAGGAGCGGCTCAAGGCCGTGCTGAATGATCTCGCGCGCCAGGAAGGCCGCGTCATCCTGTTCATCGACGAGCTGCACACCGTGGTCGGCGCGGGCAAGGCCGAGGGCTCCATGGATGCCGGCAACATGCTCAAGCCGGCGCTGGCGCGCGGCGAGCTGCACTGCGTCGGCGCCACCACGCTGGACGAGTACCGCAAGTACATCGAGAAGGACGCCGCGCTGGAGCGGCGCTTCCAGAAGGTGCTGGTGGACGAGCCCAGCGTGGAGGAGACCATCGCCATCCTGCGCGGCCTGAAGGAGCGCTACGAGGTGCACCACGGCGTGGAGATCACCGACCCGGCCATCGTCGCCGCGGCCACGCTGTCGCACCGCTACATTTCCGACCGCCAGCTGCCCGACAAGGCCATCGACCTGGTGGACGAGGCGGCGTCGCGCATCCGCATGGAAATCGACTCCAAGCCGGAAGAGCTCGACCGCCTCGAGCGGCGCGTGATCCAGCTGAAGATCGAGCGCGAGGCGCTGAAGAAGGAGTCCGACGAGGCTTCGAAGAAGCGCCTGCAGGCGCTGGAGACCGAGCTCGAGGCACTGGAGCGGCAGTATGCCGACCTGGAGGAAGTGTGGAAGGCCGAAAAGGCCGAGGTGCAGGGTGCCTCGCACATCAAGGAAGAACTCGAGCGGGCCCGCGTCGAGCTGGAGACCGCGCGCCGCGCCGGTGACCTGACCCGCATGTCGGAGCTGCAGTACGGGCGCATCCCGGAGCTCGAGAAGCGCCTCGCCGAGGCTTCCGAGCACGAGAAGAAGGAGACCCGGCTGCTCAGGAACCGCGTCACCGACGAAGAGGTGGCCGAGGTCGTGTCCAAGTGGACCGGCATTCCCGTCTCGCGCATGCTCGAGAGCGAGAAGGACAAGCTGCTGCGCATGGAAGAGGCGCTGGAGAAGCGCGTCATCGGCCAGGACGAGGCGCTGGTGGCCGTGTCGAACGCCATCCGCCGCTCGCGCGCCGGGCTGTCCGATCCCAACCGGCCGATCGGTTCCTTCCTGTTCCTCGGGCCCACCGGCGTCGGCAAGACCGAGCTGTGCAAGGCGCTGGCCGAGTTCATGTTCGACACCGAGGACGCCATGGTGCGCATCGACATGTCGGAGTTCATGGAGAAGCACTCCGTGGCCCGGCTCATCGGCGCGCCGCCGGGCTACGTCGGCTACGAGGAGGGCGGCTACCTCACCGAGGCGGTGCGGCGCCGGCCCTATTCCGTGATCCTGCTCGACGAGGTCGAGAAGGCGCACCCCGACACCTTCAACGTGCTGCTGCAGGTGCTCGACGACGGCCGCCTGACGGACGGCCACGGGCGCACGGTGGACTTCAAGAACACCGTCATCGTCATGACCTCGAACCTGGGCTCGCACCGCATCCAGGAAATCGGCCCGGATGCCGACTACGACGCCATGAAGGCGGCCGTGATGGAAGTGGTGTCGCAGCACTTCCGGCCGGAGTTCATCAACCGCGTCGACGACGTGGTGGTGTTCCACGCCCTGGGCCGCGAGCAGATCCGCGCCATCGTCGAAATCCAGTTGGCGCACCTGCGCGCGCGCCTCGCCGAGCGCGACATGCAGCTGGAACTCAGCGATGCCGCACTGGATCGCCTTGCCGAGGCAGGCTTCGATCCGGTGTACGGCGCACGGCCGCTGAAGCGGGCCATCCAGCAGCAGGTCGAGAACCCGCTGGCGCAGCGCATACTGCGCGGCGAGTTCGGGCCGGGCGCGGCGGTGAAAGTCGATGCCAGCCCGGATGGGCTGGAATTCAGCTAATTCAGGCGCTGATCAGCCATAATTGCGTTTGGGCCGCGCGGCCCGTGCCAGTAGAGGATGTAGCGAAATGCCCATTTACGAGTACCTGTGCGGTGCCTGCGGCCACAGCCTGGACGCCCTGCAGAAGCTCTCCGACGAACCGTTGCTGCACTGCCCGACCTGTGGCGAGCCGCAGTTGAAGCGGCAGCTGTCGGCGCCGCGCTTCCGCCTCAAGGGCAAGGGCTGGTACGAGACGGACTTCAAGGGCCAGGGCGACAAGAAGCGCAACCTTGCCCAAGCGGACAGTGCGCCCGACAGCAAGCCGGCGGGCGGAGACGGGTCGGGCGGCAAGAGCGGCGAGAAATCCTCCGACTCGGGCAAGGACAAGCCGGCCGCGAAGCCCGCCGCCGACAGCAAGCCCGCGGGCGGCAAGGCCGACAGCGTTGCTTAAGACCCTGCGCAAATACCTGGTCACCGGGCTGATCCTGTGGATCCCGCTGTTGGTGACCTTCCTGGTGGTGCGTTTCCTGATCCGCTTCGTCGACCGGATCCTGCTGCTGTTGCCCGAGCCGCTGCGCCCCGAGAACCTGCTGGGCTTCTCGATCCCGGGCCTCGGCCTGCTGCTGGCGCTCGGCATCCTGGTGGCCACCGGCCTGTTTGCGGCCAACTTCGCCGGCCGCCGCCTGGTGGAGCTCGGCGACCGCATCGTGGCGCGCATCCCGCTGGTGCGCGGCATCTATTCCAGCGCCAAGCAGGTGGCGGAGACCCTGTTTGCCGACCACAGCACGGCCTTCAAGCGCGTGTTCCTGGTCGAGCACCCGCGCAAGGGGGTGTGGAGCATGTGCTTCCAGACCTCCGAGCTGGAAGGGGAAGTGCAGCACCGCACCACGGAAAAAGTCATCTGCGTGTTCCTGCCGACCACCCCCAATCCCACCTCGGGCTTCCTGCTGTTCGTGCCGCGCGACGAGCTCGTACCGCTGGACATGAAGGTCGACGAAGGCCTGCGCTTCATCATCTCCCTCGGCGTGGCGGTGCCGCGCTGGACCAGCCCGGAGGCCGCCCGGGCGAGCCTTGCACGGCCTGAGTCGCCCCAGTAACATCCCCGGCCCTTCGCCGGCCGTGCACCGCGCGCCGGCATGGCAGCCTCCTAAGGAAGACAATCCGATGCGTACCCACTACTGCGGCGACGTCAACGAAGCCCTGATCGGCCAGCAGGCCGCGGTCGTCGGCTGGGTGCATCGCCGCCGCGATCACGGCGGCGTCATCTTCATCGACCTGCGTGATCGCGAAGGCCTGCTGCAGGTGGTGTTCAACCCGGACGACGAGGCCATGTTCGCCCTCGCCGAGAGCCTGCGCTCGGAGTACGTGCTGCGCGTGACCGGCGAGGTGAGAAGCCGGCCCGAGGGCACCGCCAACCCGGGCCTGGCCACCGGCCAGGTGGAGCTGGTGGCGCGCCAGCTCGAAGTGCTGAACCGCAGCGAGACGCCGCCCTTCCACCACGACGAGCCGGCCGGCGAGGACCTCCGGCTGCGCTACCGCTACCTGGACCTGCGGCGCCCGGTGATGCTGCGCAACCTGCGCCTGCGCCACCGCGTCACCAGCGCCCTGCGCCGTTTCCTCGACGGCAACGGCTTCGTCGACGTCGAGACGCCGGTGCTGACCAAGGCCACGCCGGAGGGCGCGCGCGACTACCTGGTGCCGGCGCGTAACTTCCCGGGCAAGTTCTACGCCCTGCCGCAGTCGCCGCAGCTGTTCAAGCAGCTGCTGATGATGTCGGGGCTGGACCGCTACTACCAGATCGCGCGCTGCTTCCGCGACGAGGACCTGCG
>CAYPTW010000176.1:0-3771 GCA_964413755.1 uncultured Thioalkalivibrio sp. | reverse complement strand
ACGCCGGCATAGAACAGGAAGATGCTGGAGACCATGAGCGGCAGCACCAGCCGGCGCTCGTGCTTGTACAGGCCCGGCGCGACGAAGGCCCAGCCCTGGTAGAGCAGCATGGGCATCGCCAGGAATACGGCGATGGCCAGCGACAGCTTGAAGGGCGTGAGGAAAGGCGAGGCCACCTGCGTGGCGATCATGCTGGTGCCTTCCGGCAGGCGCGCCATGAGCGGTTCGGCCACCAGCGTGAACAGCGTGTCTGCGAAGGGCACCAGGCACACGAACAGCACCAGCACCGTGATCACCATCTTCAGGAGCCGGTTGCGCAGCTCCATCAGGTGGGACAACAGCGTACCTTCGCCGAGGCCGCTATTTTTCTTCGCGCTGCTCATCGTTCTCGCTCGCTGCCTGCGCGGCGACTTCGCGTTGCTTGTCGCGCGCCGCGGCGAGCGCCTCGTCCTCGGCTTTCAATGCGGCCTCGGCAGCTTCCTGCACGGGCGTCTTGGGTGGCGCGTCCTTTTTCGGTTCCGCCGACCCGCCCTGCTTGGCTTCCACTTCGCGCGCGAGCTCGCGTTCCACCTGCATGCGCAGGCTGCGGGCCATGAACTTGGCGCGGCCCGCCCAGTTGCCGACGGTGCTGACCATGCCGGGCAGCCGCTCGGGCCCCAGGATGAGCAGGGCCAGCAGCAGGATCAGCGACAGTTCCCAGAAACCGATGTCAAACATCGGCGTCAGGCCTTGTGCTCGTCCTTGTCCTTCGCCTTGTTCTCCGGGAAGTCCGCGTCTTCCTTGCTCTGGTCGGAGATCTGTTCCTTACGCGCCTCGGATTCCCCGTCCTGCATGGAACTGCGGAAACCCTTGACGGCGCCGCCGAGGTCGGAGCCGATGCTCTTCAGCCGCTTGGTGCCGAAGATCAGGACGACGATCAAGAGAATGATCAGTAATTGCCAGAGGCTGATGCCACCAAGACCCATGTGATCCTCCGATTGCATGGTTCGGGGCCGGTCCGGCCCGCAAGGCAGGCAATCATACGCTAAGTCGTATTACTGTTGCTGCTGTCCGGGCGCGCCCGGAGCCAGAAGGTGACCGGCCCGTCATTCACCAGTGAGACCTGCATGTGGGCCCCGAAACGGCCCGTTTCCACGCGCGCATGATGCCGGCGCGCCGCCGTCACGAGCAGCTCGAACAGCCGCCGGCCCTCGGCCGGCTCGGCCGCCGGCGTGAAGCTGGGCCGCATGCCTTTCCCGGTGTCCGCGGCGAGCGTGAACTGCGACACCAGGAGCAGGTCGCCGGCGGTATCTGCCAGCGACAGGTTCATGCGGCCGTCACCGTCGTCGAACACCCGGTAGCCCAGGATGCGCTCGGCGAGCCGCTCTGCCTGCGGTACCTCGTCGCCCCGCTCCACGGCGGCGAGCGCCAGCAGGCCAGGCCCGATGGCCGCCACGGTTTCCCCGTCCACGTGCACGGCGGCGGAAGTGACGCGCTGGATGAGGGCGATCACCAGCGATCCTCGTGGGGGCGAATCGTGACCCCATGGAGATATGAGCCCGCACAATAGGAGCAAGTCTTCCCACGAAAATTGGCGATATACCCTATTGAGGCCATATTGTTCCCACTTATAGCAGGGACACAATAATGTGGGAAAGGAAAACAGATATTGGGCATATATAGCTTTCCAGGTGGGAATATGTCTCCCGCAACCGGATTGTCATGCGCTGGAGACCAAACCGTAACGGTACGGGGCGATGGTGCCCGCGGGCAAGTGCCGGAGGCCATGTATGTCCGTCCAGACTCTGCGTCCGCTGTCGTACCGCACCATTTTCATCTCCGACGTTCACCTCGGATCCCGCGGCTGCCAGGCCGGCATGCTGCTCGATTTCCTCCGCTCGGTACGCTGCGAGACGCTGTACCTGGTCGGGGACATTATCGATTTCTGGAGCCTGCAGCGCAGTTTCTACTGGCCCCAGGAACACAACGACGTCCTGCGCACCGTGCTCGGCATGGCCCGCCACGGCACGCGCGTGGTCTACGTGCCCGGCAACCATGACGAATTGTTCCGCGACCACCTGGACACGGTATTCGGCAACGTCGAGATCCGCGCCCGCAGCGTGCATCAGACTGCGGACGGGCGCCGCCTGCTGGTGCTGCATGGCGACGAGTTCGACGGCGTGGTGCGCTGCAGCCCCTGGCTGGCGCGCCTGGGCAGCCATGCTTACGACCTGCTGATCTGGCTGAACCGTTACCTGAACGCCTGTCGACGCATGTTCGGCTACGGATACTGGTCGCTGGCCGCTTTCCTCAAGCACCGCGTCAAGAACGCCGTCCAGTACATCGGCGACTTCGAACAGGCCGTGGCACGCGCCGCGCGCCAGGAAGGCGTCGACGGCCTGGTGTGCGGGCACATCCATCGGCCGGAAGTGCGCATGGTCGGCGACGTGCTGTACTGCAACGACGGCGACTGGGTGGAGAGCTGCTCTGCTCTCGCCGAGCACCGCGACGGACGGCTCGAGCTGCTGCACTGGGCGGAGATGCGCGCCCGGGAGGCCACGCCGGCGCCGCTGGAGACGGCGGCGTGAAAATCGCGCTGGTGTCCGATGCCTGGCTGCCGCAGACCAACGGCGTGGTCCGCACCCTGCGCGAGACCACGCGCTGCCTGGAGGCCGCGGGGCACACGGTGAGAGCGGTCACGCCGACGCCTTTCCGCACCTTTCCTTGCCCGACCTACCCGGAGATCCGCCTTGCCGCGTTGCCGTGGCGGCGGGTGCGACGGATCCTGGACGACTTCGGGCCCGACGCCGTGCACGTCGCCACCGAAGGCCCGATCGGGCTCGCCGGGCGGCGCTGGTGCCGCGAGCGCGGCCAGGTCTTCACGACCTCATTCCACACGCGATTTCCGGAGTACGTGCGTCTGCGCGCCCCGATCCCGGTGGGCTGGACCTGGCGCATGCTGCGCTGGTTCCACGATGCGGCGGAGCGGACCCTGGTGCCGACCCGCACCCAGCAGGAAGAGCTGGCCGCGCGCGGTTTCCACAGCCCGGTGGTGTGGGGCCGCGGGGTCGATACGGAATTGTTCCGTCCCGAGCTCCGCGGCGAGTTGCCCGGTCCCGGCCCGCACCTCATGTACATGGGGCGGGTGTCGGTGGAAAAGAACATCGAGGCCTTCCTGCAACTCGAGACCGCCGGCACCAAGTGGGTGGTCGGCGGCGGGCCGGCACTGGATGCCTTTCGCCAGGCCTGGCCGACGGTGAATTTCGTCGGCCCGAAATACGGCGTCGACCTGGCGACCTGGCTGGCTTCCGCGGACGTGTTCGTATTCCCGAGCCGCACCGACACCTTCGGCATCGTGCTGCTGGAAGCGATGGCCTGCGGCCTGCCCGTGGCCGCCTACCCCGTGCCCGGGCCGCGCGACGTGGTCAGCGACGGCGAGAGCGGCGTCCTCGACGACGACCTGCAGCGCGCGGTGGCAGGAGCGCTGCAACTCGACCGCGCCGCGTGCCGGCGCCACGCGCTGGGGCACACCTGGGAGCGCGCCACGCAGCAGTTCTGTTCCTATCTCGAGGCCGCCTGACGCCGCGGGCTGCCGCGGCCCGGCAGACGTTCAGCCCGGGAACAGGATCGCCGTCGCCACGCCAAAGTAGATGAACACCCCGGAGGCGTCGGCCAGAGTCGTCACCAGCGGCGCGCTGGCGGTGGCCGGGTCGAGCTTGAAGCGGCTGAGGATGAACGGCAGCGACATGCCGATCAGGCTGCCGACCATCACCACCAGCACCATGGTCAGGG
>CAYPTW010000175.1:0-3784 GCA_964413755.1 uncultured Thioalkalivibrio sp. | reverse complement strand
CGCTGGCAAGTCGGCAGGACAACCACCGGAGATTATGAGCCATGAGGATGCTTCTCGCCGTCGCCGCCGCGGCTGCGGCCCTGGGGATGAACAATGTTGCGCTGGCCGAGGGTTCCGTGGAAGCCGGCCAGCAGAAATCTGCGGTCTGCGTCGCCTGTCACGGCCCGGACGGCAACAGCCTGAATCCCGAGTGGCCGAACCTGGCTGGCCAGCATGCCAGCTACATCGCCGCCCAACTCGAGGCGTTCAAGTCCGGCGAGCGCCAGAATCCCCTCATGTCGCCCATGGCCATCGGCCTGACCGAGCAGGACATGCTCGACCTGGCCGCCTATTACGAGGCGCAGGCCCCCGCCGCGCTCGAGGCTGACCCGGCGCTGGTGGAAGCCGGCCGCAAGCTCTACGTCGGCGGGGACCAGGAAAGCGGCGTTGCGGCGTGCATCGCCTGCCACGGTCCCACGGGCCGCGGCAACCCGATGGCGCTGTACCCGGCTATCTCGGGCCAGCATGCAACCTATGCCGCCAGCGCGCTGCGCGCCTACGCCTCCGGCGAGCGCGTCAACGCCATGATGCAGGAGATCGCCGCCAGGATGTCCGAGGAGGACATCGCCGCGGTGAGCTCCTACATCCAGGGCCTGCGCTGAGAAGGAACTCTGCCGCGCCTGGCCTGCCTTAAGAAAATCAAGTATTCCGAGGAGACCGGACATGACCCGAACCGCCATTGCCCTGCTCGCCGCAGTCCTGCTGGCCGCATGCAGCCCTGAGCCGACGGCCACCGCCAGCAGCACCGATGCGGCCCCCGCGGCAGCGCAGTCGCAACCGGTGTCACGGCCGGCCGCCCAGGCCGCGGCCCAGCCGCGTGCCCAGGAAGAACAGCAGGCCCCTGCCGCGGTCCAGGTAGCGCAGGCGGACACCGCGCCGGCCTCCAACGCGCGCTTCGTCGCCGGCGAGCACTACCGCGTGCTGAACCCGGCGCAGCCCACCAGCGTGCCGCCCGGCAAGGTCGAAGTGGTCGATGTGTTCTGGTACGGCTGCGGCGGCTGCTACATCCTGTCGCCCTACATGGAGGCCTGGCACCGCTCCAAGCCCGACGTCGCCGAGTACGTGCGCATGCCGGCGCCGTTGAACCCCGGCTGGGAACCGCAGGCGCGCCTGTATTTCGCCACCAAGGCCCTGGGCATCGACGACCAGACGCATGCGGCAATCTTCAACGAGTACCACGTCGAGCGTAACCCGCTGAACACCATCGACCTGATGGTGGAGTTTCTCGGCCGCTACGATATTCCCGCAGACCAGGCGCGCGAAGTGCTGACCAGCTTCAGCGTCGACTCCGAGCTGCGCGCGGCCAAGGTGCGTGCCGGCCGCTACCGCCTGACCTTCGTGCCCGCGGTGGTGGTGAACGGCAAGTACGTCATCAGCGCCGACCAGCCGGGCGGCCCGGCCACGGTGCCGGCGGTGATCAACTACCTGGTCGGCCTGGAGGCAAGCGGCAGCAACTGAGCTGTCGCTGCGCGCCGGAGCCGCGCCCTCAGAGTGCCCGTAGGGCGGTCGTGACTTCCTGCCGGGCCGCGCGCCAGGCCGGGAACAGGCCGCCGATGAGGCCGATGACCAGCGCCCAGGTGATGCCCTGGGCCAGCAGTGCGCCCGAGACCTTGAAGTCGAATGCCACCTGGCTGAAGTTGGCGCCCAGGGTCGACACGGTGTAGCCGTTGAACAGCACCCAGGCCAGGCCGCCGCCCACGACGCCACCGACCAGGGCGAGCAGCAGCGCCTCGATCAACACCGACATCACGATAGCCGCGCCGCCGAAGCCGAGCGCCCGCAGCGTGGCGATCTCGCGTGCCCGGGTGGAAATGGCGGCATACATGGTGTTCAGCGCGCCGAACAGGGCACCGATCGCCATGATGTAGCCGACCGTGTAGCCGAGCACGTTGATGAGCGTGCTCATCTGCTGTGACTGGGCGCTGAAATAGGCCTTGAGGGTCTGCGCCTCGACGTTCAGGCGAGGGTCGTCGGCCAGCGCGGCGCGAAACCCGTCCATCGCTTCCGGGCTTTCCAGCTGCACCGTCACCGACTGGAAGCCGCCGCGGCGGTATGCCGACATGACGGTCTCCGCGTCGCCCCACAGCTCGGACTCGTGCGCCCCGCCTCCGGCGGAGAAGATCCCCACCACGGTCCAGTCGGCGTCGCGGAAGGCGACGCGCGCACCCACCTCGAGGCCGGCGAACTGGCTCGCCGCGCCGCGGCCGACGATCAGCTCGCGCGGCCCCGGCTCGAGCGTGCGCCCCGCGATGATCTCCACCTCGGGTCGCAGCGCGAACGCACCGGGCTGCACGCCGCGGATCGGCGCGTTCGCCAGCGTGCCGGTGCCCTGCTTCGGCAGGTCCGCGATAACCAGGATTTCCGCCGATGCAATCGGCTCGCCGTCCGCCCCGCGCGCCACGCCGGGCGCGCGCTTGATGAGGTCGACCGTCTCGCGGCCGAGGCCGCTGGTCAGCTCCGAGGTAGCGCCGCTGCGCAGCACGATGGCCTGGTCTTCCTTGCCCGCCGCGCCGAGGGTAGCGCGGAAGCCCTCCCCCATGGCGAGGATCGCCGTCAGCACGCCGACCACCCCGGCAATGCCCACGACGATCACCAGCGAGGTGCTCCAGCGCTGCGGGATGCTGCGCAGGTTCATCAGAGACACCGCCAGCACTTGCCTGATGACATTCATTATCCGCGCCCTCCTACTGGTGCCCGCCGAGGGCGTCGACCACACGCAGCCGCATCGCCCGCCAGGCGGGCGGCAGTCCCACGACCAGGCTCAGCGCCACCATCAGCAGCACGCCGGTCCACACCACCGAGAGGCTGATGCCCTGGATGCCGAAGCCCGCCAGCATCGCCCCGAGCCCGCCGAGCGCGGCGGCCGCCAGGCCGAGGCCGATGAGTCCGCCGAGCATTACCAGCACCAGCGACTCCGCCACCACCAGCCCGAGCACGGCGCGATCGCTGAACCCGAGCGTCTTCAGGATCGCCAGCTCCGGCACGCGCTCGCGCACCGCCTGCGCCATGGTGTTACCCGTCAGCACCAGGATGGTGAAGAACACCGCGCCGAGGATTGCAGTCACGATGAGCCCGATGTCGCCGAACTGGCGCGCGAAGCCCTGCGCGAAAGCTTTCTCGGTCTGGGTCTTGGTTTCGTTGCTGGAATTTGCGAACAGGGCGTCGACCGCCTGCGCCACGTCCTCGGCGCGGTCCGGGTCGTCGACCTGCAGGATGAACCAGCCGACCGTGCCGCGCGCGTATTGCCGCGCCTCGTCGAAGAAGTCCCACTGGAACAGCAGGGCGCCTTCATTCTGCTCGGAGTCCGGGCTGGTGTAGATGCCCGAGATCTCGAAATTCCATTCGTTGCCGCCGTCGCGCTGCGGCCAGATATCCGCGACCAGCGTGACGCGGTCACCGACCTTCCAGCCGTAGCGCTCGGCCAGCGACTGCCCCACGATGGCGCCGTCCCGGGTCGCGCTCCAGCGTTCCTGGGCCTCTTCATCCAGCACGATTTCCGGCACCGTGCGCAGGTAGCGCTCCGGCTCGACCGGAAACACGCCAAACTGGGCGGGACGGTCCTGGTAGGACCCGCCGAACCAGCTGGCGAAGGCGACTTCCTTCACGCCCGGCACCGACTCGATCTGCGGCAGGTAGCTGATGGGCAGCATCTCGATGATCGAGTAGCGGGAATTGGTGATCAGGCGATCCGCGCGCGCCTGGTCGGCGCCGGCCTGGAACGCCTCGTTCACGGCCTGCAGCAGGC
>CAYPTW010000174.1:0-3819 GCA_964413755.1 uncultured Thioalkalivibrio sp. | reverse complement strand
CGCCGGCATCACCACATGGACATGCGGATGGTAGTCGAGCCGGCGCGAGTGCGTGTGCAACACCGCAATGGCGCCGGCCTCGCCTTGCAGCGCTGCGTCGTTTTGCGCGAAGGTGCGCAGCGTCTCCCAACTACACCGCGTCATCGTGTAGTTCCGGCAATCGTGCGTGCTACTGGAGCATCGACTTGCGATGCTTGACGATAGGCGAACCGTCCGCGGATAAAGAGCACTTATGTCCCCACAAGAGTTTTCTGCGGGACACGAGAACTCGGGATCGGTACAACGTCGCGCATGGAAGCGCCATCGACCAGCAAACGTTACAGTGGGCGGGTGTTCGACGCCGCGGCGATCGAGCAGGTGCGCGACACCCTGCGCGCGCATGCCGGGGCCAGTCGTCAGCAGTTGAGCTACCGGGTGTGCGAGGCGCTCGACTGGCGCAAGCCCGATGGCAGCTTGAAGGACATGAGCTGCCGGGTGGCGCTGCTGCGGCTGTATCGCGAGGGGCTGATCGAGCTGCCGGCCCCGCGGCGGCAGTACGAGCCGCTGCGCGCGTATGCCCGGCGCACGCCGCAGGGCGAGCCCGGGGCGCGGCTCGAAGCACCGCTGAGCGCGCTGGGGCCGGTGCGCCTGGAGCTGGTCGAGCCTCGCCGCAGTGGCTTGTGGAACGAGCTCATCGATCGCTACCACTACCTCGGCTACAAGCCGCTGCCGGGGGCGCAGCTGCGCTATTTCGCCTCTGCCGGCGAGCGCTTGGTGGCGGTGCTCGGCTTCGGTGCGGCGGCCTGGCAGACCGCCCCGCGTGATGAGTGGATCGGCTGGAGCCAGGCGCAGCGCCGGCGCAACCTCGGTGCGGTGGTCAACAACGCCCGCTTTCTGATACTGCCCTGGATTCGCGTCCCGCATCTGGCGAGCAAGCTGCTCGCCCTGGCGGCGCGCACGCTGCCGGCACACTGGCAGGCGCGCTACGGCTATCGACCGCTGTTATTGGAGACCTTCGTCGAGGCCGAGCGCTTCAGCGGCACCTGCTACCAGGCGGCGAACTGGGTCTACGTCGGCGACACCCAAGGCCGCGGCAAGCTCGGCGATCACCGCCTCGGTCAGGTGCCGGTGAAGACGGTGTGGCTCTACCCGCTGGTGGCGGACTGTCGCGCACGGCTATGCCGCTAGCAGAGCCGCCGCCTGAGCCCGAGCAGATCGAGGCCGAGGAGGTCGAGCGGTTGATCGCGCTGGCCGAGCAAGGCCAACTCGACGCCGCCGCCCAGCGGCGCGTCGCGCCGTTGCTGCGCACCCTGGTGTGGCTGCAGCACACGTTGCTGGAGACCCGCATCAGCCTGGCCAAGCTCAAGCGTCTGCTGTTCGGCAAGCGCACCGAGAAGGCGCCGTGCAAGCCGCCGCCGGACGCGCCGCCCACCGACCGCGCTCGCGACGCGGTCGGCAATGGCGAGAGCCCTGCCGACAGCGGCACTGAGACCAGCACCGCGCCCGGCGCTGCGAGCGCAGCCGATCCCACCGCAGCGTTGTCGAACGTCGCCGACACCGGCGCGGACAGCCTGCCGGAGCAACCGTCGCCAGCGGGTCATGGTCGGTTGGGGGTGGCGGACTACCCCGGTGCCGCGGTGCAATTCTGTGCCCACGACCACCTCACCCCCGGCGCGCGCTGCCCGGCCTGTGAACGCGGCAAGCTCTATGCGATGGCACCGCTGGTGCGCCTGCGCTTCAGCGGCCAGCCGTTGGTGGCGGTGACGCGCTACGACCTCGAGCGTCTGCGCTGCAGCACCTGCGGGGTCTTGTTTGTCGCCCATCTGCCGCCCGCGGTCAGCCGCGAGCGCTATGACACCAGTCTCAAGGTGATGCTGGCGGTAGCGCATTACCATCTGGGCTTGCCCTTCAATCGCCTCGAAACGCTACAGCAGATGCTCGGCCTGCCGTTGCCCGATGCCACCCAATGGGAGCTGGTCGAGCAGGTCGCCGACGTCGGCTACGTGGTGTTCAACCACCTGCGGTGGCTCGCCGCTCAGCAGCCGTTGGTGTTTCAGGACGATACCGGCGCGCGCGTGCTGTCGTTGCTGAAGGACAACCAGGCCGAGCCGCCGCCGGCACGCCAAGGGATCTACACCACGGTGCTGCGCTGTGTGGGCGCGCAGACGATCTGCCTGTTCTTTACCGGCCGCCAGCATGCCGGTGAGAACCTCGCTGACCTGCTGGCGTTGCGCGCGGCCGCGCTGGCGCCGATGCTGTGGATGTCCGATGCGCTGGCGGCCAACACCCCCAAGTGCCAGGGCGCACGGGTGGTGGATCTGAACTGCCTGGTGCACGCCCGGCGTCAGTTCGTGGACCTCCAGGCGTTCTTCCCCAGCCAATGCGAGCACGTGGTCACGGCGATCGCGACGGTGTATCGGTATGAGGCCCAGTGCATCGCTGCCGCGCTTGGCCCGGGGCAGCGCCTCGCCTACCATCAGGCCCACAGCGCCCCGGTGATGGACGCGCTCAAAGGCTGGATGGAGCAGCAGTTCACCGCCAAGCAGGTCGAGCCCAACAGCCGCTTGGGTCAGGCCTTCAACTACATGCTCAAACGCTGGGCGGCGCTGACGGGGTTTCTGCGCCTGCCCGGCGCGCCGCTGGACAACAACCCCGCCGAGCAAGCGCTGAAGCCGAGCGTGCGCTATCGCAACAACAGCCTGTTCTACAAGAACCCGCACGGCGCCTACGTCGGCGATGTGCTGAGCAGCCTGATCGAGACCTGTCGGCTGAACGGGCGCAATCCGATCGACTACTTGAGCGCCTTGCTGCACAACCGTTCCGCCGTCGTTGCCGATCCCGCCGCCTGGTTGCCGTGGACGTTCCAAGCCGCACCGATCCCCACGGCGCAAGCGCCGCCGGTGTCGCCGTCAGGCCACCTGCCGCCAGTCATCGGCCATGCCGGCGTCCTCGGGGTTGCCGTTCCATAACAGGATCTGCAACGCGCGCGCCGACAGTCGCTGGCTCGCCTGCGCCGAGGTCGGCCACCAGTGCAGGCGGCCTTGGGAGAAGCGTTTTTGGCACAGCCAGAAGCCTTGCCCGTCGTAGCAGAGGAGCTTCAGCGCCGTCCCCCGGCGGTTGCGGAAGACGAAGATCGCCCCGGTGAACGGATCCTCGCCGAGCCGCTGCCGGCACAGCGCTGCCAGCCCATCGATACCGCGGCGGAAATCCGCCGGCTCGAGGGCGACGAACACCCGGCTTTGCGGGGTCAGCTGCAACATCCGCCCATCTCCATGAAGCGCTCGAGCACGGCGCGCGGCTCGATCCCCTCACCGGGCTCGATGCGCAGTCGCAGCCCGTCAGGGCGGATCAGCTCCAGGCAACCCGCCGTGGACTGCCGGCGCTGCGTTTGTACAGCGGCCTCAGGGGCAAGCTCGACGAACGCCGCCGGCTGCTCGGCACGCCGCCGGCGTCGGCGTCGGCCGCTGCCGACAATGCCGCGACGCCGGTTGAGATCCCGACCGCTGAGGCGCAGCCGGCGCGTGACTTGCGATAGCCCGTAGTCCGCGACCAGCGCGATCGCCTCCGACCACAGCTGCTCGGGAATCCGCTCCCCTCGCCGTCTCTGCCGGCGCCAGTCTTCGAAATGCGCGGCGACCTCTTCCATCGTTAAAGGCGGGGTCGGGGTCGGTAGCGTTGCGGTGTCTGTGGTCATGGGGCCTCCGGTGATTGCTTTGCACCGGCGCTATCCTATTCACCCCTCTGTCAAGCGGTCACGCACGCTTGCCGGAACTACACGTTGTTCCGAAGCGTTCTTAACAGAACACCCATTATATCAATGGGTTGAACGAGGATCGCCCT
>CAYPTW010000173.1:0-3890 GCA_964413755.1 uncultured Thioalkalivibrio sp. | reverse complement strand
GGCCCTCCCGGCAAGGTCTCCGAGCGCGCCAGTACGAAGCCGCTGACCGGCCACTCCACCGGCGCGACCTCGCCGTCCCAGTCGCAGGCCCGGCAGCCGCGCAGCACCGTCAGGTGCGGCCGGAACGGCCGCGGGTCGGGCTGGAAACCCAGCGGTTCCAGGGCGGCGCGCAGGTCTGCGACCAGCTGCGTGGCGGCGGCTGGCGGTTGGCTGCAGCCCAGCCACGCGACCTGGGGGCCGCGCCAGTGGCCGTGCCGGTCGATGCGCAGGGTGAAGGGCTCGACCGCGACCTGCCCGGCGGCCGCATGGAGCTCATCCAGGCGCTGCTCCGGCACGCTACCGAGGAACGCCAGGGTGAGATGGTAGTTGCGCTTCGGCACGCGCCGGCCGCGGCAGGCCTCGAGCAGCGGGCGCGCGGACGCGGACAGGGCAGCGCGGACGTCCGGGTCGGGCCAGAGGGCGTAGAACAGCCGCAGCCTCACCCCTTGATCAACTCATCATGACCCCGGCCAGCGCACGGCCGACGGTCTGGCGGCGGATGCCCTCGCGGTCGCCCTGGTAGTGCTCCAGGCGGGTCTTGATCCTGATCTCGTCGCCGTCGCGCCGCGCCCAGGCGAACCACACCGTGCCGACCGGCTTTTCCGGCGTGCCGCCCGCCGGCCCGGCGATACCGCTCACCGCCACAGCGCGGTCAGCGCCGGTGCGTTCGAGCGCGCCCCGCGCCATGGCCTCCACCACGGCCTGGCTGACGGCGCCTTCTTTCTTCAGGAGTGCCGCGGGCACCCCGAGCAAGGCCGTCTTCGCCGCATCGGCGTAGCTGGCGATGCCGCCGATGAACCACTCGGAGCTGCCGGCCACGTCCGTCACGGCCTTGGCGATCCAGCCGGCGGTGCAGGACTCGGCCGTGGCGAGGCGCTCGTCGCGTGCAGCGAGCCAGACGCCCACTTCGCGGGCAAGCTTCAACAGGCGTGCGTCGTCAGGGATCATGCGGGCTCTCCTACTCCCCCTAGCGCCAAGACTGCCGCCAAGACTGCCACCATCGCGGCGCCGGAAAAAGAGGTGCTAGCATGCGCGGGCTGGCAACGGAAACTCCATGAGCACCCCCGACCACTCACAACATACGCCGATGATGCGCCAGTTCCTGCGCATCAAGGCCGAGTACCCGGACATCCTCCTTTTCTACCGCATGGGGGATTTCTACGAGCTCTTCTACGACGACGCGCGGCGCGCGGCGAAGCTCATCGACATCACCCTCACCACGCGCGGCCAGAGCGCGGGCCAGCCGATACCCATGGCGGGCGTCCCGGTGCACAGCGTCGAGGGTTACCTGGCGAAGCTGCTGCGCCAGGGCGAGTCGGTGGCGATCTGCGAACAGATCGGCGATCCGGCCACGAGCAAGGGTCCGGTGGAGCGCCAGGTGGTACGCGTGGTGACGCCCGGCACGGTGACCGACGAGGGCCTGCTGGACGAGCGCAACGAGGTGCTGCTGGCCTGCGTGCACGTCGGCGCAGCCGGTCTCGGGCTGGCGTGGCTGGACCTCGCAGCGGGACGTTTCCGCGTCGCGCGCCTGGACGGGACGGAAGCGCTGGCAGCGGAGCTGGAGCGGTTGCAGCCGGCCGAGCTGCTGGTGGACGAGGACGCGCGCCTGCCGGCGGCGGTGCGCGAGCGCGCCGGCGTGAAGACCCGCCCGCCCTGGCACTTCGACCTCGACACGGCGACGCGGTTGCTGTGCAAGCAGTTCGGCGTCGGCGACCTGGCGGGCTTCGGCTGCGCCGAGCTGCCGGAGGCGGTGCAGGCCGCGGGCTGCCTGCTGCAGTACGTGCTCGACACCCAGCGCAGCGCCCTGCCCCACCTGCGCGGCCTCGGCACCGAGACCCGCGACGAGGCGCTCATCCTGGACGCGGCCACGCGGCGCAACCTGGAACTGGACCGCAGCCTGACGGGACGCCATGAGCACACGCTGCTCGGGGTGATGGACGAGACCGCGACCCCGATGGGCGGGCGGCTGCTGCGGCGCTGGATCAACCGCCCGTTGCGCGACCGTGCTGCGCTGGAAGGCCGGCACGAAGCGGTGGAGCGACTGCTGCTGGAAGGTGACGTCGCCGGCTTGCGCGAAGAGTTGCGCGGCATCCCCGACCTCGAGCGCATCCTCGCCCGCGTGGCGCTGCGCACGGCCCGGCCGCGCGACCTGGCCGGCCTGCGCGACGGGCTGGGACGACTGCCGGCATTGCGTGCCCTGCTCGCCGGCATCATGGCGCCGCGCCTCGCGGCCCTGGCGGACGAGTGCGGCGAACACGACGACACCTTCAGCCTGCTGACGCGCGCCATCATCGAGCAGCCGCCGGTGCTGGTGCGCGACGGCGGCGTGATTGCGCCGGGCTGGGACGCGGAGCTCGACGAACTGCGGGCGCTGTCGACGGAAGCGGACGGTTTCCTCGAGGCGCTGGAGGCGCGCGAACGCGAGCGCAGCGGGCTGCCTTCGCTCAAGGTCGGCTACAACCGCGTGCACGGCTATTACATCGAGATCAGCCGCGCCCAGGCGAAGAACGCCCCGGCCGATTACACCCGCCGCCAGACCCTGAAAGGCGCCGAGCGCTTCGTCACCCCGGAACTCAAGGAGTTCGAAGACAAGGTCCTGTCGGCGCGGGAGCGCGCCCTGGCGCGCGAGAAGGCGCTGTACGACGACCTGGTGGAGTCGCTGGTGGCGCAGCTCGGGCCGCTGCAACTCATGGCGGCCGCCGTGGCGGAGATCGACGTGCTGGCGAACCTTGCCGAGCGCGCCGCGGCCCTGAACCTGAGCCGTCCGCGCCTGGTGGCACAACCGCGCCTCGCCATCAGGGGCGGGCGCCACCTGGTGGTGGAGCGCGTCTCCGACCAGCCCTTCATCCCCAACGACCTGGCGCTGGACGCCGGGCGGCGCATGCTGGTGATCACCGGCCCGAACATGGGCGGCAAGTCGACCTACATGCGCCAGGCGGCGCTGATCGTGATCCTCGCCCATGCCGGCAGCTTCGTGCCCGCGGAATCCGCCGAGCTCGGGCCAGTGGACCGGATCTTCACCCGCATCGGCGCCTCGGACGACCTCGCCGGCGGACGCTCGACCTTCATGGTGGAGATGACGGAGGCGGCGAACATCCTCAACAACGCCACCGCGCACAGCCTGGTGCTGATGGACGAGATCGGGCGCGGCACCAGCACCTTCGACGGCCTGTCGCTGGCCTGGGCCTGCGCGCATTACATCGGCGAGCAGCTCGGCGCCTTCACGCTGTTCGCCACGCATTACTTCGAGCTCACGGCGCTGGCGAAAGAACTGCCGGCCTGCGCCAACGTGCACCTCGACGCCACCGAGCACGAGGGCAAGCTGGTGTTCCTGCACAGCGTGCGCGAGGGCCCGGCGAACCAGAGCTACGGGCTGCAGGTGGCGGCGCTGGCGGGTGTCCCGCCACAGGTGATCAAGCGCGCGCGCGGCTACCTGCGCGAACTGGAGCAGGGTCGCGCCGCCGCGCCGGGACCGCAGCCGGAACTGCCGCTGTTCGAGCCGCCGCCGCGCCCGGCGTCGGCTCCGGCGCCCGACCCGACGCTGCAGCGCCTGCGCGCCATCGACCCGGACAGTCTCACGCCGCGCGACGCACTCGCATTGCTGTACGAATTAAAGGCCATCTCCGACCCGGGAGCCGATTCCGCATGACCGTGCTGATCCTGTTTTTCCTCCTCGCCATCATGGTGTCCTTCGCCTGCTCGATCTGGGAGGCGGTGCTGCTGTCCATCACGCCAAGCTACGTGACGCGCGCCAACAGCGAGGGCCGCCGCACCGGCAAGCTGCTGAACGAGTTCAAGCAGGACATCGACCGGCCGCTGGCGGCGATCCTCACGCTCAACACCATCGCCCA
>CAYPTW010000172.1:2134-3900 GCA_964413755.1 uncultured Thioalkalivibrio sp. | reverse complement strand
GGATGCTCGGGGCTCAGGCGGCGGACGGTGAGGGTTTGTTGGAAGGTTTGATTCATGAGCTTCCTTTAGCTGGCTTATAGCAGCCGTCTGCCTATTTTGTATCACTTGTGCGTGATTGCCGGCGCCGGTCACTCTACGGTCACCCATAGGATCCGAAGCCCAGGAGCAATCCATCCTGATGACCACTTGCTGTAGTCACCAGTCCCGGCTATGGTTATGACTACCCCTCATGACTATGGCGACACCATGGATCAGAAACGCGTTTCGAAGTCCGAATTCAAGGCGAAGGCGCTGGAGTATTTCCGTGCTGTCGAGGCCTCGGGAGACGCCGTGGTCGTCACCGACAACGGCCAGCCGAAGATCGAGATACGGCGCTACCGGGCAGATGAACGCTCTCCGCTGGAGCGCCTGCGCGGCAGCATCGTGCATTTCAAGGACCCCACCGAGCCGGTGGCAGATGACGAATGGGCCGCGACGAAATGATCGTTCTGGATACTCACGTCCTGCTCTGGTGGCTCAACGGGGACCCCTCCTTGTCATCCCGCGCCCGGGGTGCTATTCGGAAGGAGCAGGAAGACGAGAACGGACTGATCCTGGTATCCGCCATATCCGCATGGGAAATCGCCATGCTGGTCCAGAAGGAACGACTGGCGCTGACCATGGACGTGGAAGACTGGTTGCGCGTCGCGGCGGAAACCGACCGGCTGCGATTCCAGCCCCTCGACACCGAGTTGCTGGTGCAATCCACCCGATTACCCGGCGCGTTCCACAGTGATCCGGCCGACCGCATGATCGTCGCCCTCGCAAGGCACCTGAACGTGCCCCTGGTGACCTCGGACAAGAAGATTCGCGCCTACAAGCACGTGCGCACGACCTGGTAACGCACGAAGGCACTGCACCCGCGCCCGATCTCCCTACGTCGGCGCCAGGGTCAGGGCCGGCGCATCCGGCAGCTGCTCCAGCAGGGCAAGCCGCTCGGCGTCGGTGGCAGCCCCGGCCACTTCGTCGGTCCACACCCGGAAGACCTTCAAATCGTAGTTGCCGAAGGACGTCATCATCGCCCCGTCCGCCGCATCGCGGCCGCGCACCACCAGCACGCGGCCGATCCGCGGCGTGTTGTGGCGCGCATCGAAGGTGAACCAGCGGTTCTCGAGATAGGCCTCGAACCAGGCGGAAAAATCGCCCGGGCCGCTGTCCGGGACACCGATATCGCCGAGATAACCGCTGGCATAGCGCGCCGGGATATTCATGGCGCGGCACAGCGCCACCGCCAGGTGGGCGAAATCACGACACACGCCGGTGCGCTCGCGCGCCGCGTCGGTGGCGGTCTTGCTCGGACGACCGAAGGGGTAGCCGAAGGTGAGCTGGCTCTGCACCCAGTTGCAGATCGCCTGCACCCGCGCCCAACCCTCCGGCGTCGCGCCAAACAGGCTCCACGCCAGGTCGACCAGCTCGTCGCTGTTGCAGTAGCGGCTCGGGGTCAGGAAGCGCAGGGTGTCCGGGGGCAGCTCGGCAACCGGATGCTGGCGCGCGTTCCAGTCGAAGGGGTCCGGCTGGCCGTCATTCTCGACGATGCAGTCGGACCACAAGGTCATCCGTCCAGGCGGCGCCACCATGCGCACCCGGCGATTGGCGAACTCGTCGAGATACTCGTCCTGCGGCACCGCAAGATCGGTGCGGACCTGGTCGGACCCGATCACCCGCCCGCCATAGCTCGGATGCGGCAACAACGCCAGCAACAGCGGCGTCGGGCGCGCGCACTCGAT
>CAYPTW010000172.1:0-2034 GCA_964413755.1 uncultured Thioalkalivibrio sp. | reverse complement strand
CGCACAAGCGGGATCGGGCGATTGCCGCGCTCGAGACTCGCGACCGCACGAAAAAACGTGCACACGACACTAGAGGGGAGCGAGTCCATGCGAAAGCATTTCATACGCCTGTGCTGCGTCCTGGCGCTCGGCGTCTCGACGGGCGCCACCGCCGCCGACATCCAGTCCATCGCCGAATGCGCGCGCGAAAAGCAGCAGGCGCACATGGCGGGCATCGACAACTATGCGGTCGTGGTCGAGATCATGGGCCACCAGACGCCGCAGTACTTCGAGCGTGTCACCGTCACGAGCCCGGCCGGCGTCGCCCACGAGTCCTTCGTCATGGTGCCGCCCGACGAAATCGCAAGGCGCCAGGACGACAGTGGTATGACCCCGGAGGCCCTCGAGCTATATGCGGATGCGTTGCGCATGACCGGCGATGCCATCGAGACAGAGACACGGAATTCGGGCCTGCCCGTCGACATGATCTACTCCAGCGGACCGCCCCCGGGCGAGGAGCCCTGGGCATCGCCCAACCCGTCCGTAATGATGGGCAGCATGGCGGACTTCGCCGAGTACGCAGCCGAAGCGAAGCGCCGCCGGTCCGAAGGGGTGCCGGCCGCGAACGACACAGAGACGATCTTCGCCAACGCCGAACTCGTCGGCACGGCCGACGTCAACGGGCGCAGCGCCTGGCACCTGCGCTCCGACGGCCTGAACATCACCCAGGTCACGGACGGACAACAGTTCACGATCAACACGGTCGACTACTGGATGGACCGCAACGACTGCGTGCCGCTGAAGTTCCACATGAAGGGGAAGGCCAGCGGCGACGGCGGCAAACCGCGCGATATCTTCATCGAGAAGACCGATTCCGACTACCGCCAGGTGCCCGGCACCAAGATGCTGCTGTCCTACGCGCAGACCATGCGCATGGGCGGCGTGCTGACGCCGGCTGAAGAGAAGCAGATGGCCGAGGCGCGCGTACAGATGGCGGAGTTCGAAAAGCAGATGGCGGCGATGCCGGCCAGCCAGCGGGCCATGATGGAAAGCATGATGGGCTCGCAGATGGAACAGATGCGCAAGATGCTCGAGACCGGCGCGTTCGAAACGGAAATGCGGGTGGTCGACGTCCGCGTCAACGAAGGCATCGAGGGCCTTGCGGCACTGACCCGGCCCATGGGCATGCCGATGGGTGGCGCCGCGACCGGCGGCGGACCGGATCTCGGCCTCGTCGGCATGGTCCAGCGCGACCTGAAAACGCTCGGCTACTACGACGGCGACGTCAACGGCGAGCTGACGAAGCCGACCGTTGTCGCGATCTCCCGCTACCAGGCCGAGAACGGCATGGAAGTGACCGGACAGGCGACGCCGCAGCTCGCCGGCATCCTGTCCGCCGCCGTAGACGCGAGGAACTGAACATGAAGATCAAGATGAAGATGGCACTCAAGGCGGCCGCAGCGCTGCTCGCCGCCGGCTTCGCAACCACCGTCACGGCCGATGAATTGACCATGATGGTAGAGGAGAACCTCGCCGCACTCGGCTACGACACCGGGCCGGTCGACGGCGTAGAGACGATGGAAACCGTGATCGCGATTTCCAAGTTCCAGGCCGAGAACGGCATGCAAGTCAGCGGCGAGGTCACGCCGCAGCTCGCCGGTATCCTGGCGGCCAAGGCCGCCAACCCGGACCTCAAGCCAGGCGCGGCGACAGCAACGGCCGCAGCGCCGGCAGCGCCTCCGGCGCGCGACCCTGCCGCGCTGCAGGCGGCACAGCAGGCCTGCCTGCAGGAAAAGATGGCGGCGGCGCAGGAAGCACAGAAAAAGAAACGCGGCCTGGGCCGACTGCTGAGCGCGGTCACGCGCACGGCGTCGCAGCATGGCAACTACGAGATCGCGCAAAAAACGCAGGATATCTATTCGGCGAGCGCAACCGCCGATGATCTCGCCGCGGCTGCGAAGGACCTGGGACTCACCGACGACGAGGTCGCCGCCTGCCAGAATCCGTGACTGGGGCGCTCTTATCGCACCCGCCAGTACCCGGGCAGCCGACGAT
>CAYPTW010000171.1:0-3904 GCA_964413755.1 uncultured Thioalkalivibrio sp. | reverse complement strand
AGCTCGAGCAGGTGGCGGTGGTACAGCGAGAGATAGGTGAAGCGCGCGATCCGCCCTTCCACCATCACGCCGCCGCCGAGGAAAGAGAACAGGTTGCCGACGGTGTGGAACTTGGACAGGTTCACCAGCGAGCCCAGGTCCTTGTAGACGTAGGTCTTGCGCGCCTCCTGCCCCTTCATCATGAGCATGATGTTGTCGGCCACGAGGTGGCCGAGCTGGCGCGCCGCCTGGCCGCGCGGCGGCACCCAGGAGCCGTCATCCTGGGGACAGGCGCAGCAGTCGCCGATGGCGAAGATCGTGTCGTCGCGCGTCGCCTGGCCGGTCGGCCTCACGACCAGCTGGTTCAGGTGGTTGGTCTCGAGCCCGCCGATGTCCTTGAGGAAGTCCGCGCCGCGGATCCCCGCGGACCAGACGACGATGTCGGCGGGGATGAAGTAACCACCCTGGAAAGTCAGGCCCTGTTCGGTGACCTCGACGACCCGCGTGTTGGTGAACACCTGCACGCCGATCTTCTCCAGTTCGCGCGCCACGGCCTGCGAAATCGCCTCCTGGCTCACCTTGGGCAAAATGCGCTTGTCCGCCTCGACCAGCGTGACGTCGAGCAGCGAACTGTCGATCTTGTAGCCGTAGCCGCGCAGCTGGTCCACGGCATGATGCATCTCGGCCGCCATCTCGGTGCCGGTGGCGCCCGCCCCGACAATGGCCACCTTGATCCTGTCCTCGAGCTGCTCATGGCTGGCGTAGCGCAGGAAGCGATTCAGCAGGATCTTGCGGATGCCGATGGCCTGCTCGGTGTTGTCGAGGAACAGGCATCGGCGCTTCACGCCGGGGATGCCGAAGTCGTTGGCGATACTGCCGACCGCCACCACCAGGTAATCGAAATCGAGCCGCCGCGCCGGGAGGAGTTCCTCGCCCGCGTCATCCAGGATAGGCGCCAGCACCACCTGGCGGCGTTCACGGTCTATGTCGACCAGGCTGCCCTGCTGGAAGTGGTAGCCGTTGGCGGCGGCATGGCCGCGGTAGCTGAGCGCGTCGATGCCCACGTCCAGGGCCCCGGTAGCGACCTCGTGCAGCAGCGGCTTCCACACATGGCTTTCGACGCAATCGATCAGCGTCACGTGGGCCTTGCCCTTGCGCCCGAGCTTGCGGCCGAGCCGCGTTGCGGTGCCGATGCCGCCCGCCCCGCCGCCGACGATGACGATTTTCTTCATTGGGTTGCCCGTGGGGACAGTCTGTGAAGCCGGGGACACGCCCCAGTTTACCGCAATGCAGCATGAAGAATAGTCCGGGAAAACTCCGGCCGCTGACGTCGCGCCCGCCCTGCCCCGGCGCGACCAGGCGGTGCGACATCAACTTGATGCAACGGCCGTGCCCGCAATTAATCGCCGCAGTTTTTACGGCCCGCTTTTTTAAATATCTAAATAACCAGGCTCGTCCCGGAGTTATCATTATTGAATCAAAATAAACCGGGTGTTATTTTTATCTGGCGCCCGAATAATGGCGCCGGTGTTTGCTCTACTATCAGTTGTTTATTCGGTTTCCATTATCATCCAGGTGATCACAATAAAATGTCGCAGAAATTAAAAGAATTACGGGCGAAAGAAGCCAGGCTGGCCAAGCTCACGGAGGAGTTGAAGGCGCTGGAAAACGACAAGGAATTGAAGACGGACCTCAAGCTGCGTGACGAGATCGAGGCGCTGCTCAAGAAGTACAACCGGCCGGCTGCACACCTGGCCGAACTGTTCGACCTGCGCGCGGGCCGCGGTCCGGGTGCCGGCAAGGGTGCCGGACGGGGACGGGCCAGGGCTGCCGGACCCGGGGCCGGGCGCCAGCGTCGTCGCCGCCGCCTGAAGATCTACACCAACCCGGTAACCGGGGAAGTGGTCAAGACCCGCGGCGCCAACCACAAGATATTGAAGGCATGGAAGGCCGAGCATGGTGCCGAGAAAGTGGAAGGCTGGGCGCAATTTAAAGAATAAATAACCAGCCGGGACCACGCAGGGGCGGAGAATACCGGGAATTATTTCCCGCGATCTCCGCCCCTCGTTATTTAAAGATCCGGCGTTTTGAACCCGCGCGGGGTTACTTCTTCTGCGCCTCGATCCACGCGTGCATGCGCGCTTCCAGCGCCGACAGGGGCATACCGCCCTCCCCCAGCAGGTGATCGTGGAAGGCGCGAATGTCGAAATCCGCCCCCAGCGCCACCTCCGCCTCTGACCGCAGGCGCCGGATCAGCAACTCGCCGGTCTTGTAGGCCAGCGCCTGGCCCGGCCACGACACGTAGCGCGCCACCTCGGTGCGCACGTTGTGCGGCGCCAGCGCGGAGTTCTCCAGCAGGCAGGCCTCGGCCTGCGCCACGCTCCAGCCGTACCAGTGGATGCCGGTGTCTATCACCAGGCGGCAGGCGCGCCACATCTCGAAAGTGAGGCGGCCGAAATGGTCGTAGGGCGTGTCGTACAGGCCCATGTCGATGGCGAGGAACTCCGTGTACAGGCCCCAGCCCTCGCCGTAGGCCGTGATGTAGCTCTGGCGGCGGAAGTCGGGCACGCCTTCGAGTTCCTGCGACAGGGCAAACTGGTGGTGGTGACCCGGCACGCCTTCATGCACGGTCAGCGCGGGCAGCTCGTACAGCGGCCGCTGGTCCAGCGCGTAGGTGTTGACCATGTAGCCGCCGGCGACGCCACCCTCGAGGTTGCCCGGCCAGTAGCGCCCGGTGGTGTAGTTCGGCGCCATGGATGCGGGGACCGGGCGCACGCCGTAGGGGAGGCGCGGCAGGTTCTTGAAGAAACGCGGCATCTGGTCGTCGGCGCGCTTGGCCAGCCAGGCCGCGTGCTTGAGCAGCTCTTCCTCGCTGCGGGCATAGAACTGCGGATCGGTGCGCATGAACTCGAGGAACTCCGCGAACGTGCCCTCGAAGCCGGTCTGCGCAATGACCTTTTCCATCTCGGCGCGGATGCGTCCCACCTCCGCCCGACCCACCTCATGCACCTGCTCGGGCGTCATGTCGCGGGTGGTGTGATAACGCACCAGGGCGCGGTAGTAGTCGCGCCCCTCCGGCACGGCGTAGATGCCCACCGTCTCGCGCGGCGCCGCCATGTATTCGTCGCGGAAGAACGCCAGCAGGTCGCGGTACGCGGGCAAGGCGAACTGCTCGATGGCCGCCAGTCCCTCCATCTGCAGGCGCACGCGCTCCGCTTCCGGCAGCTGGGACGGCAACGACTCCAGCGGCGCGTACAACAGGCTTTCCGCGGCCGGCGTGCTCGCCAACGTCTCGATCTGCGCCGCCACGCCGGGCAGGATGTAGTACGGCTGCACCACGCCGGTCTCCAGGCCACGCCGCAGCCATGCGGTGTTCTGCGCGAAGTAGGCGGGGATACTCTCGATGCGCCGGATCCACGCTTCGGCTTCGGCCACGGAGCGCGGTCGCGTGGACAGTGCCAGCGAACCGGGGAAGGAGAAAAAGCCGCTGTCGTTGGTGAAGCCGACCCGCTCCGGTTCGAAGGGCGCCAGCGTCACGGCGGAACGCAGCAGGTAATCCAGCACTGCATGGCTGACCTGCTGGCGCTCGTCCAGCGTCGCCGGGTCCACCGCCTCGAGCCGGGCAAGGAACTCCGCGTTCGCCTCGTTGCGCACCGCCACCGCTGCGAAGGACGCATCCGGCCAGCGTGCCGCCGCCTCGAGATCCCCCTGCCGGCCGGCGGCGATGGGGTTGTTGGCCAGGCGGTAGGCCTCGTAGTCCGCGACCAGGGCGTCGAACTCGGCCGCGGGATCGGGACGCAGCGAGGTGCAGCCTGCCAACAGCAGGCCGGCGAGGAAAATGCAAGCAAGCGTACGCAACACGGGCGAGTCCTCGGGACGGGGCACGCGGATTATAGCCTCGACAACAGGCGGACTTGTCCCAGGT
>CAYPTW010000170.1:0-3912 GCA_964413755.1 uncultured Thioalkalivibrio sp. | reverse complement strand
GGATCCATCGTCGGCAGCCTGGTGGTCGGGCGCCTGCGCGGCGTCGACATCCGGCGGCTCGGCAGCGGCAATGCCGGCGGCACCAATGCGCTGCGCACGCAGGGCAAGGGCTTCGCCCTTGCGGTGGTGCTGATCGACGTGCTGAAAGCGGTGCTGCCGGTCCTCTGGCTGACGGGTGCCGCGCTGCCCGGCGTGCCGGTGGACCCGACCGTGTCGCGCGAGACCGTGGCCGTGGTCATCGGAGCCGGCGCAGTGGCCGGGCATGTGTGGCCGCTGTTCTTCGGTTTCCGCGGCGGCAAGGGCATGGCCACCCTGGTCGGGGCCTATGCCGCCATCGAGGCCGTGCTGCTGCTGCCGGTGCTGGCGGGCTGGGTGCTGGTCGCTCTTGTCGGCGGCTACGTCGGTGTCGCCACCATGGCGGCCGCCGTCGTGGCGCCGTTGTGGCTCGCGGTCACCGGGCAGGCCGGCCGGCCCCTGTTCTGGTTCGCGCTGCTGATGGCGGTGTTCGTGGCCTGGACGCATCGCAGCAACATCGCGCGCATGCGCGCCGGCACGGAGCATCGCATGTTCCGCGGGCTGGGGGGTCGGCGGCGGTGAGTTTCAACCCGGCGCTGCTGCAGGCGCTGGCCCCGGGTGACGCGGTTTCAGGCGCGGCCCTCGGGCGCGCGCTCGGGACCAGCCGCACCGCGATCTGGAAAGGCGTCCAGCGCCTGGTCGAGCTCGGCCTCGAGATCGAGGCCAGGCCCGGTCTCGGCTACCGCCTGGCGGCGCCGCTCGAGTTGCTGGACGCCGAGCGCCTGCGGCGAGACTTGCCGGCGGCGGCCGGCGCCAGGCTGGCCGGCGTGGAAGTGCTGGCGCAGACGGGCTCGACCAACAGCCGCGTGCTCGCGGCGGACACGCCACCGGGCGAACTCGTGGCCTGCCTGGCGGAATACCAGAGCGCGGGCCGCGGCCGTCGCGGGCGCAGCTGGCTGGCGGCGCCGGGCCACGCCGTGTGCCTGTCGGTGGGCGGACGCATGCCGGCCGGGCCGGCGGACTTCGCCGGCCTGCCGCCCGCGGTCGGCCTCGCTTGTGCCGAGGCGCTGGAGCGGCTGGGCGTCCCGGGCGTGCGCCTGAAATGGCCCAACGACCTGTTGCTGGGCGCAGGCAAGCTCGGCGGCATCCTCATCGAGCTGCGCGGCGAGGCGCAGGGCCCGGCCACCGTGGCGGTGGGCGTCGGCGTGAATGTACGCATCGGCGCCAGGCTGCGTGCCGAGATCGGCGCCGCAGGGGGACTGCCGCCGGCCGCGCTGGCCGATGTCGCGCCGGACCTGGGCCGCAATGCGGTGGCGGCGGCGCTGCTGGCTGCGGTGGTCGAAGTGCTGGGGCGTGTGCCCGGCACCCTCGACCCGGAGACGCTGGCGGCATGGGCGCGACGCGACGCCCTGCGCGACCGGGAGGTCTGCCTGGAGACGCCGGGGCGCGCGGAAACCGGTGTCGCGCGCGGCATCGACGCCAGCGGCGCGTTGCTGCTCGAGGCCGCGGACGGGACTCTGCGCCGTGTCACCGCCGGTGAAGTGACTTTGAGGCCGGCGGCATGACGCTGTTGCTGGACCTCGGCAATACGCGGCTCAAGGTGGCCACCAGTGACGCCGGGGACGGCCTGCGCGTGCTTGGCGAAGCCTCCCACCGCGAGCACGGCATGGCCGGGGCGCTGGTGCGCGCCCTGGCCGGGACCCGGCCCGGCGCCGGCGTCGCCTGGTGTGCCAACGTCGCCGGAGCGGCTGCGGGCGAAGCGCTGGCCGCCGCGCTGGCGCAGTCGGGTGTTGGCACCGTCAGTTTCCTGCGCGCCACGCCGGCAGCCTGCGGCGTGCAGTGTGCTTATGCCGAACCGGCACGCCTCGGCGCCGACCGCTGGGCGGCATTGCTGGGCGCGCGCGGCCTGGAGGCGGGGCCCTGCCTGGTGGTGGACGCGGGCTCGGCCCTGACCATCGATGCCATGGCGGCGGAGGGCCGTCATCTCGGCGGCTGGATCCTGCCCGGCCTGGCCATGATGGTGGGCGCCCTCGAGACGCGTACGGGAGACCTGGCGTGTTTTCGCCAGGCTTCCGCGCGTACCGTTGCAGGTGCGTTCCCGACCGACACCGGACCGGCCATGGAAGACGGCGCCCGCATGGCGGCGCTCGGCGCGGTGTCCGCGGCGCGGCAGCAGCTCGCGGCGCATGCCGGGGCGCCGCCACGGCTGTTCCTTACGGGGGGGGATGCCCCCGCGCTGCGGCCGGGGCTGGAAAATGCGGAGCTCGTGCCGGAGCTGGTGCTGCTGGGCCTGGCGCGTGCCGCCAGGGAGCAGGCGGGGGAGAATATGAACGCTTCCTGAACCTCGGAGCACGCTCGATCGTGGGCTTTACGCATGTTCCCGCGGGTACGGAACGGTATACTGGCTTCGACTATGTCATCGTCATGAGTCCAGGAGGACTGAAGTTATGAAGAAGTTCACCATCGCGATTCTCGCTGCTCCCATTCTGGCGTTCAGCGGCGCCGCGCTGGCCGGCGATGCCGATGCCGGCAAGGCCAAGGCCGAAGAACTGTATTGCATGGACTGCCACGCGGGCGAAGACTTCGCCGGCCTGTCCCTGGAGGAGATCACCGCGGCGCTGAAGGCTGCTATGGGTCCTGACTCCGCGCATCCCCCGGGCATGGAAGACGTCACCGAGGGTGATATTCCCGACCTGGCCGCCTACTTCTACGCGGCTGGCGGCGGCAAGTAAGTCGCCATCACGGTCCCGGACCAGGCGCCGTCCCCGGGAGACCGGGGGCGGCGTTTTCGTTTCCCGGGCACCCCGGATGCGTGCGCGGCGGTTGCCGCTGGCGCGGGCCGCTCCTAGAATGCGCCGGCAGGCCGGTGTAGCTCAGTTGGCAGAGCGGCTGATTTGTAATCAGCAGGTCGCAGGTTCGACTCCTGTCGCCGGCTCCAGACCTGCTCCGCGGCGACTGCAGCCCGGGGCGGACTCGACTATACTCCGTCGCCCACTTTCCTAATTTAAGGAAACCTGTACATGAAGAAGCTTGCCATTGCGCTGATTTCCCTCCCCCTGGTCGCCGTGAGCGGAGCCGCCCTGGCGGGCGACGCCGAGGCGGGTGCCGCCAAGGCCGAGGTTTGCCTCGACTGCCACATGGCCGACGATTTCAGCGGCCTGGGTGCCGAAGAGATCGCCGCCCTGATCGTTGCCGCCCAGGGCAGCGACGACCACGACCCGGTGATTAACGACGTGGCCGAGGAAGACATCGCCGACGTGGCTGCCTACTTCGCCCACGAGGGCGGCAAGTAGCCTGACGCCCGGCCCGCCCGGGAACGGCGGCGGGGGCCCCGGCCCCCGCCGTTTCTGTTGACACCCTCCTGTCCGCGTTTAATAATACGCGGCTTGCGCTTTTGGGAGGGGTACCCAAGCGGTCAACGGGGGCAGACTGTAAATCTGCTGGCTCAGCCTTCGGAGGTTCGAATCCTCCCCCCTCCACCACGCGTCCGCGGGAAGGGTCCTCGGGCGCGGCGGGGAGGCAGGCTGGGGCCGAGACATGAGACCACGCGCGGGCGTAGTTCAATGGTAGAACCTCAGCCTTCCAAGCTGATGATGTGGGTTCGATTCCCATCGCCCGCTCCAGATGGGGGCCGTGCCCGCGGGGCGGACGGGGTTTAGAAAGAGGATCGCAGCCCACATAGCTCAGACGGTAGAGCACTTCCTTGGTAAGGAAGAGGTCACCGGTTCAAGTCCGGTTGTGGGCTCCATGACAGGCGCAGGAAGATTCAGGCGGACGGGCCACGGGGCGCGCCGCATTTTTAGGCAGACAAATTCACAGAACAGTCCGGAGTCGAGCACCGATGTCCAAGGCGAAATTCGAGCGTACTAAGCCGCATGTGAATGTGGGGACGATTGG
>CAYPTW010000169.1:0-3917 GCA_964413755.1 uncultured Thioalkalivibrio sp. | reverse complement strand
ACGGTGCCTATCCGCAGCGATAGTCGCCATCGGCGTCCTTGCGGCATCGCTCCGGCGCGCCGAAGCGATCCCAGTAATCGGCGATGCCGGTCTTGCGCAGGAACGCCGGGAACGCCGGCGAAGCCCAGGCATTCGGGTAAAAGCGGGTGCCCAGCACTTCGCCCAGGAACATTGAGTCGTTGTTCGACGGGTAGTCCGCAAACACTTCGAGTCCACGCTCGGCCTCGCCCATAGCCAGCAGGGTCAAGGGAACCAGCGAATTGATACGCATCGGCGACGCGGCAAGATAGTCATCGATAATGACGAGCGCACGCGCTCTTGCTTGTTGATCTCCAACGCGCACTGCCGCGAAGGCTGCCGGTGCTTCGGGCGTGAGGTCGGAACCGAAGGTGCGGTAGAACTCCTCGAAGTAGGCCCGCGCCGCCTCGCGATCCCCTCGTTCGAGCGCAACGTACGCCCAGGCGATCTCCGCCCAGCTCAGCCCTGCTTCACCAGCGCGATCGACCATCTCCTGCGCCGTCGCCAGATCGCCCGAGGAAGCGTGCAGGCGGGCGCGCCAGCCCAATGCATTGGGCATCAGGGGGTCGAGCACCAGGACATGGTCGAGTTCACGCTCGCAACGGCCGATCACCCCGGCCAGGCAATGACGCAATGCGGCCCAGAACACAGCAGTCGAATCATTAGGATCGGCCGCTAGCGCACGCTGGATGGCCTCGGTGCCGTCAACAAAGCGCCGGTTCGCCCAATGAAGCACCGCCAACGCGGCTTGCGGCTCGGCCAGCCCGGGATCCAGGTCCAGGGCGGATCTCGCGTGGCTGCTTGCCTGGGCCATCAAGGAGTCGAAGCGGTCCGACGCAACGATATTGGCCCACAAGTAGTAGAGCGTGGCGAGGCGCGAATGTGCGCGAGCATAGCCGGGATCGAGACGTAACGCCTGCTGGGCCGCCGCGATGCCCTCTTCGTAGCGCCCCGTTTCGCGACGGTTGAACACCTCGGTCGCGCGCAGATACTGTGCATACGCATCGGGATTCGTGGTACCCGCGTTGACCAGCCGCTGGTCCTCGCCGGCGCCCAAGGCCACCTTCAGCTCGCGAGTGACCTCGCGCGCGATGCGCTCCTGCAGCGCAAAAATGTCGGCGTCCGTGCCGTCGTAGGTCTCCGACCACAGGTGGAAACCGTCCTCGCTGCGGACCAGCTGCGCCGTGATGCGCAACCGCTCGCCCTGCTTGCGCACGGAGCCCTCCAGGATGTGGGCCACGCCCAGCGTCGCACCGATGGTGCGCAGGTCCTCGTTGCGGCCCTTGAAGTGGAAGGACGAGGTGCGCCCGGCCACACGCAGCCCGGGCAGGCGCACCAGCGCATTCAGGATTTCCTCGGCGATGCCGTCACCGAAGTACTCCTGGTCTCCGGCCGGACTGAGGTCGGCAAACGCCAGCACTGCAATCGATTGCGGCTCAGCGGAAGCCACCGGCGCGGTATCTTCGGTGACTTGCGCCGCCGGCGACGTTGAGATGCCAAGCAGCCGCTCATAAGCGAACAACGAAATCGCCAGCAGCAGCAGCGCGATCACCGCAATGTTCAGCCGCCGCGCTCCTTGTTCGCGCAATGCGTCGGACAGGGCCGGATCGCTCTCGCGCTTGAGCCCTTGGGGCGTGAGCTCGTAGATCCAGGCAGACACCATTACTGGCACGAAACCCAGAGCGAGCAGGATGACTAATCCGCGCAGCACGCCGTCAGGCACGTCGAACAGCGGCAGCACCGTCTCCGCGACCTGCAACAGGACCCACGCGGAAACAACGTAAAACAACGCCACGCGGATGACGTTGCGGCGCTTGAGTTCCGCCCATAAGGATTGCTTTGCGCTCACTGCCCCGCCTCCGCGGTACCGGCCGAGGCAGACCGCCCCAGCCCAGCCGCAATCATCGCATTCATTTCCGCGGCGATGCCCTCGGCTTCGACCCGGGCACGCTGGACCGCCTGGGCATCGGCCATTTGCGCCACAATGTCCTGGAAGCGGGCGTCATCGCGCAGCGTAGCGAAGCGCCGGTCAACGGCAAGCAGGTCGGGGACATAAAAGCCCGCATCGAAACTGCGCTGCAGCCATTGCAGCGACTCCTCGGGCCGCCCAAGCAGCGCGTGGATCGCGGCAGACTGCAGCCAGCGATCCGGCCAGCCGCGACCCTCGTCGAACATCTCCTCATGTATCCGCAGGGTTTCCTCGAACAGGGCGGTGGCTCGCGCGACCTCCCCCTCGTCCAGCAGCACCTGGGCGAACAGGCTGCGCGGGGCCCCGAAAACATACAAGCGCGCTGCCGGCGCGATCTCGGCCTGGCGCTCGATGAAGCTGCGCACGTCCTGGTAATCCCCGAGGAAGACCTGTATGGCGGCGGACAAGCGCTCGAATTCCTCGTTGCCGTCCCAGCGTTCGCGGCCCGCGCGCAGGAGTTCGAGGGCCTCCCCCGAGCGCCCCTGCCGCGCCAGCAGCCAGGCACGCTCCATGTCCAGCCGACCCAGCTCCAGGCCTTCGGCGGCGGCCAGGTCGAGCCAGTCCTCCAGCCGCTGCTCGTCACCCAGCCTCATGAGCACATTCGCAGCATGCCAGCGCGTGTTGGGCACGTTCCGCGACAGGCGCACGGCGCGAGTGATCTGCGCCAGCGCGACCGCCGACCTGCCGGTCAGCGCATTGTTGTAGCTCAGGTCCGTTAGCGTGAAGTGGTCCGGGTCCAGCGCGATGGCTTGCTCGAAAGACGCGATATTCTCCTCGATCTCTTCGGAGACGCTGTAGGCACTGCCGAGGGCGAAGTGGGCGAAGGGCGACTCGGGATCGACGTCCAGTGCCCGCCGGGCCGTCGTGAAGGCCTCCTCGACGGCATCGAGGTCGCCGAGCCGGGCCGCCCAGGTGTAGCGCCACGAGAGGCGCGCCCAGGCGTCGCTGAAGCCCGGATCCAGCGCGACGGCCTGGCGCAGCAGCTCGATGCCCGTGCGGTTGGTCGCAATGCCCACGGACGAGAACTCCCGGCTGCGCAGATAAAGCTGGTAGGCCGCGACATTGTCCGTGGGCGGGGTTTCGATGCGCGCCTGCTCGCCCGGACTGAGTTCCGCCTGCAGCGCCGCAGCGATCGCCAGCGCCACATCGCGCTGGATCCCGAACACGTCGGCCAGCTCCCGGTCGAAGTCGGTGCTCCAGAGATGCTGGCCGCTCGTCGCGTCCACCAGCTGCGTGGTGATCCGGACCATGTCGCCGGACTTGCGCACGCTGCCCTCGAGCACCGCGCCGACCCCCAGCGTCGCGGCAATCTCCGCCAGGGAAAGCCGGCTTTCGAGCGCGCGGCTGACCGCCGTGCGGCTTATCACGTGCAGGGCCGAGACGCGCGACAGCTGGCTGGTGATCTCCTCGGTCATGCCGCTGGCGAAATAGGCGTCGGCAGGATCAGGGGAATAGTTGTCGAACGGCAGCACCGCGATGAACACACCCTCCGCGGCTTCGCGCTGGGCCGGCGGGGCTGTTCCGGGCTGCGGGGCCGCCTCCGAGATATTCGCCGGGGCGTCGCCGAGTTCCGTGGTGGCCGGCGCGGTCGGCGCCCAGACGCGATCCGCGACCATCACCACGATCACCACCGCGATGCCGGCGAGTATCAGCCAGTCGATCGGCTTGGCCGCCTGGGATCCGGACTTTGCCGCGGCAACGTCAGCGGCGCGCTTCACGCCCTCGGGCGTCATCTCATAGGCCCACGAAAGCAACAGCGCCAGCGGGAAGCCCAGCACCAGCAGCGCCACGAAAGACTTGAACACCCATTCCGGCGCGCCGAAGTTGCCGAGCAGGATGTCGGCGACCTGGATCAGCAGCCACGCCACGACGACGTAGGCCGCGCCCACGCGGAACACGTTGCGGCGCCTGAGTTCGGCGAACAGGCTCA
>CAYPTW010000168.1:0-3918 GCA_964413755.1 uncultured Thioalkalivibrio sp. | reverse complement strand
GGCTTCGGCTCAGGCTTCGGCTCAGGCTTCGGCTCAGGCTTCGGCTCAGGCTTCGCTGCGGGAGCCACCGCGACGGGTGTTCCCGGTTCCGGCGCCTTCATGGGGAGCGCCTGCTGCCGGGGCGGCTCGTGCGCCTCGGGCGCCTTCGCTGCCGCGGGCGGCTGGCCTGCAGAGACCGGCTTGTCACTCGCGGCCGGCTTGTCCGCAGCTCCCGCGCTGTCGTTGCTCCGGCTATCGCCTGTGGTGCCGCCTGGGGCGCCGCTTTCACCGCCACTTCCGCTGTTGCCGTCAGCCTGCGGTGACTGCTGCTGGGCGCCATCCTGGCGCGACTTGCCACGACCGCCGCGGCGGCGGCGGCGACGCTTGCTGGGCGAAGTGCTGCCGTCCTGGGACTGCGGCTGTCCCTGTCCCTGCGCCTGTCCCTGCGCCTGTCCCTGCGCTTGTCCTTGTCCCTCGGACGGGCCCTGCGGCGACTGCTCGGCAGCCTCGGGCTTCTCATTGCGACGGTCTTTCTCGCGGTCCCTGTCGCGGCTCTTGTCCCGCTGTTGTCCCTGGCGCTGGCGATCGTCGCGCCGATTCTCGCCATCCTGTTCGCTGCGGTCGCGGCTGCGCCCACGCTTGTTGCCGTCCGGCTTCTGGCGTTCGCCGCGGCGGCGGCGAGAGTCGTCGCGTTGCCGTGGCTTGCGCCCGGACTCCGGCTTGCGCTCGGGCTTTGGCTTGGCCTTGCGTTCCGTGTCGTCTGCCGCCGGCTTGCTCGCGCCAAGGCTGCTGAACCAGGCGGCCAGGCGGGCCCACAGGCCGGGCCGCGGTGCCTCGACCGGTTCGCTCGGCTGCGGGGTCGGCACCGGTGTCGCGGGGACGATGCCTGAAACCGCCGGCTGCTCCGGAGCGCGGCGCGCCTTGAGGCCCGGCGTGGTGTCGTCGACCGCCTCGGGTTCACTCGGCGGCAGCTGGTAACTGATGCCGGCGTTCTCCGGCTGCGCCACGGCATCGTCGCGGACGCGGCGGATGAAGAACTTCGGTGACTCGAGTTGCTGGCGCGGCACCACGATGATCTGGACTTCGTCGCGCTGCTCGATCTCGGTGAGCCACTCGCGCTTTTCGTTCAGCAGGTAGGTGCCGACGTCGACCGGCACTTCCGCGATGATGCGGGAACTGCGTTCCTTGCGCGCTTCCTCGCCGATCAGGCGCAGCAGGGACAGGGCAAGCGATTCCACGCTGCGGATGGCGCCCCAGCCCTGGCAGCGCGGACAGGTGATGTGGCTCGACTCGCCCAGCGACGGCCGCAGGCGCTGGCGCGACATCTCCAGCAGGCCGAAGCGCGAGATGCGGCCGATCTGGATGCGCGCCCGGTCCATCTTCACCGCCTCACGCAGGCGGTTCTCGACCTCGCGCTGGTTGCGCTGCGGCCCCATGTCGATGAAGTCGATGACGATCAGCCCGCCGAGGTCGCGGATGCGCAGCTGGCGCGCAATCTCGTCGGCCGCCTCGAGGTTGGTGTTCAGCGCCGTGGTCTCGATGTCCTCGCCCTTGGTGGCGCGCGCCGAGTTGATGTCGATCGACAGCAGCGCCTCGGTGTGGTCGATGACAATGCTGCCACCGGACGGCAGTTCGACCATGTGCGAGTAGGCGCTCTCGATCTGGCTTTCGATCTGGAAGCGCGTGAACAACGGCACCGGGTCGTCGTAGCGCTTCAGCTTGCGCAGGTTGTGCGGCATCACCCGTTCCATGAACAGGTGCGCTTCCTTGTAGACCTCTTCGTCGTCGACCAGTATCTCGCCGATCTCGGCCGAGAAATGGTCGCGCAGCGCGCGCAGGATGGCGTTGCTTTCCTGGTAGATGAGGAACGGGGCAGGGCGTTCGACGGCGGTGCGCTTGATGGCTTCCCACACCTGCAGCAGGGTATCCAGGTCCCACTGCAGTTCTTCGAGGCTGCGGCCGACGCCGGCGGTGCGCACGATGGCGCCCATGCCCTCAGCCACTTCGAGGCCTTCCATGGCTTCCCGGACCGCTTCGCGGTCGTCGCCCTGGATACGGCGTGACACGCCGCCGGCCTTCGGATTGTTGGGCATCAGGACGAGGAAACGCCCGGCCAGGCTGAGGTAGGTGGTGAGCGCCGCACCCTTGTTGCCGCGCTCGTCCTTTTCCACCTGGACCACGATTTCCTGGCCTTCGCGCAGGACCTCGCGGATATTGGCGCGGCCGCTGCGATCGGCGTCGCCGACGAAATACTCCGGCGATATCTCTTTCAGCGGCAGGAAGCCGTGCCGGTCCGCGCCGAAATCGACGAAGGCGGCTTCCAGGCTGGGCTCGAGACGCGTGATGCGTCCCTTGTAGATATTGGCCTTACGCTGCTCGCGCGAAGGGATTTCGATGTCGAGGTCGTAGAGCCTCTGGCCGTCGACGACGGCCACCCGCAACTCTTCTCGCTGAGTTGCGTTCACCAGCATTCTTTTCATTAATCTTGACTCGCTGATCCAGGTCGGCCGCGCATCCCCTCGTTCCGGAGGAGCGCGTCGTAGCGCGGGGCAGGTGGAGGCACGACGCCACGTTCCCGGCAGATGCCGGGATGCGTAGCCAAGCGATCAGGACCCAAGTCAGAATGCCGGTCATGTCGTCCGTGCCGGTCACCGCCCGCGGCCTGCTGTGCGCTCCTTGCGCCTGGTGACCCGGTGTTGCGGGGCCAGGGTGGGCGCTGCGGCCGAGCGATGGGAAGAAACCTGTTGCATGCCGGTCATCGAACATGTCGCGACCGGCCCGTATCCAGGGCCCGCGGGCGACTTCGCGACGTCTCAGCGTCGAGCAGTGCACGCGGTCCATGGCGTACTATAGCAACCGCCCGAGCCCCCAGCAATCGCTAAGCCCCTGAATCCGGGAGGAGAATTTGGCTTCATCAACGAATCCCGCCCGCCCCGCGGTGGAATACGTGGAGATCGCAGAGGAGATGGCCGGGCAACGGCTGGACAATTTTCTCGTCACGCGGCTCAAGGGCGTGCCCAAGTCGCATGTCTACCGGCTGCTGCGCAAGGGCGAAGTCCGGGTCAACAAGGGGCGTGCGAAACCGGACTACCGCCTCCTGGCCGGCGATGTGGTGCGCCTGCCGCCCGTGCGGCGGCCGGAGCCGGAGCAGGGGTCCGCGCGCGGCCGTGCGGCCGGGCTCAGGCTGGAGAACTGCATCCTGCACGAGGACGACCGGCTGATCGTGCTCGACAAGCCTTCGGGCATCGCGGTGCACGGCGGCAGCGGTCTCTCCCACGGGGTCATCGAGGCGCTGCGGGCGGCGCGCCCGGATGCGCCCTATCTCGAGCTGGTGCACCGCCTCGACCGCGAGACCAGCGGCTGCCTGCTCGTAGCCAAGCGACGCAGCGCCCTGCGTGCCTTGCACGAACTGCTGCGCAACGGACGCGTGGAGAAGCGCTATCTCGCCCTGGTGCGGGGCCACTGGGACCTGGGCCAGGTCAAGCTGGAGGACCGGCTGCGCAAGACGGTCCGCGGCGGCGAACGGGTCGTCACCGTGGATGAGAGCGGCAAGGAGGCCGCCAGCATTTTCCGTCCGGTCGAGATCGGCACCGTGGCCTCCCTGCTGGAAGTGCGCATCATGACCGGCCGCACGCACCAGATACGCGTGCAGGCCGCAGAGGCGGGTCACCCGCTGGCCGGCGACGAGCGTTACGGTGACCGGGAATTCAACCGCCAGATGAAAACCCTGGGTCTCGACCGGATGTTCCTGCACGCAGCCTCGGTCGGCTGGGAAGACCCGGCGGGGGGAGACTGGCGGCTGTACTCGGCGCCGTTGCCCGAGGACCTGCGCGCCGTGCTGTCGCGCCTGGAGCAGCGCCGTGGCTGAGCCGCGCCGGCTGGTCGTATTCGACTGGGACGGCACGCTGATGGACTCCACCGGCCAGATCGTGGCCGCGG
>CAYPTW010000167.1:0-4090 GCA_964413755.1 uncultured Thioalkalivibrio sp. | reverse complement strand
GCGCGCGCCTGGTCGGCGCCGGCCTGGAACGCCTCGTTCACGGCCTGCAGCAGGCCGAACAGCAGGAAGGCCACGATCACCGACAGCAGCGTCAGCACCGTGCGCACTTTCTTGCGGAACAGGCCGGCCCAGACGAGGTGCAGGTATTTCATGCCCGGGCCCTCAGGCCGACTCGGCTTCAGGCAGCAGCGCGCCCTTGTCGAGCCGCACCAGGCGACGCGCATGGTCCGCCGCTTTCGGATCGTGCGTGACCATGACGATGGTCTTGCCGTGCTCGCGATTCAGCATCTGCAAGAGCTCGAGGATCTCGTCGGCGGTCTCGCGATCGAGGTCGCCGGTCGGCTCGTCGCAGACCAGCAGCGAGGGGTCGGACACGATGGCCCGTGCGATGGCGACACGCTGTTCCTGGCCGCCGGACAACTCCCGCGGCTTGTGGTTGGCGCGGTCCGCCAGCCCGACGAGTTCCAGCGCGACGGCGGCGTTGCGGCGGCGCTGTGCGGCCGAGAGCTTGGTCAGCAGGAGCGGCAACTCCACGTTACGTTGCGCAGTCAGCACCGGCAGCAGGTTGTAGAACTGGAACACGAAGCCGACGTGGGCGGCGCGCCAGCGCGCCAGCGCCCCTGAGCTCATGCTTTCCAGTGCCTGGCCGTCGACCTTGATGCTGCCGCTGGTGGGCGAATCGAGCCCGCCGATCAGGTTCAGCAGGGTCGTCTTGCCCGAGCCGGAGGGGCCCATCAGGGCCACGAAGTCGCCCTGCTCGATGTCGAGGTCCACGGCATGCAGGGCCTCGACCTTCTGCTTGCCGCGGGTGTAGACCTTGCTGAGGCCGCGTATCTCGATCATTGCGCTCATCTTTCCTCCTGCCTGCCTACTCGACCCTGACCTTGTTGCCGTCCTCGAGACCCGCGGGCGGGTCGAGCACCACGCGTTCGCCGCTGCGCAGGCCGCCCAGCACCTGGCGGAACTCGCCCCGTGCCTCCCCGACCTCGACCTGCCGTCGCACCACGTTCTCGCCCTGCAGCACGAAGGCATGCGTGCCGCCGCCCGCCTCGACCAGTGCCGCCGCCGGCACCAGGAGGCGCGACGGCGCGCTTGGCGCAGCGGGTTCATCCGCCGAGAGAAAGGCCACGCGCACACCCATGTCCGGCACGATGCGCGCATCCCGCTCGAGGATGGCCACGCGCACGCGCACGGTGGCCCGGCTGCGGTCCGCGGTCGGGATGATGGCGATGACCTCGGCCGGGATACGCCAGTCCGGGTATGCATTGAGCACGGCTTCGACCGGCTGGCCGGGATGCACGCGCTGGATGAAAGACTCGTTCACGTCCACCTGGACCTCGAGCGAGTCCATGTCGACGATGGTGCCGATGCCGGTGCGGGTGAACCCGCCACCCGCCGACACCGGCGAGATCATCTCGCCCGGCTGCGCCGCCTTCACGGTCACGATGCCTGCAAAGGGCGCGCGGATCACGGTGTTCTTCAGCCGCACTCGGGCCAGCTCCAGCGAACGCTGCGCCACTTCAACTCCCGTCGCCGCGCTCTCCAGCCGTGCGGCCAGGGCCTCGACCTGGGTCTCGGCAGCCTCGACCACCGCCGGGGACACGAGCCCACGCCCAGCCAGTTCCTCCTGGCGCACGCGGTCTCTCTCCGCCTGCTGCAGCTGCGCGCGGATTTCCGCCAGCTGCGAGCGCGCAGAGTCCAGCTGCGCTTCGGCCAGCGCTACCTGCGCGCGCCACTCGGTGGCGTCGATGGTCGCGAGGACCTGGCCTTCCTCGACCTCCATGCCCTCCTCGATCAGCACGCTCTCGACCTTCCCCGTGACCTGGGCCGAGACCGTGGCAATGCGGCGCGCGGTGACGTAGCCGGTGGCGTCGAGGACCGAGCGCGTGGCATTCGCCTGCGGCGCCTGCACCGCCGCGACGCGCACCGCGACGGCCTCGTCGGGGGCGAAGAACAGGAAGTAACCCGCGCTGGCGGCGAGCGCGAGAAGCAGCAGGACCACCGCCACCCAGCGGCCCACGCGCGGCCCGTCCTGCGCCGGCTCTGCGCGCTCGATCTTCAGCTGTTGCAGCAATTCAGCCTTGTTCATGGCGGCCGATTCTAGCAGGGCGCATCGCACGGTAGACCAAGCACCGGCGCACGGCGGCGCGCCTGCTCACAGCAACGGTCCCATCAGGCGCAGCACGCCCTCGGCCACGCGGGAGCCCAGCGAACGCTCGCGCCAGGCGCGCGGGTGCAGCGACACCGAGTCCTGCAGGTAGCGGGCCTGCAGCTCGCGCACGCGACTGACGCAGGCACGGTCGTAGATGAACAACGAGATCTCGAAGTTCAGCCACAAGCTGCGCATGTCGATGTTCACCGAGCCGAGCACCGCGATGCGCCCGTCGACCGTGATCGCCTTGGTGTGCAGCAGGTCCGGTTCATAGCGCGCGATCTGCACGCCGGCGTCGAGCAGTTCCTCGAAGCACGCCGCACCGGCGAAACGCGCCAGCACGGAGTCGAGTCTCTCCGGCACGTTGAGCGTCACCTGCACGCCGCGCCGCGCCGCCGAGACCAGCGCCGTCATGATCGACTCGTCGGGGACGAAGTAAGGCGTGGTGAGTACCAGCTCGCGCTCCGCCGAGTACAGCAACGACAGCAACAGCTGGTGGATCGAGGCGCGGTTGAGCCCCGGGCCGGACGGCACCACCTGCACCACCGTGTCGCCTTCCTCGTGCACCGCCTTCAGGTCTGCCGTCTCCAGGACCTCCATCCCCTCGTCCGTCTCCAGCTCCCAGTCCTCGAGGAAGGCGCCGTTCAGCACCTCGACGGCCGGGCCGCGCAGCCGCACCATGGCGTCCACCCAGCGGCCCACGCCCGCGTTGCTCTTGAAATAGGCCGGGTCCACCAGGTTCATGCTGCCCGTGTAGCCGATCTCGCCGTCGATCACCACGATCTTGCGGTGGTTGCGCAGGTCCATGCGCACGAACAGCACGCGCAGCAACCCGACCGGCAGCTGGCTCACCACCTGCACGCCGGCGGCGCGCAGCGCGGCCACCTCGCGGCTGCGCAGGAAACGTCCGGCGCCGACGTCGTCCACCAGCACGCGGCAGGTGACGCCGCGCCCGGCCGCACGCGCCAGCGCCGCCTCGACCTCGGCGGCGCGCCCGGCCGATTCCCAGATGTAGAACTCGAGGTGGCAGGAACTGCGGGCGGCATCGATGTCGGCCACCAGCGTGTCGACGAAATCGTCCCATCCTTCCAGCAGTTGGAGCGCATGCCCCTGCAGCGCGACAAAGCCGGTAATCGACTCGCCGTGGCTGGCGAGGGCGCGGGCGCGCGGATGCAGCCGGCTCCAGTCGATGTCCGAGCGCGTCTTCAGGCGTCCCTGCCAGCCGCGGTAGAGGTCGTGGATTTCGGTCCAGCGTCGCGCCCGCTTGTTGCCCAAGCGGTTCTCGCCGATGAAGAGATACAGCGCCGGCCCGAACAGCGGCAGCACGAACAGGATCACCAGCCAGGCCAGCGTGCTGCCGACCGGCAGGTGCCGGGCGAGGATGCGCACGGCGAGGCCGGCCACCAGCAGCATGTGGCCACCGAGCAGCAGCGCCGAGAGCAGTCCGCCCTCTACCACTTCCATGGTGCCTCCCGGCTCCTGAAGGAAGGGGCAGTATAGGACAGCCGCGGGCGCCATCCCGGAACCCATCCCACCCCGCCGGGTCGTACAATCCCATGCCTGCAGCAGGAGCCGAGTCCAGTAAATGCGCCTGATACGCCTGACGCTGATCGTGCTGGCCATGCTTCCGCCCTGGTCGCAGGCCGAGGAGGCGGCCGCGTCGGCGCTGCGCACGGACCACCTGTATTCACGCCTGGTGGCGCAGCAGACGGCGGCAGTGCCGGGAGAGACGCTGCGCCTCGGCCTGTGGCTGCAGCATGACCCGGAATGGCATACCTACTGGCGCAACCCGGGTGATTCGGGCCTCCCCACGCGGGTGAACCTGGAGCTGCCCGCGGGGTTCACGGCCGGCGCAATCGCCTGGCCCGTTCCCGCGCGCCTGCCGGCCGGCCCGCTGGTGAACTTCGGCTACGGCGGCACCATGGTGCTGCCGATCGA
>CAYPTW010000166.1:0-4136 GCA_964413755.1 uncultured Thioalkalivibrio sp. | reverse complement strand
TGCAGCCACTCGCGCCGGTCCGCCGAGCGCTTCTTCGCCAGCAGCATGTCCATCAACTCATGCGTGCGGTCGCCGGCATCCAGCGTGAGCTGCACGAGGCGGCGCGTCTCCGGCGCCATGGTGGTCTCGCGCAGCTGGATGGCGCTCATCTCGCCCAGGCCCTTGAAGCGCGTGACCGTGACCTTGCCCTTGACGTTCTCGGCCTCGATCCGGTGCAGCACGCCGCGTCGCTCGGCGTCGTCCAGCGCATAGTAGACCTGCTTGCCGACGTCGATGCGGAACAGCGGCGGCATGGCGACGTAGACGTGCCCCGCGTCCACCAGCGCGGGGAAGTGGCGCAGGAACAGCGCGCACAGCAGGGTCGCGATGTGCAGGCCGTCGGAATCCGCGTCGGCGAGGATGCAGACGCGGTTGTAACGCAGTCCGCGCAGGTCGCCGGAGCCCGGGTCCACTCCCAGGGCGACGCTGATGTCGTGCACTTCCTGCGAGGCCAGCACCTCCGACGGGTCGACCTCCCAGGTGTTCAGGATCTTGCCGCGCAGGGGCATCACCGCCTGGAACTCGCGGTCGCGCGCCTGCTTGGCCGAGCCGCCGGCCGAGTCGCCCTCGACCAGGAACAGCTCGGTGCGCGCGGGGTCCTGCGAAGTGCAGTCGGCCAGCTTGCCCGGCAGTGCGGGCCCGCTGACCACGCGCTTGCGCACCACCTTGCGCCCCGCCTTGAGACGCGTGGTGGCATTGGCGATGGCCAGCTGGGCGATGCTCTCCCCGGCCTCGGGATGCTGGTTCAGCCAGATCGCCAGCGCGTCCTTCACCGTGCCCGAGACGAAGGCGGCGCATTCGCGCGACGACAGCCGCTCCTTGGTCTGGCCGGAAAACTGCGGGTCCTCCAGCTTCACCGACAGCACATAGGCCACCTGGGCCCAGACATCGTCGGGCGTGATGCGCACGCCGCGCGGCAGGAGGTTGCGGAATTCGCAGAACTCCCTCAGGGCTTCGGTCAGGCCGGCGCGGAAGCCGTTGACGTGCGTGCCGCCCAATACCGTGGGGATGAGGTTGACGTAGCTCTCCGCCAGCGGCTCGCCGCCCTCCGGCAGCCAGGCGAGGGCCCAGTCCGCGGCCTCGGTGCCGCCCTGCACGCTGCCGACGAAGGGCTCTGCCGGGATCGCGGCCTGCCCCTCCAGGGCCTCGGCGAGGTAATCGCCGAGCCCGCCCTCGTAGCGCCAGCTCTCCGTCTCGCCCTCGGCCTCGAGATGCAGCACGACTTCCAGCCCCGGACACAACACCGCCTTGGCGCGTAGCAGGTGTTTCAGGCGCGGCACGGAGATCTTCGGCGAGTCGAAATACTTCTCGTCGGGCCAGAAGCGGATGGTCGTACCGGTGTTGTTCTTGCCGACCGTGCCGACTTCCTCCAGCGCCCCGGCCGGGTCGCCGCCGCGGAAGCTCATGTTGTACTCGCGCCCGCCGCGCTTGATCCACACCTCGAGGTTGCGCGACAGCGCGTTCACCACGGAGACGCCCACGCCGTGGAGGCCGCCCGAGTACTGGTAGTTCTTGTTGGAAAACTTGCCGCCGGCATGCAGCCGCGTGAGGATCAGCTCGACGCCGGGGATGCCCTCCTGCGGATGGACGTCCACCGGCATGCCGCGACCGTCGTCCTCGACCTGCAGCGAGCCGTCGCGGAACAGCGTCACGGTGATTTTCTTGCAGTGGCCGGCAATGGCCTCGTCCACGCTGTTGTCGATCACCTCCTGCGCGAGGTGGTTCGGGCGCGTGGTGTCGGTGTACATGCCCGGTCTGCGCCGGACCGGATCGAGCCCGCTGAGGACCTCGATCGAGGAGGCGTTGTAATCGTTGCTCATGGGTTCCCCGTGCGTCCACGCCTGAGCGCGCGGACGGAGCAGGATTCTACCGCATGGCGCCGGCGCTTAGCACGGACAAGAAAACGCGGCGGCCCCGGAAGGATGCCGCCGCGTGTTTCGTACCGGGCAGGGCGCCCTCAGCGCGTCACTTCAGGTCATTCACCAGGCTGGCGCGCACCGAGTCGGGCACCGTGACCGTGACTTTCAGGTTGTCGTGGTCGACGCCCATGGCCAGGCCGACGCCGCCCTTGAGAGCCTGCACCATGTCACCGTCGAGCTCGAAGCGCATGAAGTGCACCGAGGACGTCTTCTCTTCGGTATCACGCTCCATGTCTTCGTCGGCGATGGCGTAGACCTTGTCGTGGCCGTCGACCTGCACCCAGACCTTGTCCTCGACGCCGATGAGCTTGGCCAGCTCACGCTTGCGCACGTCGATGTCCGGGTACTCCAGCATGAAGGTGGCCTTCCAGTTGCTGCCGTCCGGGATCAGCGGGTTGTAGGCGGAGAGCTCGTCCTCGATGCCCTCGGCCTCGAAGATGCGCTCGATGCGCAGCATCTCCTGCACCTGGTAGCGGATGGTCAGCTCATCCTCGAAATACAGGGTCGCATTGGGGCCCAGGGCGACCTGGCGCGTCTTCTTGTGTTCCAGCACCTTGGCCCGGAAGTCGGCACGCTCGCGGGCGTACTGCTCGAGGCTCATCAGGTCGGATGCGGTCAACTGTGTCATGCATGTCTCTCCGTGATTCTGTTGGGGCTCAGAGGCCGTAGGCCATCCGCAGCAGCGTCATGGGGTGTTTCGCGGTGGTGCCGTCTTTCATGCCATGGGCGATCTGGTCGCCCGCCATCGGGCAATCGCTGACGAAATGGTCCGGCGCGGCGCCCTTGACCTTGTTGACTACCGGGCGCGCGATCTTCACCGAGGTGTCGTGGAATTCCTTTTTCACCGCATAGGTGCCGTCATGGCCGGAGCAGCGCTCGATGGCCTCGACCTTGGTGTCCGGCACCAGCGACAGGATGTCGCGCGTCTTCAGGCCGATGTTCTGCACCCGCAGGTGACAGGGCACCTGGTAACTCACCTTGCCGAGCGGCTTGGCGAAGTCGGTCTTGAGCTTGCCGCCCTTGTGGCGCAGCGCCAGGTATTCGAAGGGGTCGAACATGGCGGCGGCGACCTTCTTCACGTCCTCGCGCTCCGGAAACAGCAACGGCAGCTCCTGCTTGAACATGAGGGCGCAGGACGGCACCGGAGCGACGATGTCCCAGCCCTCGTCCACCGCCTTGGCGAGCACGGGAATATTGGCCTCCATGGAGCGCTGCACGGCCTCCAGGTCGCCCAGTTCCATCTTCGGCATGCCGCAGCACTGCTCCTTCTCGACCAGCTTCACGGGGATGCCGTTGTGCTCGAACACCTTGGCCAGGTCTTCGCCGACTTCCGGCACGTTGCGGTTGCCGTAGCAGGTGGCGAACAAGGCGACGCGGCCCCGGGTGCCCTCGACCGGCGTGGCTTCGGGGTTCTCGGGACGCCCCTTGAGGCGGCTGCGCATGCTGCGCGAGTGGTACTTCGGCAGCGGCGCATCGCGGTGCACGCCGAGCACGCTCTCCAGCAGCTTGCGGCCGCCCGAGGTCGCGTTCACCGCATTCACCACTTCGGCCACCACCGGGATGCCGGCCAGCTTCCCGACTGCGTCGGTAGAGGTCAGGATACGGTCGCGCCGGCTGGCGCCTTCCTTCTTGAAGCGCACTGCCTTGGCACGCAGCATCAGGTGGGGGAAATCAATGTTCCACTCGTGCGGCGGCACGTAGGGACACTTCGACATGTAGCACATGTCGCACAGGTAACAATGGTCGACGACCTGCCAGTACACCTCGTGCCCGATCCCGTCGACCTCGCCCGTGTCGGACTCGTCGATGGCATCGAACAACAGCGGGAACGAGTTGCACAGGCTGAAGCAGCGCCGGCACCCGTGACAGATGTCGAACACGCGCTCCATTTCGCCGAAGAGCTTTTCCTCGTCCCAGAATTCCGGGGACTTCCATGCAACCGGGTGCCGCGTGGGCGCCTCCAGGCTACCTTCGCGGCGGGGGGTATCGAGCGACATGTGGCGAACTCCTAGGTCTGCCCCAGTGACTACTGGCAGGATTCAGGGCCCGTACAAGCGGACCCGGCAGGTACGGCGGGACGCCGCCGGCGGGGCCGGCGGCGTCCCTGGCACCAGGGTGCTTAGCCTTCGAGGTTGTCGAGGGCCTTCTGGAAACGGTTGGCGTGGCTGCGCTCAGCCT
>CAYPTW010000165.1:0-4246 GCA_964413755.1 uncultured Thioalkalivibrio sp. | reverse complement strand
GGTAGCGCCGGCCATCCCGCACGAACGGCACTTCCACCGCGTCGCGCGTGGTGCCCGGCAGGTCGTAGGCGACCAGGCGGTCCTCGCCGATCATGCGGTTGATGAGCGTCGACTTGCCGACGTTGGGCCGGCCGATGACGGCCACGCGCACGCCCTGTTCCGCAGTCTCACCGGCCTCTTCATCGACCGGGAACGGCTCCAGCACGGCCTCCATCAGGGCGCGCACATTGTCGCCGTGCGCCGAAGAGATCACGGCCGGCTCGCCGAGGCCGAGCCGGTGGAAGTCGGCCCCCACGATCGCCGCATCCTGGCCCTCCGCCTTGTTCACCACCAGGCGGACCGGGCGGCCGCGCCGGCGCAGCATCGTCGCCACCTGCTCGTCGGCCGCGGTGAGTCCCTCGCGCGCGTCGACCATGAACAGCACGGCATCGGCTTCGTCCAGCGCGCGCAGGGTCTGGCGCGCCATCAGCCCGTCGAGGTCGTCCTTCGCCCCGCTCAGCCCGCCGGTGTCCACCACGATGTACGGTGCCGGGCCGACGCGCCCGAAACCGTACTGGCGGTCGCGCGTCAGCCCCGGCAGGTCGGCAACGAGCGCATCCCGCGTGCGCGTGAGGAAGTTGAACAGCGTGGACTTGCCGACGTTCGGCCTGCCCACCAGCGCGACGACGGGGAGCATGGGGATCGAGGCCTCAGCCCCGCGGCTCCGTGCGCACAGCGTAAACGCGGTCGTTCTCGTCCTGCGTTATCACCAGCTCGCCCGCGCTGACCGGCGCCGCGACGAAGGCCGACTTGCCGGCCCGGTAGCGCGCCTGGAAAGCGCCGGTGATGGGATCCAGCCAGTGCAGCCAGCCCTCGAAGTCACCGACCACCACGCTGCGGCTCACGGCGGTGGGCGCCGTCAGGCGGCGCAGGCGCAGGGCGTCCTGGCGCCACAGCTCGCCACCGCTGGAGCGGTTGAGCGCAACCACCGCGTCCTCGGATTCGGTGACGTAGACGGTAGTCCAGTCGACGCCCAGGCCGCTGTGGCTCGACATGTCGTTGACCCACAGCACCTGGCCGCTTTCCAGCGCCATGTTGACGATGCGGCCACGATACCCGACCACGTAGACGTCCTGGCCGATGACCTGTGGCGTCGCATCCAGGTCCATCAGCCGCTCGATTTCGGTGCGGCCGCGCCCGACGGAGAGCGCCTGCTCCCAGCGCGGCTCGCCGTCGCGCAGGGCGTAGGCGACCACCTTGCCGTTGTCGAAGGCTGCCAAGACGAGGTTGCCGGCAATGACCGGTGCTGCGGTCCCGCGCAAGGACAGCCGCGGTGGACGCTGCTCGGACAGCCACAGTTCGCTACCACTCTCCGGCGCCAGCGCATGCAGGCGCCCGTCCACCGTGCGCACGACGACCGCCAAAGCGCTGAGTGCCGGCGCAGCGAGCACTTCCCCCGACAACTGTGTCTGCCAGCGCACGCTGCCGTCGGCGGCATCCAGTGCCACCACCATCCCGTCGCTGGAACCGACCACCACCAGCCCGTTGCCGACGGCAGGGCCGGCGGACAGCGCCAGCTCGGTCTCCATACGCCAGTGGCGATCGCCGCTCTCCAGGTCCAGGGCATGCACTTCGCCGTCACGGCCGGCGACGAACACGCGCGCGCCTTCCACGGCCGGACGCAGCGCCAGTCCCAGTCCTTCCGATCCCGGCCCGGCCTTGTATTCCCAGGCCTTGCGCACCGAGAGCGTGGCCTCGATGTCGGTCAGCTCGGCCGGCGGCTCGATAGGCGAGTCCTTACTGCCGAAAATACCGCAACCGCCGAGACACAGCAGCGCGAGGCAGCCCAGCCAGGTGGCGGGGCGCATTCTCACGAAGCGTCGCTCCCGGTCGCGGCGACATTACCGAGCGCTTCGAGCTTCAAGCGGACGTTCGTCTCGTCAACGATGCCGGGGTACTCGGTCGTGCTCTCGAGTGCAGACTCGTAGGCCGCCCGGGCGCCCGCTGAGTCTCCCTGCGCCGCCAGGATATCGCCCTCGACCTCGCGCAACGGTGCCGCGAACACGCCCGGCTCGCCGCCGCGCGCCACGTCCAGCGCGCGCTGCTCTTCGCCGGACGCCAGCAGGACGCGCGCCAGCCGCAGGCGGGCGATCAGCCTGAGCTGGGGGTCCTCGGCCCCGTCCAGCACCTGCTGCAACTGCTCGGCCGCAGGAGCGAACTCTCCGGCTCGTGCCAGGGCGCCGGCAAGCGCGAGGCGCCCGTGCTGGAGATAAGGCGAGCCGCCGTGAGCGGATTCCAGCCGCTCCACGCCGACGCGAATCTCGTCGATGCGCTCTTCCATGGCTGCTTCGGAGACCACCGCGTAGATGGCCGATGCCTGCTCCGCGCGCTGCAGCTGGTAACCCTGCCACCAGTTCCAGCCCGCCAGGGCCAGCACGCCGCCGCCCACGCCGACGATGATCCAGGCGCCGTTCTCCTTCCACCACTGGCGGATACGGTCCACCTGTTCGCGTTCAGTCAAATAATCGTCCACTTTGCTCTCCGTCGCCGGTCCCATGCCCGGCGGTCGATTCCGTCAGCCGCGGTCCGCCGCGACGCTCGTTGCGAGATGCCTGCCGAGCATCTCGCGATCCATGACCTGCTGCGCAGCGGTGCTGCGCAACGGTTTCAATACGGTCTGGCCTGCAGCCAGCTCCTCTTCCCCGAGAATCAGCGCCGCCATCGCTCCGCTGCGGTCGGCCTTCTTCATGGCCGACTTGAGCGAACCGCCGCCACAGTGCACCTGCAGGCGCAAGCCGGCGATCTCGTCACGCAGGTTCTCCGCCAGCGCCAGCCCCGCCGCCTGCGCCTGCTCGCCGAGCGGCACCAGGTAAGCGTGCGGCGCTGCCGCCTGCGGCGCATGTCCGGCCACCAGTTCCACCAGCCGCTCCATGCCGAGCGCCCAGCCGATGGCCGGCGTCGGGCGCCCGCCCAGCTGCTCTACCAGCGTGTCATAGCGCCCGCCGCTGCAGACGGCTGCCTGGGCACCAAGCCGGTCGGTCAGCCACTCGAACACCGTGCGGCTGTAGTAGTCGAGGCCGCGCACCAGGCGCGGGTTGACGCGGTACTTCACGCCGGCGGCATCGAGCATCGCCTTGAGCTGGTCGAAGTGCTCTGCAGACTCCCCGTCCAGGTGCTCCGTGAGCACCGGCGCGGCGGCAATCACCGCCTGCATCTCGGGGTTCTTGCTGTCGAGGATGCGCAGCGGGTTCTGGCCCAGGCGCCGCCGGCTGTCCTCGTCCAGCACCTCGTGGTGGTCGCTGAAGTATTCGACCAGGAGCTCGCGGTAGGCCTGCCGCGACTCGCTGGTGCCGAGGGAGTTCAGCTCCAGCTGCAGCCCGTCCAGGCCCAGTGCCCGCCACAGGCGCGCCGACATGAGAATCAGCTCGGCATCGATGTCCGGACCGGCAAAACCCAGCGCCTCGGCGCCGAGCTGGTGGAACTGGCGATAGCGGCCTTTCTGCGGCCGCTCGTAGCGGAACATCGGCCCGGCGTACCAGAGCCGCTGCTGCTGGTTGTGCACCATGCCGTTGCTGATCGCGGCGCGCACGCAGCTCGCCGTCGCCTCGGGCCGCAGGCTGAGGCTGTCGCCGTTGCGGTCCGTGAAGGTGTACATCTCCTTCTCGACGATGTCCGTGACCTCGCCGATGGAGCGGCTGAACAGCTCGGTGCGTTCGACGATGGGCACGCGCAGCTCGTTGTAGCCGTAGGCCTGGAATATCTCGCGGGCACAGGCTTCCACCCACTGCCACGTCGGCGTGGCCTCGGGCAGGATATCGTTCATGCCCCGTATGGGCTGGATCGCCTTCGCCACGATGCCCCCGGGTCAGCCCGTGCCGCCGCCGACCGTCAGGCGCGCAGTGCCGTCACGACGCGCCGCGGGGCGCACCGCCACCGGGGTGTCGTCCACGGTGAGACGCACACCCTCGGCATTGCCGAGGAAGACCTCGACAGGCGCCACGCCGCGCAGGCGCGAAACGTCCCCGCCACGATACAGCCGGTACGCCAGCCGGGTACCGCGGGCGTCATTGATCTCCACCCAGCAGTCCTCGGCGAACTCCAGGCGCAACTCGACAGTGACCGGCAGCTCGAGCGCACCGACAGGCTCTGCGGGCCCGGTATCGGCGACGGGCGCCTGCAGGGCCTCTTCTTGTGACGGCGCCGCTGCGCTCAGTTCCGTCGGCGTAGACGCCGCGGGCGCGGGCACCTCCGTCTCCGCGTCCACTGC
>CAYPTW010000164.1:0-4246 GCA_964413755.1 uncultured Thioalkalivibrio sp. | reverse complement strand
GGGGAGAGAGTCATGACGGGACGCGTAGCGGTGGTCACCGGCGGCACACGCGGCATCGGCGGCGCCATTTCCGAGGCGCTGGCGAAAGCCGGGTACACGGTGGCTGCAAACTATGTCGGCAGCACCGACCGGGCGAAGTCTTTCCAGGAACGCACCGGCATCATGACCGTGCGCTTCGACGTGGGCGACTTCGAAGCCAGCCGCGAGGGCGTGAAGCGTATCGAGCAGGAGCTCGGTCCGGTCGAGGTGCTGGTGAACAACGCCGGTATCACGCGCGACGGCACGCTGCACAAGATGAGCTTCGAGGCCTGGGACGAAGTGATCCGCACCAACCTCACCAGCTGTTTCAACATGTGCCGGCACGTCATCGATGGCATGCGCGAGCGCAAGTTCGGGCGCATCGTGAACATCGGCTCGGTGAACGGCCAGGCCGGCCAGTACGGCCAGGTGAACTACGCCGCAGCCAAGTCCGGCATCCACGGCTTCACCAAGGCGCTCGCCCAGGAAGGCGCCAAGGTCAACGTCACGGTGAATGCCGTCGCCCCGGGCTACGTGAACACGGAGATGGTGCGCGCCGTGCCCGAGAACGTGCTGGAGAAGATCATCCAGCGCATCCCGGTCGGCCGTCTCGGCGAGACCGAGGACATTGTGCGTGCGGTGCTGTTCCTGGTGGCCGACGACGCCGACTTCATTACCGGCTCCACCGTCTCGGTGAACGGCGGCCAGCACATGTACTGAGCGCGGCCCGCGACTGGGCGCGGCCTGCGGGCCGCTCCGCTAGCGTGTCTCTTCCATGGTGCGCTGGACGAAGGATCCGGGCGCGTCCTCGATGACCGGGTAGTCCTTGTGCCTGCCCGGCTGGCGCGCGTTCACCTGCCCGCCCGCATGCTGCTTGAGCCACTTGCCCCAGTCCAGCCACCAGCTGCCCGGCTGCTCCTCGGTCGTATCGAACCAGGCGTCGGGATTGGCCGGCGTCTCGTCGCCGGCGCGATAGCCGTACTTCACCTTGGTCGGCGGGTTGATGGCGCCGGCGATGTGCCCCGAGTTGCCGAGCACGAAGCGGCTCGGCCCGGAGAACAGCTGCGTGGCCTGGTAGCAGGTCTTCCACGGGGCGATGTGATCGTCACGCGTGGCGAGCACGTAGGACGGTGTCTTGATGCGGCTGACGTCGATACGCTCCCCGGCGACTTCCAGGGCATCCGGCTCGCGCAGCAGGTTCTTCAGGTACATGTTGCGCATGAACCAGGTGTGGCAGGCCGCCGGCATGTTGGTGGCGTCCTCGTTCCAGTACAGCAGGTCGAAGGGCACGCGCGGCTTGCCGAGCAGGTAATGGTTGATGATGAACGACCAGATGAGATCGGGCGCGCGCAACATGCGGAAGCCCCAGGAGACGTTGTCGCCCGGAATGAAGCCCTTGGCGCGGCCCGCGGCCTCGAGGCGGTCCACCAGTTCCTCGTTGACGAACACCTTGATGTCGCCGACGTCGGTGTAATCCACCAGCGTGGTCATGAAGGTGGCCGAGCGGATGGGCTTCTCGCCTTTTTTCTCCAGCCAGGCCAGCAGCACGGTAAGGAGGATGCCGCCCAGGCAGTAGCCCATGGCGTTGACTTCCTTCTGGCCGGTGACGTCCTTGATCACGTCCAGCGCCGCGAGCGGCCCCTCGCGCAGGTAGTCGTCAAAAGTCTTGTCACGGGTCTCGCCGTTGGGGTTCACCCACGAGATCAGGAACACGGTGTGCCCCTGCTCCACCGCCCAGCGCACCAGCGAATTCGACGGCTGCATGTCCAGCACGTAGTACTTGTTCAGCCACGGCGGGATGATCAGCAGCGGACGGCGCGCCACCTTGGCGGTGGTCGGGGTGTACTGGATGAGCTGCATCAGCTCGTTCTGGTAGATCACCTTGCCGGGGGTGATGGCCAGGTCGCGCCCGACCTTGAACGCACCCATGTCCGACATGCTGATCTTGAGGCGACCGTGCTCGAGATCGAGATCGGACCAGAAATTGCGCAGGCCGTCGATGAAGTTGCGGCCCTTGCTCGCTTTTGCCGCCGCCAGCACCTCGGGGTTGCTGAGCGCAAAGTTGCTCGGTGCCAGGGCGTCGAGGAACTGGCCGGTGAAGAAGCGCAGCTTGCGCGCCGTGTCCGCGTCGAGTCCCGGCGTGCCGTCGGCCAGCGACAGGAGAGTCCGCGTATTGGCCTGCCAGGCCTTGCGCACGGCGTTGAACACCGGCCGGCGCTCCCAGCTCTCGCCGCTGAAGCGGCGGTCGCCGCCATGCCCGTTGGGCTTGACGGGGCTGCCCACCGCCTGGCGCAGCAAGTCGCCGCTGATACCGAGATAGTCGCCGGTGAGCGATACCGAGTGCTTCATGACGAAGCCCGGGTGCAGCGCCAGGGCCGTCATCCATTGCGCATAGGCGCGCGTGACGTCCGCAGAGAGGCCCGCCATGACGCGGGTCATCTGGTACTGGGTCTGCAGGTTGGCAGGCGTGAAATTCTTCAACACGGACATCTCAGCGCCCCTCAGCCCAGTCGCTCGAACACGGCGGCGATACCCTGCCCGCCACCGATACACATGGTGACCAGCGCGTAGCGGCCGCCGACCCGTTCCAGTTCATGCAGTGCCTTTACGGTGATGATGCAGCCGGTGGCCCCGATCGGATGGCCGAGCGAAATGCCGCTGCCGTTCGGGTTGACCTTGTCGCCCGGCAGCTCGAGGTCGCGGCATACCGCCAGCGCCTGCGCCGCGAAAGCCTCGTTCACCTCGAACACGTCGATGTCGGACACCTTGAGGCCGATGCGATCCAGCAGCGCGCGCGTCGCCGGTACCGGGCCGATCCCCATGTACTTCGGCTCCACGCCGGCAAAACCGTACCCGACGAGGCGGGCCATCGGCTTCAGCCCGCGCGCCTCGGCCGCAGCACGCTCCACCAGCACCACCGCGCCGGCACCATCGTTGAGCCCGGAGGCATTGCCGGCGGTGACGCTGCCGTCGCCCTTGAAGGCGGGGCGCAGCTTGGCCAGTGTTTCCAGCGTGGTCTCGCGGCGCACGTGCTCGTCCGTATCGAAGGCCTTCTTCTCGCGCTTGACCTTCACTTCCACGGGCACGATCTGGCCCTTGAACCGGCCTTCGTCGATGGCCCGGGCGGCACGCTGCTGGCTCTCCAGCGCGAGCGCGTCCTGGTCTTCGCGGCTCACGCCCCAGCGCTCGGCGACGTTCTCGGCGGTGATGCCCATGTGGCACGAGTCGAAGGGGTCGCTGAGCGCACCGACCATGGCGTCGATGACCTGGCCGTCGCCGAGGCGCTGGCCGAAGCGCATCCCCGGCAGCCAGTACTGCGCGCGGCTCATGCACTCGGCGCCGCCGGCCACGGCGGCCTCGGCATCGCCCTGCAGGATGAGCTGGGCGGCGGAGACAATGGCCTGCAGGCCGCTGCCGCACAACCGGTTCACGGTGAGGGAAGGCGTCTCTACCGGCAGGCCCCCATTCACTGCGGCCACGCGGGCCATGTACATGTCGCGCGGCTCGGTGTGGATGACGTTACCGAACACGCAGTGATCGACGTCTGCCGACTCGAGGCCGGCGCGTGCCACGGATTCCCTCACGCACAACGCGGCCAGTTCGGCCGGCGGCGTGCCCGCGAGCGCGCCTCCGTATGTGCCGATGGCGGTGCGGACGGCGGATACGACGACGACTTCACGCTCTGGAGTGCTCATGGTGCTGCCTGCCCTGGTTGTTGCTTGCGGCCTTGTGCCGGCCGTTCAACTTGCCACCCGCGCAGGCGGGCTGCAAGCCCATGAAAAAACGGGCGGGACGTCCCCGTCCCGCCCGTTGCTTACCCGCTTCAGGCCGCTTTCGTTGCAGCCAGGGTGTCTTCAAAAGAAGACTGCGCCTGCTTGAAGCCCTGCTCGGCCCAGCTCACCAGCGTGGTCTGCATCTCGGTCGCGGCGGCGCCGAGCGCCTGCGCACGCTTCTGCGCGCGGGCGGCGAAGCCCTGCGCCAGCTGCACCTGGCCCTGGAAGTACTCGCTCGGGCTGGTGGCACTGGAGAGCAGCTTCATCTCTTCGGTGGCGAGGTCGAGGGCGTCGCCCATGACCTCGGCCTGGAACTGCAGGCCCTTCTCGAAGGTGTCGAAGCCAAACTCGGTGAGCTCGGACAAGGGGGCCATGGCGTCCTGCGCCTTGGCAAAAATGCTCTCGAATCCGTAATTCATGCTGTATTCCTCGGCTTGTTGCGCGAATGGCGCCTG
>CAYPTW010000163.1:0-4268 GCA_964413755.1 uncultured Thioalkalivibrio sp. | reverse complement strand
AGGTGCTGCGCATGCGTTTCGGCATCGACATGAACACCGACCACACCCTCGAGGAGGTCGGCAAGCAGTTCGACGTCACGCGCGAGCGCATCCGCCAGATAGAGGCCAAGGCGCTACGCAAGCTGCGTCACCCGACGCGCTCGGAGCAGCTGCGCAGCTTCATCATCGAGGATTGATTCTCCGTTAAACTCGGGCGCCATGGACACGGTGCTCGAGATCGACGGCCTCGCCCGCCGCTACGGTGAGCAGGACGCCCTGCGCGGCGTCAGCCTGGCGCTGCGGGCGCGCGAATGCCTCGGCCTGCTGGGCCCCAACGGCGCCGGCAAGACCACCCTGGTGCGCGCCATCGCCGGGCGCGTGCGGCCGGATGCCGGCACCATCACCCTCCTCGGCCGCGCGCTCGAGCCCGGCGCCCGCGCGGGCCGCGAGTCGCTCGGCGTGGTGCCGCAGGAAATTGCGCTGTACCCGCTGCTCACTGCCGGCGAGAACCTCGAGGTGTTCGGCGCGCTGCAGGGAGTGCAGGGCGCGGAACTGGCCGAGCGCGTGGCTTGGGGGCTGGTGTTCAGCGGCCTGGAGTCGCGCCGCGACGACCGTGTCGGCACCTTCTCCGGCGGCATGAAACGGCGTCTCAACATCGCCTGCTCGGTGCTGCACCGGCCGCAGGTGCTGCTGCTCGACGAGCCCACCGTGGGCGTCGACCCGCAAAGCCGCGAGCGCATCTGGCACATGCTGGACGAGCTGCGCGCGGCAGGCACCTCGATCGTGCTCACCACGCACCAGCTGGACGAGGCCGAGACGCAGTGCGACCGCATCGTCATCATCGACCACGGCGAGGTCATCGCCGCGGGCACGCTGGAGCAGCTCGTCGACGGCATCGGTGAGGCCGCGCCGGAGCCCGAGCCGCGCGTCCGGCAGACCTCCCTGCAGGCGGTGTTCATCCATCTCACCGGACGGGACCTGCGCGAATGAAAGCCCTGTTCCGCATTGCCTGGCTGAACCTGCTGCGCGACCGGGTGGCGCTGGCCTTGACCTTCCTGCTGCCGATCGCCTTCTTCACCATCTTCGCCATGATCTTCGGCGGCATGGGCAATGCCGGGCCGAGCGAGTCGCGCCCCCTCGACATCCTCGCCGTCGATCGCGACGATTCCGTGGTCAGCCGCCGGCTCATGGCGGCCCTGGACGAGCAGGCGGGACTGCGCGTGGCCGGCGAACTGCTGGACGACCAGGGGCAGGCGGTGCCGCTCGACCGCGACAGCGCCGCACGGGCAGTGCGCGGCGGCCGCTTCCACGCCGCCCTCGTCATCCCGCCGGGCTTCGGCGCGCAATTCCCGGCCTTCGGCGGCGACGCCACGCCGATCGAGCTGATCTACGACCCCAGCAACCCGGTGGCGGAATTCGCCGTCGGCGGCATGCTGCAGGCGGCCGCCTTCACCGCCGCGCCGGACATCCTGTTCGAACGCGGCATCGAGGCGCTGGAGGAGTTCGGCGGCGGCCCGCTGACGCCGGCGCAGCGCGAGGCGGTCGACGACCTGAAAGCATTGCTGGCCGAGGGCTTCCCCGGCGCCGGGGATGAAGCGGGCGACGCCGGCACGAGTGGCGAGGGCAGCGCTGCCGGCAACGCGGCTTTCAGCGGGCTGGTGACTGTCGACAGCGTGAACGTCCGCAGCGTCGGCGCGCCGCAGGACGCGCCGCGGCGCAATTCCATGATCGCCTACTATGCTGCAGGCATGGGCGTGATGTTCCTGCTGTTCTCCATGACCGGCGCCGCGGGCTCGATCCTCGAGGAAGAGGAATCGGGCGCGCTGGAGCGCCTGCTCATGTCGCGCACTTCGCTCAGCACCATCATCGCCGCCAAGTGGCTGTTCTTCGCCGCCCTCGGCTTCGCCCAGGTCAGCGTGATGTTCGTCTACGGCAACCTGGTCTTCGGCCTGCCGCTGTGGACCGCCAACTACCTGGCCGGCTTCGTCGTAGTCGCCTCGGTCACGGCGCTGTCCGCCTCCGCCTTCGGCCTGCTGCTGGCCGCGCTGTGCCGCAGCCGCAGCCAGCTCGGCGGGCTGTCCACCATCATCATCCTCATCATGTCGGCAGTGGGCGGCAGCATGGTGCCGCGCTTCATCATGCCGGACGCCATGGAGATGCTGGGGCGCTTCACCTTCAACGGCTGGGCCATGGACGCCTTCCTCGGCGTGTTCTGGCGCGACGACCCGGATGCAGGCGTGCTGCAGAGCCTGGCGCCGGTGCTGGCGCCGGTCGCAGTGATGCTGCTGATGATGGCAGCGTTCCTGGTCGGGGCCCGCCTGGCCGCACGGCGTTGGGAGACTTTATGAGGCGTGGGGAGACTCTATGAACTGGCGCGAGAAAGCACGGCTGCAGGGGTGGCGCCTGTGGGCGCTGGTGGCGGTGCTGGCCTACACCCTGCTCGGCTTCCTCTTCCTGCCCTGGCTGGCGCGCAACCAGGCGCCGAAACTGGCGCAGGAGCAGCTCGGCGTCGACCTGGCGATCGAGAAGGTCCGCTTCAATCCCTACCTGTTCAAGCTCACCGTCGAGGGCCTGTCGCTGGTGGACCCGGAGTCCGGGCCGATGCTGGAGTTTCGCCGCCTGGTGGCCGATTTCTCCCTCTCCAGTGCCTGGCGCCGCGCCTGGACCTTCGGTGAATTGACCCTCGAACAGCCCACCCTGCGGCTGCACCGCGGCGCCGACGGTATCGGCAGCATCCAGCGCATGCTCGACCGCCTGCCGCCGCCGGAGACGCCGGCCGAGCCGGAGCCGGACGGCGCCCCGCCGCGGCTGGTGCTGCACAACGTGTCGCTGGTGGAAGGTCGTCTCGCCGTCGAGGACGAGGCGCACCCCGAAGCCTGGTCGATCGCGCTCGGCCCGCTCAGCTTCACCATGCAGGATTTCGCCACCCTCCCCGAACGGGAGGGCCTGTATGCCCTCACGGCCACCGGACCGCGCGGCGGCGAGATCCGCTGGAACGGGAGTTTCGCGGTGGGCCCGCTGGCCTCGTCGGGCAGCGTGGAAATGACCGGGATCGCGTTGGCGCCGTTCTGGGAGTACCTGCGCCATGAATACGACGCCGAGCTCACCGGCGACGCGCGCCTCGGGCTCGGCTTCGACTACGTGCTGGACGGCAGCAATGCGGCGCTGCAGTTGCGGGTGCAACAGGGCCGCGCACTGCTCACCGACCTGGCGGTTGCGCGGCGCAGCTCGGGCGAGCCGCTGCTGGCCCTGCCGCGCAGCAGCGCGGAGGGCATCGCGTTCGACCTGGCACAGGGCACGCTCGATATCGGCGCCGTGGAGCTTGCGCAACCGCAGGTGGAGTTGCGGCGGCTGGAAGATGGCGCCATCGACCTGGTCGCCGCGCTCACGCCGACAGGCAGCGCGGCGGATGAAGCCGCGGAAGAGTCCGCGGCCGCGCTGGCCATCCGGCTTGGCGCCTTGCGCATCGATGGCGGCCGCGTGGCCTTCGAGGACCGCGCCGCACCGCGCCCGGTGCAGCTCGCGCTGCAGGATATCGCCCTGGCCGTGACCGACTACCGCAGCGCCGACGGCCACCGCGCCGACCTGACGCTGGAGGCCGGGTCAGCAGCCGGCGGCAGTCTCAGCGTGTCCGGCGCGGTGCGCGGCGTGCCGCTGGACGTCGGCCTCGACGTCGGCGTGGAGGGACTGTCGCTGCTCCCGGCGCTGCCCTATGCGGCCGAGGCGATGAACCTCGAAGTGACGAGCCTGCTGGCCGATGCCGCGGGCCGCGTCACGCTCAGTGCAGACGAGCCCTTCGCCTACGCCGGCAAGGCCTCGCTGCGCGCCCTCCACAGCCGGCTGCCGGACGAGGAAGCGCAGCTGATCGGCTGGCAGGCGATGGATGCGGAAGGCATCGAGCTCACCCTCGCCGGCCGCTCCCTGCGCATCGGCAAGGTGGCCCTGTCGGAGCCTTTCCTGCGCGTACTGATCAACGAGGACGGCGAGATGAACCTCGCCGCGATCGCGCCGGCAGACCCGGCGGCAGCACCGGACGAGCAGCCGGATGCGGCGCCGGACGCGGGGTCGGATGCGGAACCCTTCGCCATCGGCGTCGGCCGGGTGGAGATCCGCGCCGGCACCATGGACTTCACCGACCTGAACCTGCCCATCCCCTTTGCCGCGCTGGTGAAGCCGATGCAGGGCCAGGTCTCCGCCATCACCTCCGGCAGCCCGACCCCGGCGCGCGTGGAGCTCGACGGCGACGTGAACGAGTACGGCGCCGCCACCATCCGCGGCTCGCTCGACGT
>CAYPTW010000162.1:0-4282 GCA_964413755.1 uncultured Thioalkalivibrio sp. | reverse complement strand
CCGCGCAGCGCTTCCTCGACGAGGTCGACAGCGCCATCGTGCTGCACAACGCCTCCACCCAGTTCGCCGATGGCGGCGAGTTCGGCATGGGCGCGGAGATCGGCATCTCCACCGGGCGGATACATGCGCGCGGACCGGTCGGCGTGGAGCAGCTCACCAGCTACAAGTACCAGGTCCGCGGCAGCGGCCAGACTCGCCCCTGAGTCCCGCCCCTGAGCTCCGTCGCGCAGGCCCGTGCGCGAGCAGGGAGTGCCGGGGCTGTGTTAGGGTGGTCGCTTGCATTGCACAAACTACCGGAGGCACGCTTTGCGCAATCTGCCCGCAGTCGCTGTCGCGGCTTTAAGTTTTCTTTTCATCGGAGCGTCGCTTGAGGCGCAGGAGGAAGTCCCCGTGATCAAGGACGGGAGCACAGTAAGCATCGAATACACCCTCAAGCTGGACGACGGCTCCACCGCGGACACCAACGTGGGCGGCGAGCCGCTCACTTACGTCCATGGTGAGCAGCAGATCCTGCCCGCCCTGGAAGCGCAGCTCGCCGGCATGAAGCCGGAGGAGACGCGCGAGGTCACGCTCAGCGCCGAGGAGGGCTACGGCCCGGTGCGCGAGGAAGGCTTCCAGGAAGTGCCGCTGGAAATGATCCCCGAGGATGCGCGCCAGGCCGGTTCGCGCCTGGTAGGCCAGAACCAGCAGGGCCAGCCGATCCACGCGCAGGTGAAGGAAGTCCGCGACGAGACCGCGGTGCTCGACCTGAACCATCCGCTGGCGGGCCAGAACCTGCACTTCGACGTCAAGGTCCTCGAAATCAAGTAAGAGCCTGCGGGCATGCGGGCGCCGTCCCGGCGGGACGGCGCCCGTATTTATTTGCGGCGACGACGCGCCAGGCGGCGGCATGGGCCGTACAATTGCGTCCACGCGCCAGTGAGCCGGGGGAGATAAAGTGATGACACGCTGGAAAGAGGTCGCCGAGGCGATCCGGGAGTTGCAGGAAGAAGGCCAGCTCGACGTCTTCATCGGCGACCATTCGGTGAGCTTCGAGGTGAACGTCGACGACCAGGGGGTCTACCTGACCGTCTGCCCGCATTGCGTCGGCGAGGCCGTCAACCTCGCGCTCGGCGGCGAAGAGCAGAGCGCGCCTCCCGACTGCGAAGTGCACTGATCCCCGCGGGGACTTCAGATCCGATACGGCAGCGCTTCCCGGATCGTGGCGGGGTCCGCGTCCGCCAGGTTCTTCTGCAACTCCGTGCTCAAGCGGCTGCGCGTGGCGGGCGTCAGTCCCTGGCGCAGGTGGCCGAGGAAGCGCGGGTCGGCGACCAGCACCAGGCGGTCGAACGCCTCACGCTTGCGCGCCGCATCCAGCCGCGAGGCCACCGACTTGGCAAAGCGGATGTTTTCCTGTTCGGACGGGCTCACCGGCTGTCCCATGCCGTGCCGCCCGGGCCCCGAGCTGTCGAAGCTGCGCCCGGGCCGGTCCGTGGCAAGGTCGCGGTCATGCAGGCGGCCCTCGGGATGTTCGATTTCTTCAAGCTGTTCGAGCGGTGCGTTGTGCTTGTGCTGAGCAAAGATCCGGCACCGGGTGCTGGACGCCACGACTACCCACACATCGCTCATGTTGCTCTCTCCCGCAAACGCCGTCACTCTACGGTCTGGCGGAGGTTGCCCGACACGACCGCTCCTGACTTGAGCGTAGTTGCGCGGCAGCACGATTTCCACCGCGGGCGCGGTGACCGGACGAGCGACGACGCGGTAGCCGAACATGTGACGCCGTTCCTGCGCCCAAGGCGCGCCGTCTTGTATTTTGGGCGTGCACTGTCCAAAATGCGCGCTAATCAAGAAGGCGGACAGAACAAGGACTTAGCAGCAATTATTAAGGCCTTTTATTTGGATCCTGCATGAGCGAAGACACGTCGCCCGACTCTGTCTCCCGGATCAGCTCTGATCTGGGCGGCACCCTTCGCAAGAGCCGGTCCGCCCCTTCCCGCGTCGGCCTCAATCCCGCCATCACCAAGGTGACGGTCGACCTGCTGAATATCGAGCCCGAGAACGCCGAGCAGACGCTCAGCGAATCGCTCGAAGTGATCCGTGAGACCCTCGGCGCCGACTCGGTGTGCTTTGCCCTGCTGACCCGCGACGGCACTGCCTTCGAGCAGGTCAGCCATGCGTCCACCGTCCTCTCGGGCTGCTGCCCGGAACGGCTCTCCGGCGCGCGGCTCGCCGACCTCGAATGGTTCCAGGGCAAGCTGGGCCACATGCGCCTGGTGGAAATCCGCGACGCCGGGCGGCTCTCCCCCAACCTCGAGCCCGAGGCCGAGATGATGCGGCAGATGGCGGCCGGGGCGGCGCTCTTCGCCGGCCTGGACATCGAGGGACGCCTCGGCGGCGTGCTCGGCGTGCTGTCCGCGCGACCGGTGGAAAGCTGGCACGTCGACGCCTACCTGTTGCTCAAGCTGCTCGGCGCCAGCCTCTCGGCGGCGCTGACGCGCCTCAAGCTGGGGCGCGAGCTGGAAGACATCAACGAGCGCGAAGAGCTGACGCGCCACGCCGCCAACGACGGCGTGTGGGACTTCGACGTCGAGACCAACACCATCCGCTTCTCGCCGCGCTGGAAGGTGATGATGGGCTTCGGCGAGGACGAGCCCGACGAGGACATGCCGGACTGGCGCCAGCTGGTGCATCCGGAGGACATGGTGCGGGTGCAGGGCAAGATCCGCGATCATCTCGAAGGCAAGTCGGAGTTGTTCGAGAGCGTGCACCGCATGCGCCACCGCTCCGGCGAGTGGCGCTGGGTGATGAGCCGCGCCAAGGCCCTGGTGGACGACGACGGCCGCATGCTGCGCCTGGTCGGCGTCGAGCTCGACATCACGGACCAGAAGCTCTACGAAGAAGCGCTGTTCCGTGAGAAGCAGAACGCCCAGATCACGCTGCAGTCCATCGGCGACGGCGTCATCACCACGGACTCCGACTGTCGCATCGAGTACCTCAACCCGGTGGCGCAGGAGCTGACCGGCTGGAGCCTGGACGACGCCTCCGGGCGCGCGGTGGACGAGATCTTCCGCAGTTTCCACGAGGAGACCTGCGAGCCGATGGAGAACCCGCTGTCGGTGGCCATCCGGCGCGATCGCCTGTACAAGTCGATGCGCCCGATGCTGCTGATCCGGCGCGACGGCAACGAGCTGTACGTCGAGAGTTCGGCGGCGCCGATCCGCAACGACGTCAGCCAGGTGATCGGCGGCGTGCTGGTGTTCCACGACGTCAGCGAGGCGCGCGAGCTCAACCGCCGCCTGTCCTATCACGCCAGCCACGACATGCTCACCGGGCTGGTGAACCGGCGCGAGTTCGAGGCGCGCCTGGAGCGGGCCCTGAAGATGGGGCGGGCGCGCGAGGCGCAGTACGCGCTGTGCTACATGGACCTCGACCAGTTCAAGATCATCAACGACTCCTGCGGCCACATGGCGGGCGACGCCTTGCTCGGCCAGCTCGGTGCGTTGCTGAAGTCGAAGATCCGCTGGCGCGACACGCTGGCGCGCCTCGGCGGCGACGAGTTCGGCATCCTGCTGGAGAACTGCACGCTCGAGGAAGCGATCGAGACCGCCGAGGCCTTGCTCAAGGCGGTGCAGGAATTCCGTTTCATCTGGGAAGACCGCAGCTTCCGTCTTGGCGCCAGCATCGGCGTGGTGCCGATCGCCCCCGAGACCGCCAGCGTTGCCGAGCTGCTGACCGCCGCAGACAGCGCCTGTGCCGCCGCCAAGGAGTCCGGCCGCAACCGTGTGCAGACCTGGCAGGAGAACGACATCGACCTGATGCGTCGCCGCCGCGAAATGCAGTGGGCGGCGCGCATCAACAATGCGCTGGAAGAGTCGCGCTTCGAGCTGTTCCGCCAGCCCATCATGCCGCTGCAGACGGAAGAGAACCTGGGCGCGCACTACGAGCTCCTGCTGCGCATGCGCGACGAGCAGGGCCAGATCATCGCCCCCGACGTGTTCATCAATGCCGCGGAGCGTTACGGCCTCACGCCCAACATCGACCGCTGGGTGATCACCAACGCGCTGCGCTGGCTGGTGTCGGAAGCCGACGAGCGCGAACGCCTGACGATGTGCTCCATCAACCTTTCCGGCCAGAGCCTGTGCGACGACAAGTTCCTGCCCTTCGTCATCGACCAGTTCGAGCGCAGCGGGCTGGACGCCACCAAGATCTGCTTCGAGATCACCGAGACGGCCGCCATCGCCAGTTATTCGCAGGCCAACCGCGTCATCAACTCGCTCAAGGAACTGGGCTGCAAGTTCGC
>CAYPTW010000161.1:0-4296 GCA_964413755.1 uncultured Thioalkalivibrio sp. | reverse complement strand
AGCGCGCCGGATGCTGCAGCTGCCGGGTCCTCGCAGCGCGTGGTGCAGCTGCGGCCGCGGCCCGCCCCGGCCACGGCCTGGGGTGGCTGGCTGGCTGCCGCAGCGACACTGGTGCTGGCCGTGGTCGGCTGGCTGCAAGTGGACCGCACGGCGCAGCAGCGCGACATGCTCGCGGCGCGCCAGGATGCGCTGGCGTCTGCGGTGTCGCAGCTGGAGCGCAACCTGGCGGCGAAGGACGCGGCCATCGATGCCCTGCAGGAACCCACTGCGGACGAACTGCTGGCGGCGCTGGAAGGCCGGCCGGAAACGCAGGTGGTTTCCTGGACGCCGACGGAAGATCCTGCCGCCACGGGCGCCGGCGGCGCCGTGGTGTGGAACGGCGCGGAACAGGCCGGCGTGATGCGCTTCAGCGGCCTGCAGCCGAACGATCCGGCGGAGTGGCAGTACCAGTTGTGGATCTTCGATGCTGCACGCGACGACCGCTTCCCGGTAGACGGCGGGGTGTTCGATGTCGGGCCGGACGGCGAGGCCCTGGTACCCATCCGCGCGAATTTGCCGGTGAACGAGGCCGTGCTGTTCGCCATCACCGTGGAGCGTCCCGGTGGTGTCGTGGTGTCTTCCCGCGAGCGCATCGCGCTGGTGGCGCAGCCGGGCGCCTGAACGGTTTTTGAATCTGCTTCTCCTGCCCTGACCGAACAGTCAGGCAAGCCCGGCCCCCCCGGGTCATCCAGGAGGAACCAACATGACTCGACTGCTCAGCCGTGGCCTCTTGGCCGCGACATTTCTTACGCTCGCCGCCTGCGGCAGCGACAACGACAGCGTGATCGTCGATCCGCCGGAGCTCGCACAGCTCCAGGTGGTGCACGCTTCCGCCGATGCGCCGGACGTGAACGTGCTGGTCAACGGCGCGGTCCCGGCAGGCCTTGCGGGCGTGCCCTTCATGGCCGCCTCGCCTTACCTCGAAGTGGCCGCCGGCACCATCGACGCGGCCGTGAATGCCATCCTCGCGGACGGCAGCGAAGTGGAAGTCCTGACCGCGCCGGGCGTCACGCTGGATGCCGACGTCGCCTACACGGTGATCGCCGCTGGTAGCACCTCGGACCTGCTCAGCGCTGCGGCTGACGGAGATCCCCTGCAGCTCTTCCTGCTGACGCGCCCGGTCGTGGACGCCATTGACGGCGTGCGCATCCAGGTGCTGCACGGCTCGCCGTCCGCGCCCGAAGTGGATGTCTATGTCAGCGCGCCCGATGCCGAGCTGGGCAGCCTGACGCCGGCGACCTTCGCCTTCGGCGGCGTGCTCGACCTGGACACCGTGCCTGCGGCCGAGTACCGCATTCGCATCACGCCTGCCGGCAACGATACGGTGGTGTTCGACTCCGGCGCAGTGGCGTTGCCTGACGGCGCGGATCTCAGCATCGTCGCGGTCGACAACGTCGGTCCCGGCGCCTCGCCCGTCGCCTTGCTGGCGGTGTTCGCGGACGGCACCGTGGCCGAGTTGCGCGACGGCGGCGCTGCCGCACCGGCCGGCCTGACGGCGGTGCACAACTCTGCCGACGCCCCGCCGGTGTGCGTGGTCGCCGATGACGCCGCCACGGCGGAGGTCGAGCGTGTCGAGCTGTTCGCCGGCGTGCCGTTCCGCGGCTTCGGCTATCTCGGTGCGGTGCCCCCGGGCAGTTACCTCGTCGGCCTCGAGGTGTTCGACGAGCAGGCCGGCTGCGCCGGCACCTCGGCCGTGACTTTCGACACCGCGGTGGACTTCGCGGCCGGGGCGGAAGCGACGGCCATCGTGGCCGGTTCGCTCGGCGGCGGGACGATTGACCTGCTGCCGCTGGCGGATGACCTGCGCCCCATCGCCACCGAGGCCCGCGTGCGCATCGTGCACGGCTCGGAGGCCACGCCGGCGGTCGACATCTACGTCGTCCCGGCCGGCACGGACATCACCGCGCCCGACGTCGAGCCGGCCTTCGCCGGCGTCGAGTTCACCGCTTCCACCGGCTTCGTGCCGCTGCCGCCGGGCGACTACGACGTGTTCGTGACGCTCGCGGGCGACACCACGCCGGCGATTGCCGTGGAAGGTGCGGCTTTCGCGGGCGGTGATGTCATCAGCGCGATCGCCAGCGACCCGACGGGCGAGGAAACCGCGCCGGGACTGATCGTCATCGATCACGTCGAGCTGAAGAACCCGCCGCTCTGACAGCGCCTGCGGGCCAACACGGAGGGCGTCCATGCTGCGGCATGGGCGCCCTTTTTTTCAGAACGCCAGCGTATACGGACCGCCCTTCTTCAGCGCCCGCTGGTAGGCCGGCCGTGCGCTGATGCGCGCGACGAAGTCCGCCAGGCGGGGTCGCGCGCTGCCGAGCAGCCCGGCGGCGCCCGCCGCCTCCAGCGGGAAGCTGATCTGGATGTCCGCCGCGGTGAACTCATCCCCGGCAAACCAGTCGTGCTGCGCCAGTTCGCCCTCCATGTAGTCGAGATGCAGGTCCAGCTGCGGGCGAATGAAGGTGGACTGCACCTTGGCGGCAATGCCCTTGACCACGGGGCGCACGAAAAACGGCATCGGCGCCTGCGGCATCTTGCGGAACACCAGCGCCAGCAGCAGCGGCGGCATGGCCGAGCCCTCGGCGTAATGCAGCCAGTAGCTGTAGCGCAGGCGCTCGGGCGTGCCGGCGGCCGGCTTCAGGCCGCTGTCTGCGCCGTAGCGGTCCACCAGGTACTCGACGATCGCGCCGGACTCCGCCACCACCTGGCCGTCGTCGGTGACCACCGGCGATTTCCCGAGCGGGTGCACCTTGTGCAGCGCCTTTGGCGCCAGCCCCGTCTCGGGATCGCGCGCGTAGCGCTTGACGCGGTACTGCACCCCCAGCTCCTCGAGCAGCCAGAGGATGCGCTGCGAGCGCGAGTTCTCGAGATGGTGCACGGTGATCATGGTGTTCTCCTGTGGATCCGGGCATCGATGCTATCGCTTCGCCGGGCCGGATAGAATGCCGGCATGAGCACAGTAAACGAGAGACAGGCAGCCGACACGGTCCTGCTGGTGCGTCCGGTGGCCTTCCATGGCAATCCCGAGACCGCGGATTCCAATGCCTTCCAGCGTCCACCCGAGGCTGCCGACCCGGCCGCCGAACAGGCCGCCGCGGCCGTCGAGTTCGCCGGGCTGGTGGAGGCCTTGTCCGCGGCCGGGGTCGGCACGGTGGTGGTCCCGGACAGGGTGTCGCCGCCGACGCCGGACTCGGTGTTTCCCAACAACTGGGTCAGCTTCCATGCCGACGGCACCGCCGTGCTCTACCCGATGATGGCACCAAGCCGGCGTGGCGAGCGGCGCCGCGACATCCTCGAGCTGCTCAGCAGCACGCACGGCTTTCGCATCGAGCGCGTGCTGGACCTGTCGCAGCACGAACAGGCCGGCCGGTTCCTCGAGGGCACCGGCAGCATGGTGCTGGACCGCGTCAACCGCGTCGCCTATGCCTGCCTCTCGCCGCGCACCGACGCCGAGGTGTTCGCCGAGGCGGCGCGCCTGCTCGACTATGAGCCCGTCGCCTTCCTCGCCACCGACGAGGAGGGCGTTCCCGTCTATCACACCAACGTCATGATGTGCCTCGGCACGGACTTCGCCGTGTTGTGCGAGGAGGCCATCGGCGACCGCGAACAACGCACCGCCGTGCGCCGGCGACTCGAGCAGACCGGACACCAGGTGGTACCTATCGATATTGCCCAGATGCGCAGTTTCGCCGGCAACATGCTGGAGCTGGCGGGGCATGGCGGCGAGCGCGTGCTGGCGCTCTCGGCACGGGCGCTCGAATGCCTGGCACCGGAGCAGGTGCAGGCGCTGGAGTCGCACTGCCGGTTGCTGCCGATCCCCGTGGCGGCCATCGAGGAGGGCGGCGGCGGCAGCGTGCGCTGCATGCTGGCCGAGGTGCACCTGCCGCGGCGGGACTGAGCAGCGGGAAATTTGCACATACTATGCAGTACACTCGGCGTCCCGAGGCTGCCCAGGTCACTGCATGAACGCCGCTACCCGGATCCTGATGTGTCCGCCCGATTTCTTCGAGGTGGACTACGTCATCAACCCCTGGATGGACGGGCATGCGGGCTCGCTGGACCGCGAGCTCGCCCGACGCCAATGGGACGGGTTGCGCGCCGCCATCGCCGAGTGTGCCGAGGTGGTGTTGCTCGAACCCCAGCCGGGCTTGCCGGACCTGGTGTTCACGGCCAACGCCGGCTTCGTCCACGGCCGCCGCGCCGTGCCGTCGCACTTCATGCCGCACGAGCGCCGCCCCGAGGAGCCCTACCTGCGCG
>CAYPTW010000160.1:2445-4358 GCA_964413755.1 uncultured Thioalkalivibrio sp. | reverse complement strand
CCCGGCTACGTGCTGGTGCAGATGGAGCTCGACGACGAGACCTGGCACCTGGTGAAGGAAGTGCCGAAGGTGCTGGGCTTCATCGGCGGCTCCAGCGACCGTCCGGCGCCCATCAGCGACCGTGAGGCCGAGGCGATCCTGCAGCGGGTGCAGGAAGGCGCCGAGAAGCCGCGGCCGAAGGTGCTGTTCGAGCCCGGTGAAGTGGTGCGGGTCACCGACGGGCCCTTCAACGACTTCAACGGGGTCGTGGAAGAGGTCAACTACGACAAGAGCAAGCTGCGCGTCGCCGTGCAGATCCTCGGCCGGGCCACCCCGGTCGAGCTGGAATTCAGCCAGGTCGAGAAGGCCTGAGCGAAAACCGCCCCGAGGGACGGGGCGCGGGGCACACGTTTTGTTGCGTGTGCCGGGCAGGAAAGCCACAGGGGAGCCGCAAGGCGTTCGGACCCACACACAAGGTATAGCGAGTCATGGCAAAGAAAGTTACCGGTTACATCAAGCTGCAGATTCCTGCAGGCCAGGCGAACCCCAGTCCGCCCGTCGGCCCCGCGCTGGGCCAGCACGGCGTGAACATCATGGAGTTCTGCAAGGCCTTCAATGCCCATACCCAGGGCATCGAGCAGGGCCTGCCGACCCCCGTCGTCATCACGGTCTACAGCGACCGCAGCTTCACCTTCGTCACCAAGACGCCGCCCGCGGCGGTACTGCTGATGAAGGCGCTGGGGCTGAAGAAGGGCAGCGGCGAGCCGAACACCAAGAAGGTCGGCACCGTCACCCGCGCCCAGCTCGAGGACATCGCGAAGATCAAGATGCCGGACCTGAACGCGGCCGACCTCGACGCCGCCGTCCGGATCGTTGCGGGCAGCGCCCGCAGCATGGGCCTGAACGTGGAGGGCCTCTGACATGGCGGGCATGAGCAAGCGTAAGAAGGTGTTCGCCGAGAAGGTGCAGCCGGGCCGTTTCTACGCCATCGACGAGGCGCTGGAGCTGGCGCGCGAGCTGGCCACGGCCAAGTTCCGCGAGTCCATCGAGGTCGCCGTCAACCTCGGCGTCGACCCGCGCAAGTCGGACCAGGTGGTGCGCGGTTCTACCGTGCTGCCGCACGGCACCGGCAAGGACGTGCGCGTGGCAGTGTTCGCCCAGGGCGACAACGCCGAGAAGGCGACCGCCGCAGGCGCCGACATCGTCGGCTTCGAAGACCTGGCGCAGAAGGTGAAGGGCGGTTTTCTCGACTTCGACGTGGTCATCGCCTCGCCCGACGCCATGCGCGTGGTGGGCCAGCTGGGCCAGATCCTCGGTCCGCGCGGCCTGATGCCGAACCCGAAGGTCGGCACCGTGACGCCCGACGTGGCCACCGCGGTGAAGAACGCCAAGGCCGGCCAGGTGCGCTACCGCACCGACAAGGCAGGCATCATCCACTGCGCCATCGGCAAGGCGGACTTCGAGCCGGCCGCGCTGAAGGAAAACCTTGGTGCGCTGCTGGCCGACCTGCACAAGGCCAAGCCCGCATCGTCCAAGGGCATCTACATGAAGAAGGTCACCGTGTCCTCGACCATGGGTCCGGGCATCGCGGTCGACCAGGCTTCGCTGAGTTACTAGGGAAAGCAGCGCGGGCGGCGCGGCGGCTGTAGCCGGCGCGACGCTTCGCGGCAATGGAATGCACAAAGGAGCCGGCGTGACAGCCGGCCGTCGTCAGAGACCGCAGGCGGCCTCGGCCTTAATGCAAGGCCTGCGCAGACGGTGTTACCCGAGTCAGGCATACCTGGTGAAGGTCACCGTCAGGGTGAGGAGCGAAGGGAAGCGTTTCCTCGATCATGGACTTTCGGCCAGGAGTAGAAAATGGCACTGAGGCTAGAAGACAAGAAGGCACTTGTCGCCGAAGTGAAGACGGTGGCGGAATCCGCACATTCAGCCGT
>CAYPTW010000160.1:0-2345 GCA_964413755.1 uncultured Thioalkalivibrio sp. | reverse complement strand
CAGCTGGTGCGCACCCTCAACGAGCCCGCCGCGCAGCTCGCGCGCCTGCTCGCTGCGCGGCGCGACCAGCTCGAGGCGGCCTGAGGCAGGCTTTTCTTTTCCACACCGGGTAACACCGTTTTATCGGAGCACAGACAATGGCTGTTTCGCGTGAAGAAATCATTGAAGTACTGAGCAACATGAGCGTCCTCGAGGTCACCCAGCTGGTGTCCGAACTCGAGGAGAAGTGGGGCGTGTCCGCCGCTGCGCCGGTCGCCGTGGCCGCCGCCGGCCCTGCCGCCGAGGCCGCTGCCGCCGAAGAGAAGACCGAGTTCGACGTGGTCATGAGCAGCTTCGGCGCCAACAAGGTCGGCGTCATCAAGGCGATCCGCACCATCACGGGCCTGGGACTGAAGGAAGCCAAGGACATGGTGGAGGGCGTGCCCGCCACCGTGAAGGAAGGCGTCTCCAAGGACGAGGCCGAAGGCATCAAGAAGCAGCTCGAAGAGGCCGGCGCCAGCGTCGAGGTCAAGTAGATCTGCGTGCACGGGTTGAAGCCTGTGCCCTCGGGCAGGCTGGTGGCATGAGCCACCGGCCTGTTCCCGTTTCTGCCGGTTTCGCCCGGACCATGGGGTCCGGGCGCCTGGCCCTCCCGGCAGGGCCGTATCTGAAAACGAGCCGCACTCGAAGGTGAGCCCGATGGCGTATTCCTTTACCGAGAAGAAGCGTATCCGCAAGGACTTCGGCAAGCGTCCGACGATCCTTGAGGTGCCCTACCTGCTTTCCATCCAGGTCGACTCCTACCGGAGATTCCTGCAAACCGACCTGGCGGTACCCGCTCGCGAGGAGGTGGGCCTGCATGCCGCCTTCAAGAGCGTGTTCCCGATCGTCAGCTACTCGGGCAACGCCGCCCTGGAGTACGTCAGCTATCGCCTCGGGGATCCGCCCTTCGACGTGAAGGAGTGCCAGGTCCGTGGCCTGACCTATTCGGCGCCCTTGCGCGTCAAGGTCCGCCTGGTCATTTACGACAAGGAGGCCTCGGGCACCCCGAAGCCGGTGAAGGACATCCGCGAGCAGGAAGTCTATCTCGGTGAGCTGCCGCTGATGACCGATAACGGCACTTTCGTCGTGAACGGCACCGAGCGCGTCATCGTCTCCCAGCTGCACCGTTCGCCGGGCGTGTTCTTCGACCATGACCGCGGCAAGACCCACAGCTCCGGCAAGCTGCTGTTCTCCGCGCGCGTCATCCCTTACCGCGGCTCCTGGCTGGACTTCGAGTTCGACCCGAAGGACTGCCTGTTCGCACGCATCGACCGTCGGCGCAAGCTGCCGGTCACGATCCTGCTGCGCGCCCTCGGCTATACCGAGGAGGAAATGCTGGCGCTGTTCTTCGAGACCAACGAGTTCCTGCTCGGCGAGCAGATCGAGCTGAAGCTGATCCCGGAGCGCCTCAAGGGCGAGACCGCCAGCTTCGACATCATGATCGGCGACGAACTGGTGGTGGCGGAAGGCAAGCGCATCACCGCGCTGCATGTGCGCAAGCTGGCTGCGGCCGGCGTGGACACCCTGCCGGTCCCGGTCGATTACCTCGAGGGCAAGGTCCTGGCCCACGACGTGGTGGACGAGAAGTCCGGCGAGCTGCTGGCCAAGGCCAATGACGAGCTCACCGTCGAGAGCATCAACAAGCTGACCAAGTCGGGCATCGAGTCGGTGCGCACGCTGTGGGTCAACGACCTCGACCGCGGCCCCTACCTGTCGCAGACCCTGCGTATCGATCCCACCGGCACGCCGCTGGAGGCGCTGGTCGAGATCTACCGCATGATGCGCCCGGGCGAGCCGCCGACCCGCGAGGCGGCCGAGAACCTGTTCCACAACCTGTTCTTCAACGCCGAGCGCTATGACCTGTCCGGCGTGGGGCGCATGAAGTTCAACCGCCGCGTGGACCGCGACAGCACCACCGGCCCCGGCATCCTCTACGACGGCCACTACTTCTCCACCCGCAAGGACGAGGAGTCGAAGAAGCTGTTCGCCGAGTTCGGCAAGGACGACCCGGCCGCCACCTCGGACATCATCGCCGTGCTGCGCACGCTGTGCGATATCCGCAACGGCAGCGGCACCGTGGACGACATCGACCACCTCGGCAACCGCCGCGTGCGCAGCGTCGGCGAGATGGCCGAGAACGCCTTCCGCATCGGCCTGGTGCGCGTCGAGCGCGCCGTCAAGGAGCGCCTGACGCTGGCCGAGTCCGAAGGCCTGATGCCGCAGGAGATGATCAACGCCAAGCCGGTGGCCGCGGCGGTGAAGGAGTTCTTCGGCTCCTCGCAGCTGTCGCAGTTCATGGACCAGAACAACCCGCTGTCCGAGGT
>CAYPTW010000159.1:0-4376 GCA_964413755.1 uncultured Thioalkalivibrio sp. | reverse complement strand
GGATCACGGCCTGTGCCTCTACGGGAGCCCCAATGTTAACAGCACGTGCATTCGCCGCCAGCCGGGCCGACGGCGCGCGCCCGCGAGCGGCCGCGCCGTGAGCACGCTGTTCGAATCGGACCTGCCGGGACTCGAATTGTTGCACCGGGGCAAGGTGCGCGACGTCTACGCAGTGGACGCGCACACCCTGCTCATGGTGGCCACCGACCGCCTTTCCGCCTTCGACGTGGTGCTGCCGGACCCCATCCCCGGCAAGGGCGAGATCCTGACCCAGACGGCGCGCTTCTGGTTCGCGCGCACCCGGACGCTGGTGCCCAACCACCTGCTCGAGCAGCCGGTTGAGTCGGTCCTGCCGGCCGGGGTGGATGCGGCGCAGTACCGCCTGCGCAGCAGCGTCACGCGACGGCTGCGGCCGCTGCCGGTGGAGGCGGTGGCGCGCGGCTACCTCATCGGCTCCGGCTGGAAGGACTACCAGGCCAGCGGGGCCGTATGCGGCATTCCTCTGCCGGCCGGGCTCCGGCAGGCCGACCGGCTGCCGGAGCCGATCTTCACGCCCGCCACCAAGGCCGCGGTCGGCGAACACGACGAGAACATCAGCTTCGCGCGCATGGTCGAGATCATCGGCGCCGAGCTGGCCGCACAGGTCCGCACGCTGACGCTGCGCATCTACGACGAGGCCGCCCGCTACGCGCGCGCGCGCGGCATCATCATTGCCGACACCAAGTTCGAGTTCGGCCTGGACGACGACGGCACGCTCTACCTCATCGACGAAGCGCTGACGCCGGACTCCTCGCGTTTCTGGCCGGCCGACCAGTGGACGCCGGGCGCGAGTCCGCCCAGCTTCGACAAGCAGTTCGTGCGCGATTACCTCGAGACCCTCGACTGGGACAAGAAGGCGCCGGGACCGCACCTGCCGCCCGAGATCATCGCCCGCACCGCCGCCAAGTACCGCGAGGCCTACCGCCGGCTGACCGGCGACACGGAGTTGTTCCCGGCATGAGCACCACGCTGCAGGCACGCTGCGAACAGCTGTTGTGGGGCGATTCGGGTGCCGCCCGGCATCCGCTGTGGCGCCTGCTGCTGCTGCCGGCCCGCTTCCTGTATGCCATCGCGCGCGACTTGTCGCAGGGCCAGCTCACCCTGCGTGCCATGAGCCTGGTCTACACCACGCTGCTGTCGGTGGTGCCGCTGCTCGCCTTCAGCTTCTCGGTGCTGAAGGGTTTCGGGGTGCACCGGCAGATCGAGCCCCTGCTGTACGAATTCCTCGCGCCGCTGGGTGACAAGGGGGCCGAGATCACCGACCAGGTCATCGCCTTCGTCGAGAACGTGCGCGGCGGCGTGCTCGGCGGCATCGGCCTCGCCCTGCTGGTGTTCACCGTCATCTCGATGGTGCAGAAGGTGGAGGACACCTTCAACCACATCTGGCAGGTGCAGCAGTCACGCAGCATCGCGCGCCGCTTCAGCGATTATCTCAGCGTGATCCTGGTGGGGCCGATCCTCATGGTCACTGCCATGGGCCTGCTGGCCACGATCAACTCGAGCTCGGCCATGCAGGCGATCGCCGAGATCGAGCCCTTCGGCTCGATCATCGCCCTGGTCAGCCGGCTGGCGCCCTTTGCCCTGGTGGTGCTGGTGTTCGCCTTCGTCTATGCCTTCGTGCCCAATACCAGGGTGCGCATCGGCGCTGCGCTGGTCGGCGCGATCGTGGCCGGCGCGGCATGGGCCCTGGGTGGCTCGCTGTTCGCCTCCATGGTGGTGGGCTCGACGCGCTATGCCGCGATCTACTCCAGTTTCGCCATCGCCATCGTGGCGCTGATCTGGCTGTACCTGTCCTGGCTGGTCCTGCTGCTCGGTGCGCAGGTCGCGTTTTACGTGCAGAACCCGAAGCGCCTGCGCTATGGCCAGGCACGCCTGCGCCTGTCCATCACGGAGGTGGAGAACCTGGCGCTGGCGATCATGCAACAGGTGGCGCGGGGCTTCCGCGACGGGTACCGGCCGGGGTTCGTGCAACTGGCCCAGGCACTGCAGTATCCGGCGCGCGCGCTGGAGGAAATTACGGCGCAACTCGAGCAGGCCGGGCTGCTGGTCCATACCGAGGACGAGACGTTCGTGCCGGGCCGCGATCCCGGCGAGATCGGCGTGGCGGACATCCTCGCGGCCGTGCGCGGCGAGGTGAGAAACGAGGCGCAAGGGGCGACCGACGTGCTGCGCGAGGCGCGGGAAGCGGAGACCCGCTGCCTGGCCGGGCACACGCTGGCGGAGCTGGTCTAGCTGCGCATCGTCAGTCGCCGGCCACCGTCATGCGGCCGACCAGCAGGGAGCCGCACTGGATGACGCCGCGCCGGTCCACGTCCGAGCCGACGGCCTGGATGTCGCGGTACAGCTCTTTCAGGTTGCCGGCGATGGTCACTTCCTGCACCGGGTGCGCGATCTCGCCGCCCTCGACCCAGTACCCGCTTGCCCCGCGCGAATAATCCCCGGTCACGCCGTTGACGCCCTGGCCCATCAATTCCGTCACCACCAGCCCGCGCCCCATCCGGCGCAACAGGGCAGCGAAATCCTGGCCGTCGCCGCGCACGTGCAGGTTGTGTATGCCGCCTGCGTTGCCGGTGGTGCGCAGTCCCAGGCGCCGCGCGGAGTAGGTGGAGAGCACGTAGCCCTGCAGCACGCCGGCATCCACCAGCAGCCGGTCATGGGTGGCGACGCCCTCCGCGTCGAAGGGCGCGGAGCCCATCGCCCGCGGGATGTGCGGCCGCTCCTCGAGGCTCATCCACTCGGGCAGGACCTGCGTGCCGGCTGCATCCAGCAGGAAGCTCGCCTTGCGGTACTGCGCGCCGCCCTTGACCGCGCCGACCAGGTGCCCGAGAAAGCCGCGCGCCAGTTCGGCGACGAAAATCACCGGCACGCTGCGCGTCGACACCTTGCGCGCACCGAGCCGGCGCAGGGTCCGCTCCGCCGCGCGCCGCCCGACCGCTTCCGGCGACTCCAGCGTATCGGCGCAGCGCGACAGCGTGTACCAGTAGTCGCGCTGCATCTGGTCGCCCTTGCCGGCGATGAGCGCGCAGCTGAGGCTGTGGCTGGTGCTGGCGTAGCCGCCGCTGAAGCCGTGCGTGTTGGCGTACACGCGCAAGCCGCGATGGCTCGACAGGGATCCGCCTTCGGTATTGGTGATGCGCGCGTCCGCCTGCAACCCGGCGGCTTCGCAGTCGCGCGCCAGCGCCACCGCCTGGTCCGGTTCGATGTCCCAGGGATGGTCCAGGTCCAGGTCCGGCGGGTCGACCGCCATGGCCTCCCGGTCGGGCAGGCCGGCGCACGCATCCTCGGCCGTGTAGCGCGCGATGGTGCAGGCCTTGTCGACGGTCTCCTGGATGGCCTGCGGCGCGAGGTCCGAGGTGCTGGCGCTGCCCTTGCGCTGGCCGAAATAGACGGTGACGCTGAAGCCGCGGTCGCGCTGGTGCTCCAGCGTTTCCACCTCCCCCTTGCGCACCGTCACGGACAGCCCGCCGGCCAGGCTGGCGCCCACCTCGGCGGCCGAGGCGCCACCCTTGCGGGCGCGCGCCAGCGCATCTTCGGCCAGTGTCTCGAGCCGCGCGCGCGCGGCGCCGAGATCACTCAGATCAGACGACGACATCGTGTTTCCTCTCGGTCCGGAGGGCCCGGAACAGGCGCCGCAGTGTAGCAAACCCCCGTGCTATCATCCCGGCCCCTCGCAGGGGATACGAGCGTGACGCCGACGGACACCGCAGCATTGGATCTCGACTGGGTGCGCGGGCATTTCCCGGCCCTGGACAACGGCTGGGTGCTGATGGACAACGCGGGCGGCGCCGCCACGCTCGATGCGGTCGCGGCGCGCACCGCGGAGTACATGCGCCGCTGGCCGGTGCAGCTCGGCGCCAGCTACGGTCCCTCGGCCGAGGCGGGCGAACTCCAGGCCAGGGCCAGGACGGCGCTGGCGGGCCTGTTCAACCGCGGCGGCGGCCCGGCCCCCGCACCCGACCGGCTCGTCATGGGCGCCTCGACCACTTCGCTGCTCTCACGCCTGGCGCGCGCCCTGCTGCCCACGCTCTCTCCCGGCGACGAGATCGTGGTCAGCGACGCCGACCACGAGGCCAACATCGGCCCCTGGCTGCGCCTGCAGGCACACGGCATCCGCATCCGCTGGTGGCGCGTGCGCGCGGACAGCATGCGCCTGGAAGCGGAGGACCTCGACGAATTGCTCGGCCCGCGCACGCGACTGGTGTGTTTCACCCATGCCTCCAACCTGCTCGGCAGCGTGATCGACCCGCGCCCGGTGGTCGAGCGCGCCCGCGCCGTCGGCGCGCGCTGCTGCGTGGACGGCGTCGCCTACGCGCCGCACCGCGCCCTCGCGCCTGCGG
>CAYPTW010000158.1:0-4406 GCA_964413755.1 uncultured Thioalkalivibrio sp. | reverse complement strand
TGCGTGTCGCAGTGGGGCCATGATTTCCGGCCGGAGTACGTGCAGCTCGGCGGGCTCAGGGCACGCTTCCCCGGCGTGCCCATGGTGGCGCTCACCGCCACCGCGGACCCGCAGACGCGCGAGGACATCGTGCGCGTGCTGGGCCTCGAGGACGCGACCCGCTACGTCGCCAGCTTCGACCGGCCCAACATCCGCTACACGGTGCGCGAGAAGCACCAGCCCTTCGAGCAGCTCAAACGCTTCCTCGCCACGCACGAGGGCCAGGCCGGCATCATCTACGCCCTGTCGCGCAAGCGCGTCGACGAGCTGGCGGCGAAGCTCGGCGAGCTCGGCCTGCGCGCCGGCGCCTACCACGCCGGCCTGGCGGCAGCGGAGCGCGTGCGGGTACAGGACGCGTTCCTGCGCGACGAGCTCGACATCGTGGTGGCGACCGTGGCCTTCGGCATGGGCATCGACAAGCCCAACGTGCGCTTCGTCGTGCACTACGACATGCCGAAGCACATCGAGGGTTACTACCAGGAAACCGGCCGTGCGGGCCGCGACGGGCTGCCGGCCGAGGCGCTACTGCTGTTCGGCGCCCAGGACGTGGTGACGGCGCGCGCGCTGGTCGAGCGCAGCGGCGACCCCGACCGGCAGCGCATCGAGCTGCACAAGCTGAACGCCATGGTGGCGCTGGCCGAGAGCCTGACCTGCCGGCGCCGCGTGCTGCTCGGCTATTTCGGCGAGCGCCTGGCGCAGGACTGCGGCAACTGCGACGTCTGCCTCGAGCCGCCGGAGCGCTTCGACGCTACCGAGGACGCGCGCAAGGCGCTGTCCTGCGTGTACCGGCTGAACCAGGGTTACGGCATCAAGTACGTCATCGACGTCCTGCGCGGGACCAGCAACGAGCGCATTCGCGCCGCCGGCCACGACCGGCTGTCCACCTGGGGCATCGGCGCGCACTTCAGCGTGCAGGAGTGGGCCTCGCTCATCCGGCAGCTCATTCACCGCGGCTATCTCGAGCAGGACATCGCGCGCTACTCGGTACTGCGCCTGACCCCGGCCGCGCGCCCGCTGCTGCGCGGCGAAGAGTCGCTCGAGCTGGCGAAGCCGCGCATCCGCACGCCCGCGAAACGCAAGCCGCCGAAAGCGGCGGCCGGCGCCGGCAAGTACGACGAGACGCTGTTCGAAGAGCTCCGGGCGCTGCGCAAGTCGCTCGCCGACGCGCAGGGCGTGCCGCCCTACATCATCTTCGGCGACGCCACGCTGGTGGAGATGGCGCGCGACCTGCCGGCCAGCCCGGCCGCGCTACTGGAAGTCACCGGGGTGGGCCAGAAGAAGCTCGAGCGCTATGGCGAGGAGTTTTTGGCGGTGATCCGGGATCACGCCGGTTCCGGCAGTTGACTGGCGAGGCGGAGACCGATGAGCTTCTCTCGGGCCAGCCGTCCCGAGGGTCATCCGCAGCGCCGACTACTCGCCGGTCGCGATCGCCGTGAAGTGCTGCTCAAGATCGAGCGTGATGCCCGCATTCAGGTCGCGGACCGTCACCCGGAACGTGTACCGGCCGAGAGGATCATCCGGCTCGATCACAACACCGACGTAATCCGCCGCGAGCTCCAGGGCGCCCTCTGCGATGGCCGGCTTCATCTTCCAAAGGTCGGCATCTTCGAAGCGGGAATAGACCGACCCGTCGGGCCTGAGCACCGTAATATCAACGGACGCATTGCATAGCCCCTGGTCATCGGGTTCGCATCCGGTGAAAAGGACGAAGGCGACGACCGGGACACCGCGCGGCACGGTGTCGGCCGTCTGGATCGGTACGCCCTCGGTCGGCTGCGCCCAGGCCTCCAGGAAAATCTCGGGCTGGGCGGAAAGCAGGAGCATCGCACCAAACCGGTGCTGGTGCTTCGACCAGGCCGTATCTGGAACGACTTCGCCACCCTCGCGCCACTGGCCATGGACCGCAACAGGAGAAGCCAGGAATAGCGCGAGGAGCGTGCCGCTACGTAGGATCACTGCGATATTCATTGGCCCGAATCCATCGGCTCGCACGGAACGTCGAAATCGATGTGGTAGTGGTCGTCATGCCGCACCCATGATCGACGCTCCGAGAATGTAACCTGCCCCTCCAGCGCCGGCCACGCCGTTGTGTTGTGCAGGAATGGCTGGAGCTCGGGGTCGAAGATCACCCGCCAGATCCTGACCTGTTTCGCGTCAGCCGCGCGCTTGATGGCGAGGACATGGGCCGCTAATGCTTCGAAGTCGATCGTCAGTTCACCGTCGCGGCCCCTGGCGTCGAATTCGACGTCATAGCCGTACTTGTTGAACACGCTGGTAGGCAGGTGAACCGACTCGCCGGACTCGTCCAGGACCGGAACCATGAAGTCGACGGAAAGGCCGTTCTGGTGTGTCTTGTGGGGCTTGAAGCTGCCGCCTGATGCCCAACCCGTTTCGCCATAGACGAAGACCTTTCCCGGGTACTGCTGTCGGAGGTCTTCGTAGGCCGCCAGCACGACTTCGGCAACTCTGCAATGCAGGTGGGTGCGGCCGAGGGTCGCACCGAGGCGGCTGTAGGCCCTGAAGTTTTCGCCGGCGTACGGGAGCTTGCACCCGTTTTCCAGCCTGCCGTTGGAGGTGGTGCCATAGCAGACGCTATCGGTGGCCATCGCCGCAGGCCCGATTGCGAGCAGACAGGCAAATGCTGCCAGTACCAGTCCAGGGTGCCGCAGCATCCCCTTTGCCGCTGGCTGCGCATGGTCAGGCACGGGTCGCACTGAAGCTCTCAGCAATCACGTATGACTCGCCGATCGAGAGAACTGCGAGCTTCGGGTACGGAATAATCTCCGTTCCCGTCCAGCGCTTCGGCATGCCTGTGGGCAGAGAGCGGATTCGTATCGGCTGCCCGCTCAATGCCGTGACGATCCGCGCAGCAATGGACTCGGGGAACCGACCCAGGAGCCCGTAGCGGGAACTCACGATGCCCGATACAACCGCCTGCTGGTTCAGGAACCGCTGGAGGTACTGCGGCCGCCCCATGACGTCGGTGCAACATGAAGCCACCACCCCCAAGAGCAGCGCCGGCGGGCACTCATTGCCCGAGAACATTAGTTCAACCTGGGACTCGGCGTAGGGCTTGAGCAACGGAGAGTCCTCATCGACACGAACATGACACGCGTACTCCGCGCTAAGCGACTCCTCGACCACCCAGGCACAAGATACCTCCCACAACTCCGGATCTGCGTCCTCATTCAGCCGCAAAGACATGCTTAGCCGCAGTCCATCATCAAGCCAGCGGGCATTGACGATTCGAATGAATCCCTCGGAATCATCAAATTCTTCGTCGAGATGCCTGAGAAGTTCTTCCATGGTTTCCCTAGAGCAGAAAGAGCAGAATCACCGGTAGGTCACCGCCCGGTGACGGCGAGAATGTAGCGCGCCCCGGGCTGGTTGACCGGATCGAGGCCCGGGAAGTAGTGGTCAGTCAGGCCTGCCAGGCTCAGGCCCCGTTGCACCAGAATCGAATCCACAGCGGCCGCCAGCTCGGAGGACGCACCAAAGACGGTCACGTCCAGCTCTGCGAGGATGGCCCACTGAGTCGATGAGTCGAAAAGCACGAACTCGAGAGACCAGTGCTCCGGCGTGAACACGAACTCGCGAAACGCGTCCCAGTTTGCAGCTATCTGCTCGGCCCCGTCGCCCCCAGGGGTATACCTGGCGATAAAGAGCTGCTCCGAGCCGGCCGCCTTCACTACGGCATCAAACAGCTCGCGCGGCATGTTCGTACTGTCGAACTGGTCTCTGTCAATCACGCACCCCCGCCAGCCTGGCAGGCGAAATGGGGGCAGCTGATCTCCTTCTTCGTTGAAGAAGTGAAGCCTGGGGTTGGTCTGAATCAGTTCCATCGGGGATCTCAAGGTAAGACCTAACCGTTGTTCTCAGGCCGCAGCCCGTCAGGGGCGTCGGCCTGCCGCGCGTTTTTAGAGCCAGGCCGCGCGGTGGCCGGTCCGCCGTAAGCGCCTGTTAGGTACCCAGCGGGAGAACATCAGAAAGCGCCTCACGAAGACGCGCGCGGTACGCGTCTTGGTCGACCCAGCCATACGGCTCATTTGAAACACCATATTTCCACTCCGCGCGCCGCGGGATGCGATCTTCATGCTCACCAAACTCGCCACCGAGCCACTCGACGTATGCCTCGGCCTCGCGCGCACCTACCTCTGTGAGCTCACGCAACGCCCTGTCGAGCGGATCTAGAGGAACCATGGCTCGGGCCATCTGCTCTCGGAAGGCTGCATAGTCGATGTGCCCGAGCAAGAAAGACCGAACGATCTCACGGCACCTCAAGACGGCCTCTTCAGCAGCGTTCACGCCATGCTCCTAACGCCGTGTTAAGCGGCGGCGAGCGCTAGCGAGCGAACCGGCGAAGCCGG
>CAYPTW010000157.1:0-4475 GCA_964413755.1 uncultured Thioalkalivibrio sp. | reverse complement strand
GATACGGAACGGGAACGCTGGTTCCACCTGTACCCGGACAGCGACCTGCCGCCGGATGACGGCTTGCACTGGACCGGGCCCTACAAGAACTGGAACGCGCGTTGCGCCGAGTGCCACGCCACCGGCTACGCGAAGAACTACGACCCGAAGCGCCGGCGCTACGCATCCACGCAGGCGGAGATCGGCGTCGGTTGCGAGGCCTGCCACGGGCCCGGCAGCGCGCACCTGGACTGGGCGGCCGGCGAGGAGATCGACCCCGCGCTCGGCCCGGCGGGGTTCAGCCTGGACCTGGCGCGGGCCGGCGTCGAGGCGACGATCCAGCAATGCGCGGGCTGCCATTCCCGGCGCGAGGCCCATGGCGACGGCAACCCGCTCCCCGGCACGCCCTATCACGACGCCTACACCCTCGCGACCCTGCGGCCGGGGCTGTACCACGCCGACGGGCAGATCCTCGACGAGGTCTACGTCTACGGCTCCTTCCTGCAGTCGAAGATGTACGCCAACGGCGTCAGCTGCATGAACTGCCACGACGCGCATTCGGCGCGACTGGTGGCCGACGGCAACGCGGTCTGTGTGCAATGCCACTCGCCGGCCGGGAACCCCCTGTTCCCGGCTGCGGCGCGGGGCGACTACGACAGCCCGGCGCATCATTTCCATGAGCCCGGCAGCGCGGGCGCCCAGTGCGCCAGCTGCCACATGATCGAGCGCGTCTACATGGGCGTGGATGGCCGGCGCGACCACAGCTTCCGCGTTCCGCGACCCGACCTCGCGGCCGCGACCGGCTCACCGGATGCCTGCACCGACTGCCACACGGCACGCGCGCCGGAGTGGGCGGCGGCCGCCATCGCGGACTGGTTTCCCGACAGCACGCGACGCGGGCCGCACTACGGCGAAGTGTTCGCCCGCGGCCGCGCCGACCCGCCGGCCGCGCAGGGCGACCTCGTGGCGATCGCCCTGGACGACAGCCAGCCAGGTATCGTGCGCGCCACCGCGGCATGGCTCGCCGCCCAGTCCGCCGATGCCGCGACGGCGACGCAACTGGCGCCCCTGCTGGATGACCCTGATCCGCTGCTGCGCGGCGCGGCCCTGCTGGTCCAGCGCAGCGCGCCGCCCCATGAAGGCGTGCCGCGCGTCGTCGGCCTGTTGTCCGACCCCTACCGCTCGGTCCGGATCGAAGCCGCCAAGCAGATGGTCAACGCTCCGATCGCGCGCATGCCGGCAAACGTGGAGGCGGCGATCGCCACGGCCATGGGGGAATGGCAGGCGGCGATGGCGAACCGCATCGACTTCCCCGAAACCCACCTCGTGCTCGGCGGCATGGCGCTCAGCATGCGCAACATCCCGGCCGCCGAGGGCGCGTTCCGCGAAGCGACACGCCTGGATCCGCAACGCAGCGAAGCCTGGGTGATGCTGGCGCGGATCGCGGCGGCCACGCGTGGCTCTGATGCAGCGCGGGAAGTCATCGCCGAGGCCCTGGCGGCCAGCCCCGGCGATGCGGCGATCCGGCAGCTCGCCGACGAACTCGGCCCGGCCCCCTAACGCCGTCGGAGAACTGCGGACCCGGGCCAAACGCGGTAATCTAGCGTTACCTGAGCCATTGCTCACGAGGACCCTGTGATGAGAACCATCAAGCTGATTCTTGCCGCTCTGCTTGTAGCCGCGGCGGCGGGCTGTGCGGTGACCCCCGAATACCGCGTGAACTTCGATCCAGAGGTCGATTTCACCGCGTACAAGACGTACGGGTTTTTCGACCAGCTCGGGACCGACCAGGCCGGCTACTCGACGCTGGTCACGCAGCACTTCAAGGCCGCCACCGGGCGCGAGATGGAGAAGCTCGGCTACACCTATACCGAGCAGGACCCGGACCTGCTGGTGAACTTCAACGCCAGCTCGGAAGACAAGACCGAGGTGCGCTCGCGACAGGTCCCGGCGATGGGCTACGGCATGTCCGGCTATTACGGCTATCGCGGCATGATGTACACGCCCTTCCCCATGTACGAGACCCAGGTCGACACCGTGAACTACAAGGTCGGCACGGTGAACATCGATGTGGTGGATGCGGCGCGCAAGATGCTGGTCTGGGAGGCCGTCGCCGAGGGCCGGCTGACGAAGAAGGCCATGCAGAACCCGCGTGCCGCCATCGATGCCGTGGTGACGGAAATGTTCACGCGCTACCCGACCGCACCGGCGGCCGACGGGAAGTAGGCGGCATTTAACGTAACGTCGGCCGATTTCCTCGCGCCCCGGCTTTGGGTATGCTCGGCCCATGCACTACGAGAGACGCCACGCGGAACGCCGCCCGGTCGCTACCAACGTTCACATCGACGTCGGCGGCACCCGCAAGCGCGCGCGGGCGCTGAACCTCTCCTCGCGTGGTGTGTTCATCGCCGGCCAGCACCCCGAGCTGGCCGCCGGGACGCTGGTCGAGCTGGTGTTCCACGTGCCGGTGCAGGGCATGATCCGGCTGCATCGCAAGCGCGCCGTCGTCACGCACGCCTCGGTGCGCGGCGTGGGCATGCGCATGGCGGCTGCTACACCCGCGTTTCCTCGATAAGCAGGTCGACCACGGCCATGAGCGCCTCCTTTTGCGAGGCGCCGCCCGCCAGGGCGCGCTCGTAGGCCGCCACCTGGCGGTGCGCGCTGGTGCCGCGCTCGAGGATCTTCCAGGCATGCTCGACTTCCGCCGTGCAGCCCAGCGCCTCGGCATCTTCCCGGATCAGCTCGATCAGTTCGCCGAGGTTGTCCGCATGCGGCACGATCTCGCCGCGACCGAGATCCACCAGGCCCTCGTCGAAGCTGTAGCGCATGGCGCGCCAGCGGTTCTCCATCAGCAGCATGCGCGCGTAGGTGCGCCAGCGCTGGTTGGAGCGTCGCAGGCGGAACAGCATGCGCAGCAGGCAGACGTTGATGGCGGCGACGCACACCGCGTCGTCGATGCGCGTGCACACGTCCATGACGCGCGTTTCCAGCGTCGGGTAGCGCGCGCTCGGGCGCACGTCCCACCAGATCTTGGTGCCGTCCTCGATCAGCCCGGCCGCCACCATCACCTCGATGTGGCGCTCGTACTCGGCCCAGCTGGCGAAAGTCTCCGGCATGCCGGTGCGCGGCAGGGCGTCGAACACCGTGAGGCGGAAGGACTTCAGGCCGGTGTTCTCCCCTTCCCAGAACGGCGACGAGCAGGACAGCGCCAGCAGGTGCGGCAGGAAGTAGGCGAACTGGCTCATCAGGTCGATGCGCGTCTCCTCGTCCTCGATGCCGACGTGCACGTGCATGCCGCAGATGAGCAGGCGCCGCGCGGTGGCCTGCAGCTCGCGCCCCAGGCTGTCGTAGCGCTCCTTGTCGGTGTGACGCTGGTCGAGCCAGTGGGCGAAGGGATGGGTGGAAGCGGCGATGGGCGCGCAGCCGTGCCGGTCGGCAACGCGGATGACGCAGTCGCGCATGCGGCCGAGTTCCTCGCGCACCTCGGCGATGCTGTCGCACACCTTGGTGCCGACCTCGATCTGCGCGCGCAGGAACTCCGGGCTGACCTGGCCGCGGGCCTCCATCTCGTGCTCGCAATCCTCGATCATCGACTCAGGCATGTCGGTGACGAGATTGCGGGTCTCACGGTCGACGAGCAGGTATTCCTCCTCCACGCCGATGGTGAAACTCGGCTCTTTGTCGCTCATCTCAGGCTCCCCCGAATCTCCTGTACAGGCTGTCGTCCGCGAGGATCTGCTCCAGCGCGTCGCCGAGGATGCGCGCCCAGCGCGCAACCCCGTCGGCGTGGTCGACCAGGTCCTGGCGGATCTCGATCGACACGTGGGGCAGTCCCCCGCCCTCGGCATGGTGGTCCACCGTGTGATCGGCGGGCGCCTTGCCCGAGTACGGCTCGTTGTCGCCGACTGCGATCCCCTGCGCGCGCAATGCCTGCATGAGCGGCACGGGGATGCGCGGATCGGTGTCCCAGAGGATGCCGATCTGCCACGGGCGACGGACGTTCTTGAAGATCGGGGTAAAGCTGTGGATGGCCACGAAGGCCGGCACGATGCTGCGCCGCGAAAAGCTGTCGAGCCGGCGGGCGATGGCGTCGTGATAGGGATGAAAAAACTGGCGTGCGCGCTCGGCTTTCTGTTCCTCGTCCAGGCCCTGGTTGCCGGGGATGAACTCGCCGTCGCTCACCGCGAGGATGGAGGTCGGGTCTTTCAGGCCGCGGTTGCAGTCGACCACCAGGCGCGAATAACTCGCCAGCACCCCGGGCGCGTCCAGGCGCGCCGAGAGCCGCTCGGTGACCTCGCCGGCGCCGATGTCGCAGGCGATGTGGCGGCCGAGGGCCAGCTCGTCGAGGCCGAGGTTGTCCAGCGGCGCCGGGATGCGGTTGCTGGCGTGGTCGCAGACCAGCAGCAGGCGGGCGCGCCCATGCGGGTTGATGACGCGGAACGGGCCCGGCTCCCCGGGACCGATCAACGGCGTGTGATGGCCGGCCGCCGGGCCGG
>CAYPTW010000156.1:0-4503 GCA_964413755.1 uncultured Thioalkalivibrio sp. | reverse complement strand
CCTTTTGCACAGTATGCTCGCGGATTTTAAAGCCGATCTTCTCATTTCTCAAGTCCGCGTCCACCCGAAACCCCTGATTGGCGAGGGTTTTCACGGCGGATTCCACATATTCGGCCTGCCGGTCGGTGATATTCATCGCCACGGCCTGCACCGGGGCCAGCCAGGCAGGGAACTTGCCCTCGTAGTGCTCGATGAGGATACCGAAGAAACGCTCCAGCGAGCCCAGCAGCGCGCGGTGGATCATGATCGGCCGCCGCCGCTCCCCGCTCCCCGCCACGTACTCCATGTCGAAGCGCTCCGGCAGGTTGAAATCCAGCTGGATGGTGGAGCACTGCCACTTGCGACCGATGGCATCCTCGATCTTCAAGTCGATCTTCGGGCCGTAGAAGGCGCCGCCGCCGGCGTCGAGGATGTACTCCAGGCCCTTGCGCTCCAGCGCGCCCTTGAGCGCAACCGTCGCCTTGTCCCAGATCTCGTCCGAGCCCACGGCCTTTTCCGGGCGGGTCGAGAGGTTGACCTCGAACTGGGTGAAGCCGAAGTCGCCCAGCATCTCCAGCGTCAGGTCCAGCACGCGCAGGACTTCCTGCTCGATCTGTTCCTCGCGGCAAAACACGTGGGCGTCGTCCTGGGTGAAGCCGCGCACCCGCATCAGCCCGTGCAGCGCGCCCGACATCTCGTGCCGGTACACCGTGCCGAGCTCGGCCCAGCGCATGGGCAACTCGCGATAGGAGCGCAGGCGGTCCTTGTACACCAGCACGTGGAAGGGACAGTTCATCGGCTTCAGCTGGTAAGGCTGGCCGTCCTCTTCCATCGGCTTGTACATGGACTCGCGGTAGAAGTCCGTGTGGCCCGAGGTGTGCCACAGGTCTTCCAGGGCGATATGCGGTGTGAACAGCAGCTCGTAACCATGCTTCGTGTGCTGCTCGCGCCAGTAATCCTCCATGACGCGGCGGATCCGAGCGCCGCGCGGATGCCAGAAAACCAGCCCGCCGCCAGCGTCGTCCTGGATGCTGAACAGGTCGAGATCACGGCCGATGCGGCGGTGGTCGCGCTTTTCGGCCTCCTCCAGCCGCTTGAGGTAGGCCTTGAGCTGCTTGCTGTCGGGCCAGGCGGTGCCGTAAATGCGCTGCAGCTGCTCGTTGCGCGCGTCGCCACGCCAGTAAGCGCCCGCCACCTTGGTCAGCTTGAAAGCCTTCAGCAGCCCGGTGCGGGGCACATGGGGGCCGCGGCAGAGGTCCTTGAAATCCCCCTGCCCGTAGATGCTGAGCGTCTCGTCGGCCGGAATGTCCTCGATGATGCGGGCCTTGTATTCCTCGCCCAGGCCGCGGAAGAAGGTCACCGCCTCGTCGCGACCCATGACCTCGCGCTGCACCGGCTGGTCCGCCTCGGCGAGCTCGGCCATGCGCTGCTCGATAGCCTCGAGGTCCTCTGGCGTGAATGCGCGGTCGAAGGCGAAGTCGTAATAGAAGCCGTCCTCGATGACCGGGCCGATGGTGACCTGCGCGCTCGGGAACAGCTGCTTGACCGCCTGGGCCAGCAGGTGAGCGGTCGAATGGCGGATGATCTCCAGCCCGTCCTCGTCGCGACCGGTGACGATCGCGGCCTCGGCGTCGCTGTCGATGCGGAACGAGGTATCGACCAGGCGGCCGTCCACGCGGCCGGCCACCGCGGCCTTGGCCAGGCCGGGGCCGATGTCTGCAGCCAGCTCCGCCACGGTGATGGGCGCGTCGAAGCTGCGCTGACTTCCGTCAGGGAGCGTGATGACTGGCATGGGAACTCTGTCTGCTCAGAATCGGACTGCACGCTCCGGCGGTAGTCCCTGGCGGGCTTTGCGCCGGGGCGTGCGGGTCTCGGATTTGGTAGGCGCGGGCGGGTTTGAACCGCCGACCCCTACGATGTCAACGTAGTGCTCTACCACTGAGCTACGCGCCTAGTTCAAGACGCGGAAGGATACCGGCGAAGGCCCCGGCGGGCAAGCGCTTTGCTACCCCGCCAGGTCGGACGGCAAACCGAGCCCCTCGTGGCGCAGCCGCTCGATCTCGTCGCGTAACTCCGCCGCTTTCTCGAACTCCAGCTCGCGGGCATGGCGGTACATGTCGGCTTCCAGCTTGCGGATGCGCTTCATGACCTCTTCCGTGCTCAGCTTCTCGTAGGCGAGGCGTGGCTCGGCCACCTTGCGGCGCGTCTTGTCGGTCCCCGCTCGACCGCCCTCCTCCCGGGCGCCTTCCATCACGTCCGCGATGCGCTTGACGATGGTCTGCGGCGTGATGCCGTGCTCCGCGTTGAAGGCGATCTGCTTCGCGCGGCGCCGCTTGGTCTCGCCGATGGCCCGCTGCATGGAGCCGGTCTCGCGATCGGCGTACAGGATGGCCTTGCCGTGGACGTTGCGCGCGGCACGCCCGATGGTCTGGATCAGCGAGCCCTCGGAGCGCAGGAAGCCCTCCTTGTCCGCGTCCAGGATCGCCACCAGCGACACCTCGGGCATGTCGAGGCCCTCACGCAACAGGTTGATCCCCACCAGCACGTCGAACTCGCCGCGACGCAGGTCGCGGATGATCTCGCTGCGCTCGACCGTGTCGATGTCGGAGTGCAGGTAGCGCACGCGCACGTCGTGCTCGGCCAGGTACTCGGTGAGGTCCTCTGCCATGCGCTTGGTCAGCGTGGTGATCAGCACGCGCTCGCTGCGCGCCACGCGCAGGCGGATTTCGGAGAGCACGTCGTCCACCTGGTGGCGGACGGGACGCACTTCCACTTCCGGGTCCACCAGCCCGGTCGGGCGCACGACCTGCTCCACCACTTGCCCGGAGCGCTCCAGTTCGTAGGCGCGGGGGGTCGCGGAAACGTAGATGGTCTGAGGGGACAGGGCCTCGAACTCGTCGAAGCGCAATGGCCGGTTGTCCAGCGCGGAGGGCAGGCGGAAACCGTACTCCACCAGCGTCTCCTTGCGGCTGCGGTCGCCCTTGTACATGCCCCCGAGCTGCGGGATGGTCACGTGGGACTCGTCCACCACCAGCAGGGCGTTGGCGGGCAGGTAATCGAACAGGCAAGGCGGCGGCTCGCCGGGCGCGCGGCCGGAGAGATAGCGCGAGTAGTTCTCGATACCCTGGCAGTAACCCAGCTCCTGGATCATCTCCAGGTCGAACATCGTGCGCTGCTCCAGGCGCTGAGCCTCCAGCAACTTGTCGGCCGCCCGCAATGCCTGCAGGCGGTCCTTCAACTCGGCCTTGATCTCGTCGATAGCCGCCAGCAAGCGGTCGCGCGGGGTCACATAGTGCGTCTTGGGGAAGATCGTGACCCGCGGCACCTTGCGCAGCACTTCGCCGGTGAGCGGGTCGAACCAGCTCAACGACTCGATCTCGTCGTCGAACAGCTGCAGGCGCAGCGCCTCGCGCTCCGACTCCGCCGGGAAGATGTCGATGACGTCACCGCGTACGCGGTAGGTACCCTGCCGCAGGTCCACTTCGTTGCGCTGGTACTGCATATCGGCCAGCCGGCGCAGGATGGTCCGCTGCGCCATGCGATCGCCGCGGTCGAGATGCAGGACCATCTTCAGGTAGGCCGCGGGATCACCGAGGCCGTAGATGGCCGACACGGTCGCCACGATGATGCTGTCCGGCCGCGACAGCAGGGCCTTGGTGGCCGACAGGCGCATCTGCTCGATGTGCTCGTTCACCGACGCGTCCTTCTCGATATAGGTATCGGAAGACGGCACATAGGCTTCGGGCTGGTAATAATCGTAGTAGGAGACGAAGTATTCGACCGCATTCCCCGGGAAGAACTCGCGGAACTCGCCGTACAGCTGGGCGGCCAGGGTCTTGTTGTGCGCCAGCACCAGCGTCGGGCGCTGGCGCGCCTCGATGACGTTGGCGATGGTGTAGGTCTTGCCCGAGCCCGTCACCCCGAGCAGGGTCTGGGACGCCAGGCCCGCGTCCAGTCCGCCGAGCAGCTGCGCGATGGCCTCCGGCTGGTCGCCGGCGGGCGCATAGTCCGAGACCAGCTCAAAGGGCCGGCCTTCTGCAGCGGGATTGATCGGTTCCTGCATGTTCTCGCGGCAATTCCTGACTGGACGGCGGCTGGCTTTCATTTCAACATGTCGGCCAAGGCTAGTCAGTTCGCTCCAGGTGAGCGGGCCGATGCCGCCAGCCACACATTATGCACCAGGGGGAAAATCGTGGATCTTCGCCTCTCCGAGCGGGTCGCCCGCGTCAAGCCGTCACCCACCATGGCCGTGACCGCGAAAGCCGCCGAGCTCAAGCGCGCCGGCCGGGACATCATCGGCCTCGGTGCCGGCGAGCCCGATTTCGACACCCCAGAGCACATTCGCGCGGCCGCCATCGAGGCGATCCATGCCGGGCGCACGCGCTACACGGCCGTGGAAGGCATTCTCGAGCTGCGCCAGGCGATCTGCGAAAAGTTCCGGCGCGACAACCGGATCGAGTACCAGCCCGACCAGGTGCTGGTCTCCAACGGCGCCAAGCAGAGCCTGTACAACCTCTGCATGGC
>CAYPTW010000155.1:0-4509 GCA_964413755.1 uncultured Thioalkalivibrio sp. | reverse complement strand
GGGCTGTAGCCGAGCAGCATCAGCATGGGCACGAAGATCGGCGCGGTCACCGCCCATTGCGCCGAGGCCGAGCCGAGCATCAGGTTGACGAAGCCGCACATCAGCACGAAGAACACGAACACCAGCGGCCCCGTCAGGCCGATGGACTTCAGCATTTCCGCCCCGGTCACCGCGGTCACGGCGCCGAGGTTGGTCCAGGAGAAGAAAGCCACGAACTGGGCGGCGAAGAACACCAGCACCATGTACAGCCCGAGCGTGCTCATGGCACTTGCCATGGCGTTGATGACGTCGCGATCGCTGCGCATGGTGCCGACCACCGCGCCGTAGGTGATGCCGGGCACGAGGAAGAACACGAAGATCAGGGCGACGAAGCCGCGCAGGAAGGGCGAGTCCTTGATGGCGCCGGTCTCCGGGTTGCGCAGCACGGCGCCTTCCGGCACCACCAGCAGCGCGATCAGGCCGATCATCAGCAGCGCAGCAATGCCGGCGTAGCGCAGGCCGCGCCGCTCCTGCTCGGACAACCCGTCCATGCGGTGCTCGTCGTCGGCGACCAGCTTCGCCTGGCTGCGGTCGTAGGGCCCGAGCGCCGGCTCGACGATGCGCAGGCTGATGAAGCTCACCACGGTGACCACCAGGACGGTGCTGCCCATCATGAAGAACCAGTTCGCGGTGGCGTCCACCAGGTAGTCCGGCGCAATGAGCCGCGCCGCTTCCTGGGTGATGCCGGCGAGCAACGGGTCCACCGTCCCCACCAGCAGGTTGGCGCTGTAGCCGCCGGAGACGCCGGCAAAGGCGGCAGCCAGCCCGGCCAGCGGGTGGCGGCCCAGCGAGTAGTACACCATCGCCGCCAGCGGCACGAGCACCACGTAGCCCATCTCGGATGCCGTGTTCGACAGCACGGCAGCGAACACGATGGTGATGGTGACCATGCGCGGGCTGGCGCGCAGCACCATGGCGCGCACCACGGCCGTGAGCAGGCCCGAGCGCTCCGCCACGCCGACGCCCAGCATCGCCACCAGCACCGTGCCCAGCGGCACGAAGCTGGTGAAGTTGGTCACCAGGTTCTGCACGATGCGCCGCAGGCCTTCGGCGTTCATCAGGCTGACCACGCGGATCATGCCGTCGGCCGCACGGCCCGCCGCGCCCTCCGGGCGAGGATCCGCGACCGCCACCTCGAGCGCGCCCATGAGGCCGCTGAACAGCACCACGCTGAGCGCGAACAGGGCGAACAGCGTCACCGGGTGCGGCAGCGCGTTACCCAGCCACTCCACCACGCGCAGGAAGCGCGTAATGCGGCTGGGATTCTCTTCTGGATCGTGCTCGGGACCGGGCGTGCTCGTCACGATTCACGGCTCACTGGCGCAAAAGAGCCCGTATTCTACGGCAAGGGCGCTGTGGGCGCGCCGGCCTCGCGCTTGGAAGCGGGGCATCCATCGGGCACAGTATGGCGAAAGCTTTACCGTAGCCGCATGTAGCCGCACAAGGAATCCAATCGCCGTGCCAGTCATCCTCGCCATCCTGCTCGCCCTGGTCGTCGCCGCGTTCTTCGTCTCGCGCCAGGCGGGCATCCGGATGCTCACCGGCGTCGCCGTGGTGGTGGCGCTGATGCTGGCCTGGGCCTGGGAAACGGAACGCGGGCCGGAAACCCAACGCAACGCCATCGCCGTGGAAGAGGTCGAGATCCTCGACACGCGCACGCGCGACAACACCGAAGACTTCCTGGTGCGCAACAACAACCCGGACTGGACGCTCATCGGCCTGGTGTCGGAAAAAGTGGCGCGCATGGAGGACGGCACCATCATCGACCGCAAGGAATTCACGCATCGCGTGAATGTGCCGCCGGGCCAGGCGCGCTGGGAGACGCTGCGCTTTTTCGGCCTGCAGATCGGGGTCGAGTACGACTGGCGCATCATCGGCACCGAGGGCTCGCGCGGCGCCAGGGAAGCGGCGCGGTAGAATCCCCGCCATGTCCAGGATCATGGTGCTCAAACACGTGGCGGCCGAGCCCCTCGGCCTGCTCGACCCGATGATCCGGGACCGCGGCCACCGCATCCGCTACGTGAATTTCCAGCGTCATCCTGATGCCCGTCCGTCACTCGACCGCTACCAGGCGCTGGTGGTGCTCGGCGGGCCGATGAACGTGGGCGAGAACGAGCGCCATCCTCACCTGCAGGTCGAGTGCGAGCTGATCGAGCAGGCGCTGGCGCGCGGCATCCCGATCCTCGGCATCTGCCTCGGCGCGCAGCTGCTGGCGCACGTGCTCGGTGCGCGCGTCGCCCCGGCGCGCCGCCCGGAGATCGGCTGGTACACGGTGCGCCCGCGCCTCCCGGCGGCGCAAGCCGACCCCGTGCTGCACCCCCTGGAAGACGAGCACCCGGTGTTCCAGTGGCACGGCCACGGTTTCGACATCCCTGACGGCGCGACCCACCTGGCGGAGAGCGAGGACTGTCCCGGCCAGGCGATGAGCTACCAGGACACGGCCTGGGGCTTCCAGTTCCATCTCGAGCTGGACGAGGGCCTGATCCGGCGCTGGATGAACTCGCCGAGTTACCTCGCCGAACTGCGCGCGTCGGGGCTGGGCCACACGCCCGAAAAGATCCTCGCCGACACGCAACAGTTCCTTCCCCCCACGCGCCGCCTCGCCGAGCGCGTATTCGGCAACTGGCTGGACCGCGTTGCGCCGAACGGCAACAGTCGCGTGTTGCCGTCGCGCTGAAATTGGCGGCCCGGCCTCACCATAGCCGCAACCGCGCTGCCGAGGCCGTGCCCGGCAACCCGCGCGAGTTCCTCGCCGTGTTCCGTTACAGCCGGCGCGCCCTGGAGCTGGTGTGGAGTACCAGCCGCCCGCTCACGCTCGTTCTGGCCGCCTTCACCCTCCTCGCCGGCGTGCTGCCGGCCGCCGTCGCCTGGGTCGGCGCGCTGATCATCGATGCGGTGGTCGCCGCCGCCGGCGTGTACCGTGAGACCGGCGTGCTGGAGGCGCAGCCGGTGATGATGCTGGTGGCAGTGGAAGGCGCGCTGGTCGGCGCCCTCGCCGGCGCGCAACGCGCCTTGTCGGCCTCGCAGTCGCTGCTGCGCGCCCAGCTCGGCCAGCGCGTCAACGAGATGATCCTGGAGAAGGCGCTGCAGCTCGACCTGGCGCAGTTCGAAGACGCGGAGTTCTACGACAAGCTCACACGCGCGCGGCGCGAGGCGTCGAGCCGCCCCCTGTCGCTGGTGACGCGCACCTTCGGCCTGGCGCAAAACGGCATCTCGCTGGTCAGCTACGGCGTGCTGCTGGCGCAGTTCTCGGGCTGGGCAGTGCTGCTGCTGGTGCTCGCGGGCCTGCCCTCATTCCTCGCCGAGGCCAAGTTCTCCGGCGACGCGTTCCGGCTGTTTCGCTGGCGCTCGCCCGAGACGCGCATGCAGATCTACCTCGAGACCGTGCTGGCGCGTGAGGACCATGCCAAGGAAGTGCAGCTGTTCGCCCTCGGCCCGCGGCTGCTCGAGCGCTACCGCGAGATCTTTCGCAAGCTCTACCGCGAGGACCGCAACCTCACCCTGCGGCGCGACGGCTGGGGTTTCGTGTTCGGCCTGGTCGGCACAGTGACGCTCTACGGCGCCTATGCCTGGGTCGCCTTCACCACCATCGCCGGGCGCATCACGCTGGGCCAGATGACCATGTACATGATGCTGTTCCGCCAGGGCCAGGCGGCGGTCTCGGCCAGCCTCTCCGCCATCAGCGGCATGTACGAGGACAACCTCTACCTCTCGACGCTGTACGAGTACCTGGAGACGCCGGTGCCGCAGCGCTCCGGCGAGCTGTCGCGCGGGCCCGACCCGAGCGACGGCATCCGCTTCGAGCAGGTCTCCTTCACCTACCCGGGCGCCGAGACGCCGGCGCTCAGGGACATCGACCTGCACATCCGGCCGGGCGAGTCGCTGGCGCTGGTGGGCGAGAACGGCTCCGGCAAGACCACGCTGATCAAGCTGCTGTCCGGGCTCTACACGCCCACCGCCGGCCGCATCCTGCTGGACGGGCTCGACCTGCGCGAGTGGGACCCGGAGGTGCTGCGCCGGCGCATCGGCGTCATCTTCCAGGACTTCGCGCGCTACCAGTTCACCGTGGGCGAGAACATCGGCGCCGGCGACGTGCTGCACTTCGAGGACGAGGCGCGCTGGGCACAGGCGGCCGAACAGGGCATGGCGCTGCCGTTCATCGACACCCTGCCGGGGCGCTTCGATACCCAGCTCGGCAAGTGGTTCAAGGACGGGCGCGAGCTGTCAGGCGGACAGTGGCAGAAGATCGCCCTGGCGCGCGCCTTCATGCGCTCGGGCGCCGACATCCTGGTGCTGGACGAGCCGACCGCGGCGATGGACGCGGCCGCGGAGGCCACGGTGTTCGCGCATTTCCGCGAGCTGACGCAGGACCGCATCGCGATCCTCATCTCGCATCGCTTTTCCACCGTGCGCATGGCCGACCAGATCGTGGTCATCGACGGCGGGCGCATCATCGAGCGCGGCAGCCAC
>CAYPTW010000154.1:0-4548 GCA_964413755.1 uncultured Thioalkalivibrio sp. | reverse complement strand
GCGTCAGGCCGGGTCGGGCAGCGACTTCCCCGGGTTGAGAATGCCGTCGGGATCGAACACCCGCTTCACCGCGCGCATCAGGGCCAGCGTCTCCGCATCGATCTCGAGGCTGACGAAGTCGCGCTTGCTGCGTCCCACGCCGTGCTCGCCGGAGAGCGTGCCGCCGAGCTCGAGGACAGTGCGAAAGACCTCTTCCACGCAGGCATGCATGCGCTCCAGGTCGCCGTCCTCGCCGAGGACGTTGACGTGCAGGTTGCCGTTGCCGGCGTGGCCGAAGCTGACGATGCGCACGCGGTGCTTTGCGGCGAACTGCTCGAGGCGGTCGGTGAGTTCGCCGAGGCGCGATACCGGCACGACCACGTCCTCGTTGATCTTGTGCGGCGCGAGGCTGCGCAAGGCCGGCGACAGGGCCTTGCGCGCGGCCCACAGCGCCCGTGCCTCGGCGGCGTCGGTGGCGACGCGCCATTCAATCAGGCCCTCGCCTGCGGCCGCACGGCGCAAGGCGGCGACAGCAGCTGGCAGTTGCGCCTCCAGCCCGTCCGCCTCGAGCATCAGCAGCGCCCCGGCACCCTCGGGTACGGCGCCGGGGTCGCGCGCGCGCAGCAGGGCGAGCGCCGGGCCGTCGAGGAACTCGAGCACGCGCGGCACCACGGGCTGCGCCATGATGCGGCTCACCGCGGCGGCAGCGGCGTGCATGTCGGCGTACGCGACGCGCACCGTGGCGATGCTTTCAGCCAGCGGCGTCAGCTTGAGCGTGGCTGCGGTGATGATCGCCAGCGTGCCCTCGGAACCGATCAGCAAGCGTGTCAGGTCCAGGCCCACCACGCCCTTGGTGGTATAGGCGCCCGAGCGCATCAAGCCGCCTGCGCCGGTGACGGCTTCGAGACCGAGCGTGTTGTCGCGCGGCGTGCCGTACTTGAGTGCGCGCGGGCCGGCAGCATTGCAGGCCAGGTTGCCGCCGACGGTGCAGTAGTCGGCGGAGCCCGGGTCGGGCGGCCAGAAGAATCCCTCGGCAGCCGCAGCGGCCTGCAACGCGCCGTTGGTGACCCCGGGTTGCACCACGGCGACGCGGTTGGCCGCGTCGATGCGCAGGATGCGGTCCATGCGCTCCATGGACATGACCACGCCGCCGTCCTCGGGCACGGCCGCGCCGGTGGTCCCGGTGCCACGGCCTCGCACGGTCAGGGGCAGCTGGAACTGGCGGCAGGCAAGGACGGTCCGGCGCACTGCATCGGTGTCCTGTGGCAGTACCACCGCCATGGGCAGGGCCTGGCCGCGGCTGTTGTCATAGCCGTAGGTCCAGCAATCGGCGGGATCGGTGAGCAGGTTGTCGGCCCCGACGGCGGCGGCGAGTGCCTCCGCAGGTGCCGGATCGGCTGGCGACGTCATCGGCAGGCCTCAGCTGGCGCCGTCGAAGGCGGCGCGGATCCAGAGCGTGTCATTCTCGCCGTCAGGCCCGGAGATTGCCACCACGTCGAAGCGTGCCGGCAACTCCGCGGCGTGCGGATGCGTCATCAGGTAGTGCCGTGCCGCACGCTGAATCCGTCGCTGCTTGTGCGCATCGACGCTGGCCGCGGCCCCGCCGTGTTGCTGGCTGCCGCGCGCCCGCACCTCAACGAACACCAGCGCATCTCCGTCGCGCATCACCAGGTCGATCTCGCCCAGGCGGCAGCGGTAGTTGCGCGCGAGGAGGGACAGCCCGCGGGCCTGGAGGAGGGCCAGCGCCGCGTCTTCCGCGGCACGGCCCCGGGCCTGCCTCATGGCTGCGTGCGCGACCCGGCGGGCGGCGTGGCCGGCACGCGTTCTTCGATACCGCCTGGCATCGTTCCCGCGCCATCGTCCGGCGCCGGTAGCGGCTCGAGATCGACGGGCGGCGGGTCGTGGCGCACCTCTCCCGCGATGAAGCGGCCCCAGGCCAGGCCCCGACGGACGCGGCCGTCCGCATCGAGGCTCAGATCGCCGGTGAGACCCTGCATCCCGCCAGAGAGCGCGGTGCCGCCGTGATAGAGCACCGGCAGCAGCCGGTAGGCATCGGCGCCGAAGGCGAACAGGCGGCCGCTGTGCTCTACGGCCCCCTGGCCGAAGGCACGGAAGGGCGCCATCACTTCCGGCGAGACGGCACCGACGCGCCAGGGCATGTCGGGAAAGAGCACGCCCTCGAGGTCGTCCTGGCGCTCGCGCGTGGCGTCGTACACCAGCGAGGTGGCGTAGACCGGGAGCTCGCTGGCGTAATGAAAGCGCAATTGCGGCCGCAGCAGTACGGCCTCGGAGGCGCGGGCCGCAAGGAAGACCAGGTCAGCGTCCTGGCGGCGTCGCGGCTCGTATTCAAGCCGGCGGCCCAGCAGGGCCTGCATCTGCTGGTGCCGGGCACGGCTCTCGTCCAGCAGCAGGAGGGCGCGGATCTCGGTCGAGAAGTCGTTCTCACGCGGATCATAGACCTGCCAGCCCAGGACTTCGCCGCCCCCGGCCTGGAAGGCGGCGATGAAGCTCTCGGCCATGCGGCGGCCCTGGTCGGTGTCCTGCCCGAGCACAAGTGCGCGCCGGTGTCCTTCCCGCACGGCGCGCTCGGCGGCCGCCGCCGCTTCTTCCTCGGGGGCGAGGGCGAACTGCGCCAGGTAGCCGGGCAGCGCCAGTCCGTCGTCCGTCCAGTTCAGGGCCAGGCCGGGCGCCAGCGGGCGCTCGGCGACGGCAAGCTCCGCCAGCTCGCTTTTCAGCAGCGGGCCGACGACGAACTCGGCGCCGTTGCGTACCGCCATCTCGTAGGCGGCGACAGCGCCCAGCGCCACGGTGTCGTAGACGACCACGGCCGGCCGCTCGCCTTCGCTCTCGTCGGCCAGGTAAGCAGCGATGAACCCGTCCCGCACTGCGGCTGCAGCCCCGCTTTGGCGCCCTCCCAGCGGCAGCAGCAAGGCGATCTGCGCCGGGTATTCCGTCATGGCGCGGTAGTCAGCCAGCAAGCCGTCGACCAGGCCGGGAGCGGCCGGGTGCCAGGGATGCACGGCGCGCCATTCTTCCAGCCCGGCGCGCAGCCGGAACAGGTTGCCGCCGCTTGCCGCGGCAATGCGCCCCAATGCCAGCCACCCTGCCGTCACCGGATCGGTCCCGGCCGGAGTCTCGAGCGTCACTCCGGCGGCGGTCGCCTCCTGCATGCGATTCCAGATCCGGCGCTGGTTGGCTGCGCGGTCCGCCGGCGCCTCCAGCATGCGCTCCCGCTGCACCAATGCGGCGACACCCACGTCCGGCTGTCTTGCGGCAAAGGCCGCCTCCGCGCGCAACTCCAGGATGGCGCGGGCTTCGGGATCGGCCGTGCCGGCCGGGAGGGCGGCCAGGCGCAGCAGGGCGGCTTCGGCGCGTCCCTCTATCAGTGCCTGGCGCGCTTCCGCCAGCGCGGCGCGTGCGACTTCGCCGGCGTCCGGCTCGGGTTCGCGCTGCAGCGGTGCGCAGGCGGCCAGCAGCCAGGCGACGACTGTCGCCAGCAGCAGGGTTTGCGCAATACGGTGACGGGGATGCAGCATGCGTCGAGTGTCCGGGCAAGGTGAAGCGCGGGGAAGGGCGATTATAGTGGCAAAAACACCGGGAACGCTGTGGGTCGTGGCCACGCCCATCGGCAACCTCGAGGACCTGGCGCCGCGCGCGCAGCGCATCCTGGCCGAGGCGGACCTCGTCGTGTGCGAGGACACGCGCCACAGCGGGCGCCTGCTGGCGGCGTTCGGCATCAAGCAACGCCTCGCGTCGCTGCATGAGCACAACGAGGCGCGGGTGGCGCCGGGACTGGTGGAACGCCTCGCCGCCGGCGAGTGCCTGGCGCTGGTCTCCGATGCCGGCACACCCCTGCTGAGCGACCCCGGCTATCGGCTGGTGCGCGCGGCAGCGCAGGCCGGTGTCACGGTCAGTCCCGTACCCGGGCCGTCCGCCCTGCTGGCCGCGCTGTCGGTGGCGGGCCTGCCGACAGACCGTTTCGCGTTCGAGGGCTTCCTGCCGGCACGGGCCGCCGCGCGGCGATCCCGCCTGCAGGCGCTGGCAGACGAACCGCGCACGCTGGTGTTCTTCGAGGCCGGCAATCGCGTCGCCGGGCTGCTGCAGGATGCTGCCGAGTGCCTCGGTGCCGACCGCGAGGCGGTGCTGGCGCGGGAGCTGACCAAGCTGCACGAGCAGGTCTATCGCGGCGGGATCGCGGAGCTTGCCGCCCGCGTGCGCGACGACCCCGACGCGAGTCGCGGCGAGATGGTGGTGCTGCTGGCCGGGCGCGCGGAGGCGCAGGCAGGCGAGGGCGACCGGGCGCTGTTGCAGCAGCTGTTGCCGGCGCTGCTGGAAGAGCTGCCGCCGAGCCGTGCCGTGAAGCTGGCGGTGAAGCTCTCCGGTGTGCCGCGGCGCGAAGTTTACGAAATGGCGCTCAGGCTGGGCGGGCCGGGCGTACAATAGGCGCGCGCAGGAGCCGGCCGGGCAGTCGCTCCGGCTTCGGCCGGGGAGGAAAGTCCGGGCTCCGCAGGGCAGGGTGCCAGGTAACGCCTGGGCGGCGCGAGCCGACGGAAAGTGCCACAGAAAACA
>CAYPTW010000153.1:0-4556 GCA_964413755.1 uncultured Thioalkalivibrio sp. | reverse complement strand
TTGCCCTGCAGGCACTTCAGGCCGGCTTCCAGCACCGACCATTTCGAGGAATCGATCATCACCGGCACGCGCGCCACGTCGGGCTCGGCGGCCAGCAGGTCGAGGAAGGTCTGCATGGCCGCCTCGGAGTCGAGCATGCCCTCGTCCATGTTGACGTCGACGATCTGCGCGCCGCTGTCCACCTGCTGGCGCGCCACGTCCACCGCGGCGGCGTAGTCGTCCGCCTCGATGAGCTTGCGGAAGCGTGCCGAGCCGGTGACGTTGGTGCGCTCGCCCACGTTGACGAACAGCGACTCCGGCGTGATGTTCAGTGCTTCCAGGCCGCTCAGCCGACAGGCGGGGGGTCGCTGCGGCACCACGCGCGGCGGCTTGCCGCGCACCGCCGCGGCCAGCGCGGCGATGTGCTCGGGCCGGGTGCCGCAGCAGCCGCCGATGACATTGACGAACCCGCTCTCGGCGAACTCGCCGACCAGCGCCGCCATGGTCTCGGCGTCCTGGTCGTAACCGCCGAAGGCGTTCGGCAGGCCGGCGTTCGGATGCACGCTGACGAAAGTGTCGGCCAGCCCGGACAGCTCCTCGACGTGCGGTCGCAGCTGTTCCGCACCGAGGGCGCAGTTGAAACCGACCGCCAGCGGACGCGCGTGGCGGATGGAGTTCCAGAAAGCCTCGACGGTCTGTCCCGACAGCGTGCGCCCGGAGGCATCGGTGATGGTGCCCGAGACCATGACCGGCAACCGGAAGCCCTCCTCCTCGAACATGGCGTCGAGCGCGTACAACGCGGCGCGCGCGTTCAGCGTGTCGAATACGGTCTCGACCATGAGGATGTCGGCGCCGCCGTCGGCCAGCGCCAGGGCGGCCTCGCGATAAGCCGCCACCAGCTGGTCGAAGCGCACGTTGCGCTTGCCCGGGTCGGTGACGTCCGGCGAGATCGAGGCGGTACGGTTGGTCGGTCCCAGCACGCCGGCGACGAAGCGCGGGCGCCCGTCGGCGCCAGCCGCGTCGGCGCATTCCCGCGCGATGCGCGCCGCCGCGTAGTTGATGTCGGCCACCGCGGACTCCAGGCCGTAGTCCGCCTGGGCGATCGCCGTGGCGCTGAAGGTGTTGGTCTCGATGATGTCCGCGCCGGCGTCGAGGTAGGCGCGGTGCACGTCGGCAACGATGTCGGGCCGCACCACGCACAACAGGTCGAAATTGCCCTTCAGGTCGGCCGGATGAGCGGCAAAACGTTCGCCGCGGAAGTCCGCTTCCACCAGCTTGCGTTCCTGCATCAGCGTGCCGGTGGCGCCGTCGAGCAGGAGGATGCGCCGGCGCATCAGCGCCGCCAGTTCGGCGCTGCGGTCGGGCTGGCGATGTTGCGCGCGCTGCTCAGGCATACGCCACCCGCGGCGCCGGGCCGTGCATGAGGCAGTGACAGATGGCGTACACCAGCTCGGCGCGGTTCAGCGTGTAGAAATGAAAATCCTGTACGCCGTGGCGGCGCAGGGTCTCCACCATGTCGATGGCCACGCTGGCCGAGATGAGGCTGCGTGTCTCCGCATCGTCCTCGAGGCCGGCGAAGCGGTCCCGCAGCCAGTCAGGGATGCTCGCCCCGCAGGCAGCGGCGAACTTGGTGATCTGCGGGAAGCGCGTGATCGGCAGGATGCCGGGCACGATCGGCACGCTGATCCCGGCGGCCGCCGCGGCATCACGAAAGCGCAGGAACGCCGCCGGGTCGAAAAAGAACTGGGTGATGGCCCGCGCCGCGCCGGCATCGACCTTGCGCTTCAGGTTGTCGAGGTCGGCCTGGGCGCTCTCGGCCTCCGGGTGCACTTCCGGATAGGCGGCCACGGAGATATCGAAATCGCCCACGCTGCGCAGGCCGGCGACCAGGTCGGCCGCGTAGGCGAAGCCGCCGGGATGCGGCGTGTAATGCGTGCTGCCCTTGGGCGGGTCGCCGCGCAGGGCCACGATCTGGCGGATACCCGCATCCCAGTAGCGCTGCGCGATCTCCAGCACTTCCTCCCGGGTGGCGCCGACGCAGGTCAGGTGCGGCGCGCTCACCAGGCCCGTTTCCGCATGAATGCGCGTGACGATGTCGTGCGTACGCTCGCGCGTGGAGCCGTCCGCGCCATAGGTCACGGACACGAACGAGGGCTCGAGCGGCGCCAGCTTGGCCACGGTCTGCCACAGGCGCTCTTCCATCGCCGCATCGCGCGGCGGAAAAAACTCGAAAGAAAAACGAATGCTCGCTGGATTCAAGAACTGGCTCCCTGGCTTGTTCAGGCCGCCGCGACGCGCTGGGCGCCGGGACGGCGGATGACGGACACGAGCAGCGGCCACGGGCTGGCCTGCAGCCGCTCGACGATTTCCTGGCGCAGTCCCGCCCGCGCGCACCACGTCGCCAGGCGCTCCTGGTCCAGCGGTACGCCGGTGGCGGAAGATGTGGGCGCCGCCTCTTCAGCGGTGAGGTATTCGACCAGCAGCAGGCGACCGCCGGGACGCAGCACGCGGGCCGCTTCACGCAGCACCTCGTCCGGCTGCTCGGCGCGGTACAGCACCTGGTCGATAGTGACGGTATCGAAGCTGCCGTCGGCGAAACGCAGCTGGTACATGTTGCCCTGGCGCACGGACAGGTGGTCCAGGCCGGCGGCATGCAAGTTGCTGCGTGCCAGCACCAGCATCTCGCGCGATATATCGATGCCCACGGCGGATTCTGCGTTCACCCCCAGGAGCCGCAGCATGCGCCCGGTGCCGGTGCCGATATCCAGCAGCTCGCCGAGGTGCTCCCCCGCCATGAGATCGATGATGCGCGCGTCCACGCCGGCCGGCGTCGGCGTCGCCGGGTCGAGCGCGCTGCCGCGCAGCTGTTCTGCGCGGCGCGCCAGCACCCGGTCGAGCCGCTCCCGGTCGAGCCGCAGCACCGGGTCACCAGCCGGCACCAGGCGCAACAGGGCACGCGCCAGTTCGGCGCCCGGCCCGCCGAGCGGGACCCGGTAATACACCCAGTTCTGCTCCCGGAAGCGGTCCAGCAGGCCGGCCCCGCACAGCACCTTGAGGTGTCGCGACACGCGCGGCTGGCTCTGGCCCAGCACCTCGGTGAGCTCAGTCACGGTAAGCTCCCCACGGGCGCAGAGCGCCAGCAGGCGCAGCCGGCTGGGATCGGCCAGGGCCTTGCAGGCCTCCAGCATCGGTTTCATGGATGAACTTGCCGCCGAAATCATGGTGTGCGCATATAAACATATCGTTATATAGGCTTCAACATGCTGGACGAGATTTCGGCGCATGAATGGCGTGAACGGCTGCAGGCCTTGTGGTTGCGACACATCCCACTTGCCGCGGCCATGCAAGTGGAAATCCGGCGGCTCGACGATCGCGGCCTGCAGGTCGCGGCGCCACTGGCCCCCAACCGAAACCATGTCGGTACGGCTTTCGGCGGTAGTCTGCAGGGGCTGGCAACCCTGGCGGGCTGGGGCGTGACGCTCGTCACCGCCGGGCAACACGGGTCGGTGCAAGTGGTCGTTCGCGAGTGCCGGATGCGCTTCCTGTCACCAGTCGAAGGCACCCTGGTCGCCAATGCGTCATGGCCGGACGCCGCTGCCACAGCGGCATTCCGTGCCCGGCTCGCCGCGGCAGGGCGTGCCCGCCTGGTGGTGGACGTTGACATCGGGTCGCCTGGAGAAGACGCGGCCGCGCGTTTCTCAGGCGAGTTCGTGGCGCGCCTGGCCCCGGCCGCCAGCGCCTAGTGCAGCCGGTCGGACTGCGGCGGCAGGGTGTCCTGGTCGACCAGCAGCCGTGCCACGTCGACCCGGTCGAGCTCGTAGGCGGCGTTGCAGAATTCGCAGCGCACCTCGATCCGGCCCTCTCCGGCCAGCAACTCGTCGAGCTCGTCCCGGCCCAGCAGCCGCAGCGCGGATTCCACGCGCTCGCGGGTACAGCTGCAGCGAAATGTCACGGCGCGCTCGTCCGCGAGCCGCAGGTCGTCTTCATGGAACAGGCGTCGCAGCAGCTGCCGCGGCTCCAGGCCGAGCAACTCGCCGGGCGTAAGCGTGTCACCCAGCACGCCGACGCGGCGCCAACCGTCCGCGTCAGGCTCATCGGATCCCTCGCCCTGCGGCAGCTGCTGTAACAGCATCCCGGCGGCGCCGCTGCCGTCAGCCGCCAGCCACAGCCGGGTCGGCAGCTGCTCCGACTGCGCGAAATAGCCGTCCAGGCAGCTCGCCAGCGTGTCGGTGTCGGCCAGCACGATGCCCTGGTAGCGCTCACGGCCACGGCCGCGTTCGATGGTGATGGCCAGCCGCCCGTGCGCGGTGAGTTCGGCCAGCGACCCCTGCGGGTCGTCGCCTTCCCACTTGGCCAGCCCGCGCACCGTGAGGTCGCTGCTGCACTGGACCACCAGCAGGCTCAGGACGCCGTCGCCCTGGATCTGCATGGTCAACAGGCCGTCGAACTTCAGCGTGGAGGCCAGCAGCACGCAGGCCGCCATGGCTTCGCCGAGCAGGTTGCGGATGACAGGCGGATATTCCTGGCGCGCCAGAACCTCGCGCCAGCTGTCCTCCAGCCGCACCAGCTGGCCGCGG
>CAYPTW010000152.1:0-4586 GCA_964413755.1 uncultured Thioalkalivibrio sp. | reverse complement strand
TGACACGGCCGAAGAAGCCGCCTGGCTGGCCGGCGGCGGCGAGCGCTTCGGCCAGGCCGCGTCATCGGGCGGGGCGGATCCCGCCGGGCCGGCGCGCCCGGCGCACCCGGATGAGCTGACCGGCTAGCCGGGACTCACTCCCCGGGAACGCGTACCGGCCCGGCCCGGGCCGTCCGGCCTGCCGGCGCGGCCGCGACGCGGCGATTCGACAAGCGCGCGAAGCGCATATTCAAGAGCACGGCGGTCACGGTCAGGCCGGTGATCAGCGCGATCCACACGGCCACCGGCCCGAGACGCGCGTGGACGCCGGCATACCACGCCATCGGGAAGGCGATGAGCCAGTAGCTGCCGACGTTCATGAGCATCGGCACGCGCGTGTCCTTGAAGCCGCGCAACGCCCCGGCGGCGCCCACCTGCAGCCCGTCGGAGACCTGGAAGATCATGGCCATGGTCAGCAGCGAGGTCGCCAGCGGCAGCAGCTCCGGGTCGTTGGTGTAGAAGCTCGCGATGTGCTCGCGAAACAGCAGCAGCACCAGCGCGGACAGCAGCATGAACGCACCGCAGAGGCCGATGCCGCTCCACCCGGCAAGCCGCGCGAGCGCCGGCTCATCGCGCCCCAACGCCTGGCCGACGCGGATGGTGGTGGCGGAGTGGAAAGCCAGCGGCACCATGAACATGGTCGCCGCGTAGTTGATGGCGATCTGGTGTCCCGCCACCTGGGTGGCGCCGAGCGTGCCCATGATGAGCGCCACGCCGGCGAACAGCCCGGCCTCCGCCTCGACACTGGCGGCGATCGGCAGGCCGAGGCCGAGGATGTCGCGCTGCGTGCTCCAGCGCGGCCACTCGAAGCCGCGCCACAGGGCGAAGCGGTCATAGCGCGGCGACTTGCGCACGTACAGCAGCATGACGGCGAACATGCACCACATGGCGATGGCGCTGGCGATGCCGCAACCCACCGCACCGAGCCGGGGGAAGCCGAGGTTGCCGTACATCAGCAGCCAGTTGCCGCACACGTTCACCACCAGGCCCACGGCGGCGGCGTACATGATCGGCCGGGTCCAGCCCAGGCCCTCGCTCATGAAACGCATGGCGAGGAAGGCGAACACGCCGGGCAGGCCGAAAGAAATGGCGAACAGGTACCCGGCGGTCAGGGGCACGACTTCCGGGTCGATGCCGATGACGGCGAGCAAGACGGGCGCGCCGAGCAAGGCGGTAAAGGCGAGCGCGGCCAGCGCCTGGCTCAGCCACAGCGCCTGGCGCAGGACGCCCCCGGTGTCCTCCCAGCGGCCCGCACCGTAGGCATGCGCCACCACGGGGCTGACCGCCATCAGCACACCGAGCCCGCACAGGAACACCACCATCCAGGCCGACCCGCCCACCGCCACGGCCGCGAGGTCGCGCGTGCCGAGGCGACCGGCCATGACGGTGTCGGCGAAGTTCATGCCGGCCAGCGCCAGGTTGTTGAACACCAGCGGCCCGGCGAGGCGCAGGATAGCCAGCGCTTCACCGGACTTGCGATGACGGGATTCAGGATGGGCAGGCACGGTCGCTCACCGGGAAACGGGGCGAGCATTCTACGCCCGCGCCCGCCTCCCGGTCGCGCCGGGCCGCGAGCCTAGAAGCGGTATGCGATCCCGAGGTTGATCACCGGGTAGTACTTCGCGTCCTCGAGTTCCTGGCGCAGGGTTTCTTCCTCGCGCGCCAGGTCCTCGTCGAACTGCGGCTGCAGCAGCGGGTCATTGACGGTGCCGGTCAGGGACACCGAGGGCTCGCCGGTGAACATCACGCCGAGATCGAGCGAGAAGGAGAAGCCGGCGCTGCGCACCGCGTTGCCCCAGCCGACGCCGAGGTACGGCGCGAAGCCGTCCCAGTCCACGTCGGCCTGCAGCTCAGCGAAATAGGTGTTCTCGCCGACTTCCAGCTCACCGTCCGAGGTGCCGCCGAAGGCATTGGTGCCCTGCACGCCGCCGACACTGACGCGGAACACGCCGGTGAAGGGGTGCCAGTCGACGAACAGGCCGGCGTTGCTCAGGTCGAGGTCGCCGTCGTAGGTGATGCCGTCTTCCTCGATATCGGTGGAATAGTCGAAGGTATAGAAGCCGCCGCGCAGGTTGAACGCCTCGCTCATGCGGAAGGTGCCCTCGAGCCCGAGCCCGGTGGTGCCGGCCTTCGCCCCCAGGGCGAAGTTCTCCGCAGCGGCGCTGTGCGCGCCGAGCAGCAGGGCGAGGGCGCAGGGGACGGCGATTGCCAGTCTGGTTTTCGTCATGTGGTTCTCCGACAGATGGGGTCAGCGATGCGGGTCGCAGTGCAATTCGATGCGCAGGCGCACCACCGTGCGCTTGGGCGCCCATGACAACATTGCTGCTTCCCCGGCCGCCACGATCGCCTGGCGGCCACGTCCGACCTCCGGCCCGTTGCGGAACACGGCCTGGCAGCGCAGCGCAAAGTCCTCGCCATTGATGATGCGCACCAGGGCCAGTCGTCCGTCGCTGTACGCCTCGGCCGCGACGTCGAGGCCGCCCGGCTCGAAGTCGAGCTCCACGGCGAAGGCCAGGGCGTTGCCGGCCACCAGTACCAGCGCCGCCGCGGCGGCGGGCCTGAACACAGACCTGGCAAGTCGTAGGATAATGCGTGCAATCACGGGAGCATTCTTCATGAGCCAATACCTCGGCACCAGCACATTTCACCACGGCAAAGCGGAAAAACTCGGGATTCTCGTCACGAATCTGGGCACGCCCGACGCCCCGGAGACCGGCCCGCTCAGGCGCTACCTGGCGGAATTCCTGTGGGACCCGCGCGTGGTCGAAGTGCCGCGCCCCCTGTGGTGGCTCATTCTCCACGGCGTCATCCTGCGCATCCGGCCGAGCCGCTCCGCTGAAGCCTACCGCAGCGTCTGGACCGAGGCCGGGTCGCCGCTGCTCACCTGCGCCCGGGAACAGGCCCACGGCCTGAAAGAGCGCCTGGCGCCGCGGCTGTCGGGCCCGGTCGAGGTGGCGCTGGGGATGCGCTACGGCAATCCGTCGATTCCCTCGGCCTTGCGGCAATTGCATGCCCTGAACGTCACGCGCCTGCTGGTGCTGCCGCTGTACCCGCAGTATTCCGCCAGCACCACCGCTTCCACCTTCGACGCCGTGGCCGCCGAGCTGATGCGCTGGCGCTGGGTGCCGGAGCTGCGGTTCATCGGCCGCTACCACGACGCGCCCGGCTACATCGCGGCGCTCGCCGCCAGCATCCGCGAGCACTGGGCAGAGCACGGCCGCGGTGAGCACCTGCTGATGAGCTTTCACGGCGTGCCGCGCCGCTACCTCGATTCGGGCGACCCCTATCACTGCCAGTGCCACAAGACGGCGCGCCTGGTGGCGGAGGCGCTCGAGCTGGAGGACGGCAGCTGGACCACGACTTTCCAGTCGCGCTTCGGCCGCGAGGAATGGCTCAAGCCATACACCGACGCGACCGTGAAGGCGCTGGGACAGAAAGGGATGAAGCGCATCGACGTGGTCTGCCCCGGCTTTTCCGCCGACTGCCTCGAGACCATCGAGGAGATCGGCGAGGAGAATGCCGGCTATTTCCGCGAGGCCGGCGGCGAGACCCTGAGCTACATCCCGTGCCTGAACACCCGCGACGACCATCTCGACTTTCTCGTCCAGCTGTCGCTGCAGCACATGCAGGGCTGGCCGGAGACCGGGCCGGCGCCCGATCCCGACCGCGTGGCCGCAGAGCTGCGCGCCAGCAAGGAGCGCGCGGAGCGGGTCAAGGCGGCGCGGGAGGCCGGCGAGCTCGGCTGATGCTCGGCCGCTTCCTCGAACTCAGCGTGTGGAGCCGCGATATCGCGGCCTCGGTCGCCTTCTGGGAAGGCCTGGGCCTGAGCCACGGGCGCGTCGGCGACACCTGGCAGCACCATTACGCGGTGCTGAGCGATGGGCGCCTGGTGCTCGGGCTGCACGCCTACGAGTTCGATTCGCCGTCCGTGACCTGGGTGCGCCCGGGCCTGGCGGACGCGTTACCGGGCATCAGCGCGCTCGGCGTCGAGTTCGATTTCGCCAAGACCGGCGAGCAGGAGTTCAACGAAGCCGGCTTTCGTGATCCCGACGGCCAGGTGGTGACGCTGCTGGAAGCGCGCACCTGGTCGCGCGACTTCGACGAGGCCTGGCCGGCGACGATGCTGGGGCACTTCCTCGAGTACCGTTACCCGTCCCGCGACCCGGCGGTCACGGTGGCTCTCTGGGAACGCCTGGGACTGGTCGCCGACGAGACGGCCGCGGGACCGGTGGCGGTGGCCGGCGGTATCACCCTCGCGCCGCGGCAAGCAACGCGCGGCCCGGAGCTGGTGTTCGAGCACCCGGAGCTGGGGAGCGCACGGGACGCACTGGCTGCACGCGGGCTGGCGGTCGAGTCCGCGGCGGGCGGCGAGCTGGTGTTGCCGGCGCCGGACGGCCTGCTGGTGCGCTTGCAGGCCGCCCACGCGGAGGACTAGGCCCGCCCGGCGCCGCTCCCGATGGCGTCCATGAGCGCGCCGGCCTGGCGCACATAGCCGCCACCGAACAGGTTGGCGTGATTCAGCACGTGGTAGAGCTGGTACAGCGGCA